>DAOPRQ010000065.1:0-6575 GCA_035349055.1 Propionicimonas sp.
TGATGAACACCACCGAGGTGGAGAACTACCCCGGCTTCACCGACGGCATCATGGGTCCCGACCTGATGCTCGCGATGCGCGCCCAGGCCGAGCGGTTCGGCGCCGAGATCGTCACCGACGACGTCGTCGCGGTCGAACTGACCGGCGAGGTGAAGTCCGTCACCGACGCCGAAGGCAACACCTACTCGGCGCGCACCGTGATCCTGGCCATGGGCTCGGGCTACCGCAAGCTCGGCCTGCCCGCCGAGGAGGTCTACAGCGGACGCGGCGTGTCGTGGTGCGCGACCTGCGACGGCTTCTTCTTCCGCGACAAGGACATCGCCGTGGTCGGCGGCGGCGATTCCGCGCTCGAAGAGGCCACCTTTCTCACCCGCTTCGCCAAGTCGGTCACGCTCATCCATCGACGCGACGAGTTGCGCGGCTCCAAGATCATGATCGACCGCGCCATGGCCGACCCGAAGATCACCGTCGCCTGGAACTCGGTGATCACCGACCTCCACGGGAACGGGTCGCTGGCCGGCATCACCCTCACTGACACGGTCACTGGCGCCACCCGCGAGTTGCCCGCCCAGGGCCTCTTCGTCGCGATCGGACACGACCCGCGCTCGGAGATCGTCCGCGGCCAGGTTGAGGTGGACGCGTCCGGCTATGTCCTGGTCGACGCGCCGAGCACCCGTACGAACCTGGCCGGAGTGTTCGCGTGCGGCGACCTCGTCGACCACACCTACCGCCAGGCGATCACCGCTGCCGGGACGGGTTGCGCCGCCGCGCTGGACGCAGAGCGCTACCTTGCCGCACTGTCGGACGCGGCCGCTAACGTCGCTCCCGCTACCGCTTCCGTCTAGGAGAACGAATATGGCCAATGTCGCCGAAGTCACCGATGCCACCTTTGCCGCGCAGGTGCTGCAGTCGTCCAGGCCAGTGCTGGTCGACTACTGGGCCGACTGGTGCGCGCCGTGCAAGCAACTGTCCCCGATCATCGACGAACTGGCTCGTGACTACGGCGACAAGGTCACTTTCCTCAAGCTCGACACCAATGTGAACACCGCCACCCCGGTGAACTACGGCGTGCTGAGCCTGCCGACGATCCAGATCTGGGTTGGCGGCGAAGTGGTGAAGTCGTTCACCGGAGCCAAACCCAAGTCAGTGCTGCTGAAAGCCATTGACGAGTACCTGTAGTCGACTGGTCGGCACCTTCTGAGATCCCGGCCTACGCCGGGATGACCTTGGGCTCAGGCTGAGCAGCTAGCGCAAGCGGTGGAGACCGGTCCCTGAGGAGCTCGGCGCGAGGAACGAGCGCCGAGCGTCACGAAGGGCCCTCATCGAGCCACCCGACTAAGCATCAGGGCAACCGCCGGGTTGGCTCCGGTCACAGCCATGCGCACGCCGGGGTGATCGGCCTGCCACACTCGGAACAACTCGTCGACAAACCCCTGCCCCACCATCTGAACGCCCGTGAAATCGAGCACCACTCGGTCAAACTTCTCCAAGCCTGCGGCGAAGCGCTTCGCCTCGCTGCGGCTGAGAAACTCCCCGCCTACCCGCACCAGCTCGATCCTGGGTGTGGTGCGATCGAACTCGCCTGCGGTGGTGTAGGCCGCGAAGACGTCGACCAACTCACGTGGGGTGTCCAGCTCAAGGACCAGTCGGACGGTGGTGCCAGCGTCCGAACCGACCCCCAGCGCTATGTCCGGAGTCAGGTTGTCGAAGCTGACCTGGTAGCCGTTCGCTTCGATACTCAGAACGTCCACAGCCTTTGAAGTGAAGAAGATCCCTTCGCCGGAGTGTCGGTCTGGAGCCGTGGTCCGTTTGCCCTTGGTGAGGTCGACGATCGCGTCCGCCGGATCGGCATACCCGAACTTGCTCGCCATCCTGCGAAAAGCTCCTACCCCGTCGTCCCTGATCTCGACCTCAAGCTTGCGACCGGAGACCCGCAGCGCGACCACGACAATGGCGCCGCCCGAATGGTCGATCGCGTTATTGACCATCTCAGTGACGGCGTAGCCGAGGATCGTCCTGGCTCGCGGCGGAATCGCTCCAGATTGACCTTCGACAGCGGTGCGAAGATCGGCCCACACCTCATCTTCGGCGAGCCCTGCGAGCGGGTAGGTCTGGCTCCAGCGCACTCCGGGACCTGCTGGCTCCGAGCGGAACGCGGCCCACTCCCGATGGAGCGTCTCCGGCCGGTAGCGGCGGTGCCCGCCGGGCGTGCGGACGCTCGACAGGACGCCTCGCTCGGTGAGCTTGCGCAGGTAACTGGTGGATACGCCCAGCAGCTTGCTCGCCGCCCCGATCGGAAGCAGATCCGGCTCCATGAGCACCAAATCTACACCAGTGTAGATTCATCGGAAAGAAATCTACACTCAAGCCGGAGATTCGAGCCAGGCGGCGACCCTTCGTGACGACTCGCTCGTTCCTCGCGAGTCTCCTCAGGGATCGTTTTGTGGTGAACTCGTTCCTCGCGAACGCTCCTCAGGACCGTTTGGGGTCAGCGCAACTCTGAGCGGACGGCTCCGCCGGCCGGCTCGGGCGGGGCCACCGGACGCAGCGAGTCCATGAACCGCTCCAGGGCGCTGCGCACGCCGCGGCGGTCGGCTACCGTCCGGTCGAGCTCCAGGCGCCACAGGCGCTCGTCCAGGCCGCGGGTGAAACCCACCGCACGCAGGAAATCCCGCGGTGGCGCGCTGCAGCGGACGTGCGTGTTCGAGCCCTGCGCGAACACCGCGCGCACCCGCTGCTCGACCAGACCGGCGGCAACCCGCTGCACCAGTTGCCGGCCGTGCCCAACCCCGACGTGGTCAGGCGATACCCAGGCAGACATCACCATCGCCTGAGTCGCGTCTTCCATCGGCCCGACCAGCAACAACCCCGCCACCTCGTCACCGACCACGAGCCTCGCCCCACACCAGCCCCACAGCGTGGCCGCCGACGCAGCCCAAGGCGTGTCCGTGCCGAGCACGCGCCCGCAGTAGGGACACGGCAGCTCAGGCAGCTCGGCCAACGTCACCATCGACAGTCTCGGCACTTCACCCCCACTGCTCCATTCCCGCCGCTGAGGCTTAGTCTTTTCCTCAAGCGGTGGAGTCCATGTGACCACCGTGTGAGTGGGTCGGTTTCATCCTAAGCGGTCGGTACGGCAGGCTGTGAGGGTGAGCCTGCCTGAACCGTCCCGCCGCGACTCGCGGCTGGACCCCTACATTGACGCGTACGCCGAGCGAACCCATGGCCTGACGGTCTCCGCCGTCCGAGCTTTGTTCGCCGTCGCCAACCGTCCCGAGGTGGTCTCACTGGCCGGCGGCATGCCGAACATCACCGACCTCCCCCGCGAAGCGCTCGGACGCGCCGTCGACCGGCTGATCAGCGAGCGCGGCACCCAGGCGATGCAGTATGGCTCCGGACAAGGCGAGCCGTTCATGCGCGAGCAGATCGTCGAGGTGATGGCCGAGGAGCACATCCACGCTCACGCCGACGACATCGTGGTCACCTGCGGTTCGCAGCAGGCTCTCGACCTGGTCACCCGCGTCTTCGTCGATCCGGGCGACGTCGTGCTGGCTGAGGCCCCCAGCTACGTCGGCGCGATCGGCACGTTCCGCGCGTACCAGGCCGAGATCGTCCACGTCAGCATGGACGAGCACGGCATCGAGCCGGACGCGCTGCGCGCCGCGCTGGTCAGCTGCAAGGCGGCCGGCAAGCGGGTGAAGTTCCTGTACACGATCCCGAACTTCCAGAACCCGACCGGCGTCACCCAGTCCGTCGAGCGCCGCCGCGAGCTGCTGGCGATCGCCAAGGAGCACGACCTGATGGTCGTCGAGGACAATCCGTACGGCCTGCTCACCCTCGAAGCCGAGCCGAAGCCCGCGCTGCGCTCGATGGACGACGAGCACGTGATCTACCTCGGCTCGTTCTCGAAGATCTTCGCGCCGGGCTTCCGGGTGGGCTGGGTGCTGGCCCCGCACGCCGTCCGCGAGAAGCTGGTGCTCACCCAGGAAGCGGCCACGCTGTGCCCGCCGGTGTTCAGCCAGTTCGCCATCGCCACCTACCTGCACGAGTTCGATTGGCGTGGTCAGATCAAGGTTTACCGGGAGATGTACCGCGAACGCCGGGACGCGATGCTGGCCGGCCTGGTCGAGCACATGCCACCCGGCACGACCTGGACGCATCCCAACGGCGGCTTCTTCGTCTGGGTGACGCTGCCCGAGGGCCTCGATTCGCAGGCCATGCTGCCGCGGGCGATCAGCGCCCGGGTGGCCTACACCACCGGCACCGCCTTCTACGCGGACGGCCTGGGTAGCCGCAACATGCGGCTCTCGTTCTGCTTCCCGACGCCCGAGCGCATCATCGAAGGCACCCGCCGGCTGGGCGAGGTGCTCGCGCAGGAACTCGAGATGCACCACACCTTCGGCCTCGGCGTGGACGCCCCCCGCCACTTCGACCTCACCACCGGGCCGGCGCCCGACATCAGTTAGGGATCAGCTATGACAGACCAACCGACCCATGGCCCGATCGTCGTGCTCGCTGGCGGGCTCTCCCACGAGCGCGACGTGTCGCTGCGCTCCGGACGCCGGGTCGCCCAGGCACTGCGTGATCAGGGCCGCGAGGTGATCGAGTCCGACCTCAACCCCGATCTGATCGAGTTGCTGCGCGGCCTGCAGAACCCGGTGGCGTTCCCCGTCCTGCACGGCGGCGTCGGCGAGGACGGCGGTCTGCAGCAGGTGCTGACCCTGCTGGACGTCGCCTACGTCGGCTCCGAGCCGGGTGCGTGCCGGCGGGCGTTCAACAAGGCTGTCGCCGGTCCGCTGATCGCACAGGCCGGACTGGCCCGGCCCCGGCTGGCTGCGTTGCCGCACGACATGTTCCGCGAGCTCGGCGCGGCCGCGCTGGTGGCCGCCCTGGGTGAGCGGATCGGGTTCCCGATGATCGTTAAGCCGGCGCGCAGCGGTTCGGCGCTGGGTTGCACGAAGGTGAACGCGGCGGCCGAACTCCCGTCCGCGATGGTCGGGGCGTACTCGTACGGTGACCTGGCGGTGATCGAGGAGTTCGTGGACGGAACCGAGGTCGCGGTCACTGTGATCGAGCAGGACGGGGTGCCGGTCGCGCTGCCCGCGGTCGAGATCCGGCCGAACTCGGGGATTTACGACTACACCGCGCGCTACACCGCCGGCGAGACCCGGTTCATCGTCCCGGCCGAGTTGGGCGACGAAGTAGCGGACGCGTGCGCCGAACTGGCGATCGCCGCGCACCGCGTCCTCGGGCTGCGGGACCTGTCCCGCTCGGACATCGTCGTGCGTCCGGACGGCACTCCGGTCTTCATCGAGGTGAACTCCGCACCGGGCATGACCGAGACGTCGCTGCTGCCGCAGGAAGTCGAGGCCGCCGGCTGGGACTTCGGCGTGCTCTGCGGGCAGCTCGTCGACGGTGCCTGGGCGCGCCACGTGAGCGAGCGCGTCGGCTAGCCTGCCCATGTGGGAGTGCGCACCAAGCAGTGGCTGATCGCCGTCCTTGGGGCCGCGATCACGCTGACCATGCTCTGGCTGGGCCTGTGGCAGATGCGCGTGTTCGAGGACAAGGAGAACGAGTCGGCCGCGCACCGGGCGATGCAGCCGCCGGTCGCGCTGCTTGACTACGTGACCGCGGACGGGACCGTGGGCGACATCTACGGCAAACCTGCCTCCGTTGTCGGACGGTATCTACCTGAGCAGCAGGTCGCGGTGGTGTCCGAGGATGGCTCGGTTCGGGTGTTGAGCGCTCTAGAACTGGTGGACGGACGGGTGCTGCCGGTGGTGCGCGGCGTGCTGGTTGCCGGTTCGAACGAACTGCCCGCGCCGCCGGCTGGTGAGCTGACCCAGACCGGGATTTTCCTGCCGTCCGAGGCTGCGTCTGACAACGAAGCGACGGTAACTGGAGCAGAGACCGGCGGATCACCCGAGGCGCTCGGCTCCGTCCGTCTGGCGGCGTTGGCGCAGACCTGGCCGCAACAGCTGATGCCGGGGTTTATCACCTTGTCAGCGTCGGATTCCGCGGCTCAGGGCCTCGACGAGGCCACGCTAAGCCTCCCGTCCGGCGAAGGTTCGATTCAGAACGCCGGCTACGCGCTGCAGTGGTGGGCGTTCGCGGCGTTCGCGGCTTTCATGACGTGGCGCTTCGTGCGCACGATCGGACGCCAGGGAACCCTCGGTACGCTGTCAAACCAGGAGGAAGAATGAGCCAGCAAGAGACGGTGACCCCCGCGATCAGCCCCGAGCAGGTGCCCGGGATTCGAGGCGCGCTGCTGCGCTATCGGATCATGGCCTACCTGGTCGGAGTGCTGTTGGTGGTGCTCGTGCTGATCGGAATGCCACTGAAGTACTTCGTAGACAACGGCTCCGTGGTGACCTGGACCGGTGTGCCGCATGGCTGGCTCTACATGATTCTGCTGGTGACCGCCTACGACCTCGGCCGCCGCGTCCACTGGCCCTGGGGGCGCCTGCTGATCATCGCCTTGGCCGGAACCGTCCCATTCCTTTCCTTCTGGGCCGAGTACTCAGCCCGCAATGATGTCCAGGCCCGATTGCGCGACGCCGAGCTCCGCTAACGGT
>DAOPRQ010000065.1:6675-12863 GCA_035349055.1 Propionicimonas sp.
GGGTGCTCGGGCGGTTCGTCTGCCCAACAGGCGCCGGTTCCGGCGCTCGACGTGAGCGCTTCCAGTGCCGCCGCTGAAGCTCCAGCCGCTGCACCATCTGAGTCTGCTGCAGCGGTCGCCGCCGAGCTTGCGTTCGCTGACACGATCTGCGCCAAGCCCGAAATGGCCTCACTGCCGGGCAAGACGAAGTCGAAGGCGAACCCGACCGCGGGCGCGGTCAGCGTCGACGGGGCCAACATCGGGAACCCTGTTCGACCGGCCTGGACGCGGCCACTACGGCGCTGAAGTCCAGGCCGCCCGTCCCATGGGGCCGCGCCTCCGAGACCGGTCTGGCCTGTGTCTGGAGCACGGACACGTCGTCGCTTTCCTTCTCTGGATTCGCCACCGAGGACAGCGAAGTGAAGGATGTGTGGGACAGCGACGAATTGGTCTCTGGCGTGGGGAAGAGCGCTGTCTGGACCAAGTGGAGTAGTCAGCCTCAGGTTGAGATGGACGCGTCCCATGGCGCTTTCGTCAACACCTCCGAAGGCCTCGGGAAGGCCGAGGCCGGCGCGCTCTACCACGCGATGGAGGATTCGTTCCTCCAGTTCTTGAAGAAGTGGCCGGATCGCCAAATATCGATAAAGTGATTTAGTTGTTTAGCAGTAAATCACTTAGTCTCTCAAGATCTTCGATACCGGCGAACTCGATTACGATCCGGCCCTTGCTGCGTCCTTCACTGACCAGGACTCGGGTGTCGAGGCGCTCTGTCAGTACACGCTGCAACTCGTCCGCTGCCGAGGAGAGTTCTACCGGACGCCTGGAGCGCGGCGCACGTTTGGTGCCTTGCTCCCCGACCGACACGATCTCCTCGGTGGCCCGCACCGAAAGCCCTTCAGCGACGATGCGGGTGGCCAGGTGTTCCATGGCGGCCTGGTCGGACAGCATCAGGATTGCTCGTGCGTGCCCGGCGCTGACCACACCGGCCGCCACCCGGCGCTGCACCGACGCCGGCAGCTGGAGCAGCCTGATCGTGTTCGAGATTTGCGGACGTGAGCGCTTGATTCGCTGCGACAGCTCATCCTGGGTGCAATCGAAGTCGCTGAGCATCTGCTGGTAAGCGGCGGCTTCCTCCAGCGGGTTGAGTTGCGCACGGTGCAGGTTCTCCAGCAGCGCGTCCCGGAGCAGGTCGGCCTCCTCGGTGCGGCGGATGATGGCCGGGATCGTGGCGAGGCCGGCCTGCTGGGTCGCGCGAAGCCGGCGCTCGCCCATGACCAGCTCGTACTTGCCGTCATCGAGGGGACGCACGACCACCGGCTGTAGCAGCCCGACTTCTTGAATCGAGCCGACCAGTTCAGCCAGTGCGTCCTCGTCGAAGACGGTCCGCGGCTGCTTCGGGTTGGGGCGAATGTCCGCGACAGCGATCTCGCCGAATCGCGCACCGGCGGGGGGCTCGACGTCCCCCTCCGCTGGTTGCGGGGCGAGTTCAGGGTCCGTTCGCTGCAGCAGGTCACCAAGTCCCCTGCCCAATCCATGGCGGTTGGCGTTCATTCCTGGTTCTCCTTCCGCGCGACCCCGCGCTCGGCAAGTTCAGTAGCCGCGTCCAGATAGGCCTGGGCACCGGCGGACGCAGCGTGATAGGTGATGACCGACTGTCCGTAGCTGGGTGCCTCTGATACGCGAACTGAGCGCGGGATCGCCGCACGCAATGTCTCATTCGGGAAGTGCCGGCGCACCTCTTCGGCGACCTGGGACGCGAGCCGCGTCCGTCCGTCGTACATGGTCAGCAAGACGGTGGAGAGGTAGAGATGGTCGTTCATTGAGCCCTTGACCAGGTTGATCGTCCGCAGTAACTGCGATACGCCTTCGAGCGCGTAGTACTCGCACTGGATCGGGATGAGGATCTCTTCCGCAGCGACCAGCGCGTTCAGGGTGAGGAGGCCGAGCGAGGGCGGACAGTCGATGAAGACGTAGTCGGGGTGGTACTTGTCGTTGAACTTCCGCAGGGCGTGCAAGAGTCGGCTTTCGCGAGCGTGCGTGCTGACCAAGCCGATCTCGGCACCTGCGAGATCGATGGTGGCCGGAAGCACCCAGAGTCCTTGCGACTCGGGTGAGCGCTTGATCAGGGTTTCGATGGGCGAGTTGGCAGTGAGTACCTCGTAAGTGCCCTGGACGCCCTCGTGGTGCTCGATCCCCAGTGCAGTCGAAGCGTTTCCCTGCGGGTCGAGGTCGACGACCAGCACGGTAAGACCGCCGAGGGCTAGTGCGGTGGCGAGATTGACCGAGGTGGTGGTCTTGCCGACGCCGCCCTTCTGGTTGGCGACGACCAAGACGCGGGTCTTGTCAGGCTTGGGGAGCGTTGTTTCACGTGAAACATCCAGCTCGAGGTCGTCCGGTTCGCCAGTGTGAGGGTCACCGAACTCGGGCTCGTCGAAGGTGACGCGCCGCGGAGTAGGCGGCGGGGTGATCGTCATTGCGCTCCTGCATCAAGTCGTTTCACGTGAAACAGCAGCCTAACGGTTGGGTGTGACATCCATCGAAGCAGGAGGCGGCCCTGCGCTCGCTCCTGCGAGCCTAGCCCGCGTCGTTCACCTCTGCACGGTCGGTTGGGGAGGCCGAGCACAGGCCCCTTGTTGTGGGATGGCTCTTCAGCTCTCGTCGCTGCAGCGAGGGTTCTTAAGGGATAGGGAATGTGCTCGGCCTCCCCAACCGACCTTGAAAGTCCGGTCCTTGGCCGCTTGCGCCTCAAGCGAAACACCAGCGTCCGTGATGCGTTGACCCAGGCGGCGTAAGACCGGATCGCTGAGCAGCGTGCTGGCAACACTGGGGGTTCCCTTGTTCCCGGCATCTCGACGACGAGGACCGGGAGTGGCTGGAACTGCTCCTCGGGAAC
Source organism: Propionicimonas sp. (assembly GCA_035349055.1). Lineage (GTDB taxonomy): Bacteria > Actinomycetota > Actinomycetes > Propionibacteriales > Propionibacteriaceae > Propionicimonas. Next base: position 9,548 of record DAOPRQ010000065.1, read on the forward strand.
GCTGGTAGAACTACTGGCTGCCCGGTGGATGGAGATCCCGGGTCGAGCCCGGGATGACGGAATGGCCTTCATGGCTGACGGATGGGTGCAAGGCAACTGTAAGCAGACTGGACGTTTCAGGTCGGTCGGGGAGACCGCGCAGACGTGCGCTGGGACAGCGCTCAGGACTGACGCAGCTCGATCGCCCAAGTGGTCTCGGCGGTGCCCGGCACGGCGAGCTCGTGCACCTCGCCAACTAGGCGGAGCTTGCGCAGCAGCGGCGCGGCATCGGTGAGTTCATCGGATGCGGTCGAACCCTTGAGTGCAAGGACGCAACCGTCCGGTCGCATCAGGGGCAGACACCAGCCCACCAAGCGGGGAAGCGGGGCCACGGCTCGGGAGACCACTGCGTCATAGCGTCCGTCGTGATCCTCAGCGCGCGACCGAATGACCGCAACCCGCTCTCCCAGGCCCAGCTCGGCGACGACCAACTCCAGGAAGTTGGCTCGCCGCAGCAGGGACTCCAGCAGGGTCACCTGCAGGTCGGGCCGCAGCATGGCCAACGGCAGACCAGGCAGACCAGCGCCAGAACCGACGTCCACCACCGATGAGCCGGCCGCCAACAAGTCTGCACAGGCGATCGAGTTCAGCACGTGCCGATCCCAGAGCCGTTCACCCTCGCGCGGGCCGAGCAAACCCCAGTCGATACCTCGACTAGACAATATGTCTACATATTGCCTAATCACCTCAGCGCCGTCGCCGAACAGCTCAGCGCGAACGTCCAATCGACTCAGTCCTTCGGCAGCACCACGACGCGACGCTGCGGCTCTTCACCCTCAGACTCGCTGACCAGGCCAGCGGCGGCCACCGCGTCGTGCACGATCTTGCGCTCGAACGGGTTCATCGGCGCGAGCCGCACGGGCTCTCCAATGTCCTTGACCTCGGCCACCGCGTCCGCCGCGAGATCCTGCAGCACCTTGCGGCGCTTCTCTCGGTGACCACCGATGTCGAGCATCAGCCGGCTGCGGTGCCCCGTCTCGGTCATCACGGACAGGCGCGCGAGCTCCTGCAGCGCCTCCAGAACCTCGCCGTTCTTGCCGACCAGCACGTCCCCCTCGGTGAGGATCGAGATGTGCGCACGGCCGCCCTCGGCGTAGGTGTCGATGTCGCCGTCCAGGTCGGCGATGTCGAGCAGTTCCTCGAGGTAGTCCGCCGCGATCTCGCCCTCGTTCTCCAGGGCGGTCTCCTTCTTCGACCGGGTGGAGCCGTCGGCCTTCTCGTCGGCCGCCGGTTCCGATTCCGAGTCCGCGGCCACGTCCGCGACCTGGTCCGACTCAGTCACCGCCTCAACGTCGGCAGCTACTTCCGGGCTCGCTTCGATTTGATCTTCGCTCACGATTGTCTCCTTGCTCATCACTGCTTGCGGGCGGCGCGCGAGTTCTTCTTGGGCTGCTGCCGCTGGATCACCTGACGCTGCACGCCGGCCGCGGCGTCCATGTTGGTACTCGCCTCGGACGGACCCGCGGGAGCCTTAGCGGCCGGCGCACCGGAGCGCCCCTGGCGCGCGACCTTGGTCGGGTCGGACGGAGCGGTCGCGGCCGGCTTCTTCCCGCCGCGCCGCTTGGCCATGATCTCGTCCGGGTCGAGGCCCTTGGCGCGCATCCGCTCTTCCCAGTCGATGTACGCCGGGGTGCCGGGGGCCGGGTTGTTGTGGATCAGGATGTACTGCTGTCCCATCGTCCACAGGTTCGAGGTAAGCCAGTAGATCAGTACCCCGATCGGGATGCTCACGCCACCGATCGCGTAGATGCCGGGGAACAGGTACAGCATCATCTTCTGCTGCTGCGCCATCTGGCCGGTCAGCGCCTCGGGCGGCATGTTCTTGCGCATCAGCTGCAACTGAGTGATGAACAGCACGCCCACCATCAAGATGATCAGCGTCAGCGTGACGAACTGGGTCGGGCCGAAGGTCGTGAACGGCAGGAAGGTGGACGAGATCGGGGCGCCGAAGATCGTGGCGCTCTGCAGCGAGGTCACCAGGTGCGGGTTCGTCTCGAAGAAGTACCCCAGCGCGTTGCCGTGCGAGACGCTGTTGAGCACGTAGAAAAGAGCCAGGAAGATCGGCATCTGCAGCAGCAGCGGCAGGCAGGACGCCATCGGGTTCACACCCTCGTCCTTGTACAGCTTCATCGTCTCCTGGCCGAGCCGCTCGCGGTCGTGGCCCCACTTCTCGTTGAGCTCCTTGACCTTCGGCTGCAGCAACTGCATGTTCCGCGAGCTGTTGATCTGGCGGACGAACAACGGAATCAGCGCCGTGCGGATCATCACGGTGAGCAGCACGATCGACAGGGCCCAGGTGCCACCCCAGTCGGCATTCATGCCGAGCATGGTCAGCAGTGAATGGAAGCCGACCAGGATGCCGGAGACCGCCCAGTAAAGCGGCGTCATCATCGCGCCGAGCAGGCCCAGGAAGTCGTCCCAGAGACTCAGGGGCACCAGCAGGGGCAGTAGGTTCACTTCTCACACCTCACGGACGCTAGGTGCGTCCCGGTCGGGGCCGGTTCGGCCGGGTTGGCGTTGGCGGCCGCTTTGGCCGCTTGTTCCGCGGCCCAAACCCGTGCAGCTTCGGTGCCGGGAACTGGGTCGTAACCGCCTGCTGCCCACGGGTGGCAACTGCCCAGCCGACGAGCGGCCAGCCAGGTGCCCTTCGCTGCGCCGTGGACGGTAACCGCCTCCAGCGCGTAGGCCGAGCAGGACGGGTAGTACTTGCAGACGTTGCCGTACAGCGGGCTGATCACCTTTCGGTAGCCCTTCAACAGACCGATGACTACGTACTTCATGCCGCCAACCGATCCAGGCAGGCGGCGAAGGCCGAATTGAAGTCACCGGCGAGGTCAGCGGTGGTGGCCGGTGGCAGGGCGCGCACGACCACGTCCACACCGAAAGGTGCGGACGGCAGCGCGGCCGCGGCAAGGTGCCGGAGCCGACGCTTGACCCGGTTGCGGCTCACTGCGTTCCCGACGGCCTTGGACACGATGAAGCCCGCCCGCGACTCCGGAAGAGCCGCACGACGGGCGTGCACGACTAGGCTCGCGCGTCCACTGCGGACGCCCTGACGTAGCGTGTCGCGGAAGTCCGTGGGGTTACGCAACCGCGACCGGGCAGGCAACACCGCGTTGCCGGCTCAGCCGGCCAGGCGGACGCGGCCCTGACGGCGACGAGCCGAAATGATTGCGCGCCCCGCACGGGTACGCATCCGCAGACGGAAGCCATGGGTGCGGCTGCGACGCCGGTTGCTCGGCTGGAAAGTGCGCTTGCTCACGCGAGTGCTCCCAAT
>DAOPRQ010000066.1:0-12730 GCA_035349055.1 Propionicimonas sp.
TGCACCACGGTGCCGGACGGGTTCGCGGTCAGCACGACGGGACCGTTGTGCTTCACGATGAAGGTCGTCTGCGCAGCGCCCTTCGTGACGGGCACATTGTCCGCGACCACTTCGCCGTCCACGGTCACCTTGAGCGTGGTGTTGGCCGGCGAACCGAGGGAGGTCAGGTCGAGGCTGGATACCGAGAGCGTGTAGCTCTGGCCCACCTTGGCGGAAATGGACGAAGTGACGCCCACGCCGTGCTTCGCGAAGCTCGGCTTCACCGGCGAGTTGGCCTTCAGGTAGTCGATCCACGCCTCGTAGTCGACCAGGCCGGAGTCCAAGGTGCGCGTGCCGGCCTTGAAGGTGTTGAAGTTGTCGCCACCGGCCAGCAGGAAGCTGAACGAACCGATCCGGAAAGTGTCGGTCGCGTTGACCAGCTTGCCGTTGACCATGATCCGGCCGATCCGGCTACCAGCGGCCGCGCCTGAGTTGTAGGTGTAGCTCACGTTGCTGGACAACCCGAGCTGCAGGTACGGACGGCTGGAGCCAGCCGGCTGCCACTGCTCCTCCAGGACCGACCTGAGCTGTGCGCCGGTGAGCGTAGTGGTCCACAGGTTGTTCACGAACGGCAGCACCGAGTTGGCCTCGGAGCGGACGATCTTGCCGTCGGCGTCGCCGGTGGTGGCGGAGCTGCCCTTGTAAAGCAGCTCGGCACGCATGCCGCCCGGGTTCACGATGCCGATCTGAGCGCCGCCGCGTTCCGCGTTCGACAACGTCTTCAGCAGGGAATCGGCGATCAGGGTGCCCATCGTGGACTCCTTGGAACGGTCGTCCCGCGTCCCGCCGGCGTAGACGCCGTTGACGTAGCTGCCGCCGCTGAAAGCGGTGGTGATGTCTGCGGTCAGCTTGCCGGTCTCCTCGGAGCCGACCTTGTCGGCGTAGGCGAGCGCTGCCTTGGTGATGTCGTCGACCGTCTTGACCACCGGGTATGCGGCCACCAGATCGGCGGCCTTGTCCTTGGTGCGGTCGATCAGCTTGGCGGCGTAGCTGGATACGTTGCCGGTGGTGTCGTCCACCTTGAGTACGACCTGGGCCAGCTTGTCGCTGTAGGACGCGGCCTGCAGCACCGGACGATCGCCACCGCCGGGCTTGGCAGCGGTGTAGCTGTACGCCTGGTGGGTGTGCGCGGTGAAGATGACGTCGACCGAAGCCGCGGTCTTGTTCACGATCTCGGCGAACGCGCCGCCGGCGGCGACCTGGTCGGCCAGCGGCACCGGGAGGCTCCGGGCGGCACCTTCGTGGTACTCGGCCACGAGCACCTGGGCTTCGCCGTTGGCCGGGTCGGTGTCGGAGAGCTGGGCAGCGACCCGGTTCACGGCCTCGACCGGATCACCGAACGTGATGTCCTTGATGCCGATGGACGAGACCAGCGAGGGGGTCTCCTGGGTGACCACGCCGATCACGCCGACGGTGATACCGCCGACGGTGTAGACCTTGTACTCGGGCAGTGCCGGGATCTGGGTGCCGACCTTGTAGACGTTGGCGCCGAGGTGGTCCCACTTGGCGTTCGGAGTGGCGCCGATCACCCGTCCGGTGAGGTCGGCGAAGCCCTTGTCGAACTCGTGGTTGCCGACCGCGGACGCCTTGACATTGAGTGCGTTCAGCACGTCGATGGTGGGCTGGTCGGCCTGCGTGGCGGACGCGAACAGCGAGGCGCCGATGTTGTCGCCGGCCGAGAGCAGCAGCGTGTTGTCGACGCCATAGGTCGCGCGCTCCTTCTCGATCGTGCCGGCGAACTGAACGGTGGTGTCGGTCGCGATCCGGCCGTGGAAGTCATTGAAGTTCAGCAGGTTGATCGTCACTTCGTCCGCTGCCTGCGCTGGTGCTGCAGTGAGTGGTGCGAGTGCCAGGCCGGCGCCGATGACGGCTGTTCCGAACAAGCGGACGGCCCTGGTGTAATTTGGTTTCACCCGTTCTCCTTAAGGTGCTGACAAGGGTAGTTACCGGATTCGGATCGGGCGGTCCTGGCCGGATGTGGCCCGGGCGGCCCTGCCCGAGACTTCCGGCCAACTCTGATTCGGGGCTGGCCGGATCGGTCCATCATGGTCTCCGGACAGGTCACCTGTCGATGGAATCGAGGAACTCGCGGTACCTATTTGCGCGAAGTGCGCGGCTTTCCGTCTGGGGCGCCGCGGGGCCGCTGGTCACGGCTCCCGGAACCGAGCGGTGCGATCGAACGGCCGCCGTCGGTTGGGGCGAGGCCACCCTGGCAGCCGGGGCAGTAGAACATTGTCCGCTCCCGGGTCGGCGGCCCGATCATTGCTACCCGCACGGTCGCCCCGCAGCGGCGACAGGGCCTCCCCGAACGACCGTGTACATAAGTGTTCTCGTTCGGCCGGCGGCTGCCCGTGGTCGATTGCACCGCATGCGGTAGCGCGGCCAGCATCAGCCGGCGGGCACGCTCGATGACGACCGCCAGTCCGCTCGAGGTGAACTCTGCAGCCGGCCTCCACGGGTGCAGGCGCACCAGGAAGAGGGCCTCGCTGGCCCACAGGGTGCCGATACCGGCGAGGTTGCGCTGGTCGAGCAGGGCAGCGCCGATAGTCGTGCCGCTCTGGGCGACGTTGGCCACAGCAGTAGCGAGGGCGAAGTCGTCGGCGAGGATGTCCGGACCGAGCCGGCCGATCAGTTGGCCTTCCTCGGCCGTCCGCACCAGATCGAGTTCGCCCAGCCGCAGCCCCAGGGCCGTCCACTCGGAGTTGGCCAGCAGGGCGCGAAGGTCGCGTCCGCCAACCGCACCTGCGCGCAGTTCGACTGATCGCGGGGGGAGATCCCGGCCTTCGCCGGGATGACGTTGGGGTGGGCCGGGCTGACGTTGGGGTGGGCCGGGCTGACGTTGGGGTGGGCCGGGCTGACGCTGGAGTGCGGGTGGGTCTGACGTTGGGCCCGAGCCAGGCATTGGGCCGGAGTGCTCGATTCGCCACTGGCCCTCCATACGCAGGTGGGAATGCAGCGTCCAACCGGAATCGAACCGGATCAGGATGTGCTTTCCGTACGGCACCACCCCGACCACGGTCATGCCGACCAGGTTCGCCGTGGAAAGGGTCGGCCAGCGCAACTCGGCCGCGGTCAGCACGCGTCCGGCGAGTGCGGCGTGCAGCCGGTCACAGGTGCGCTTGACTGTGTCGCCTTCAGGCATCGTTTACCGCCGCAGCCTCAGCCCGCTCGGCGTGAGTCCGAATCCGGCGGACGCTAGGGCGGCCGCCAGCTGCGACTCGGTGCCTAGCACGGATTCGCCGTCGACCTTCGTCACGGTCAGCTTGCCCAGTGCACCGCGATGGACGGCGCCGGCGAGCGCCGCTGCGGCCGGGTTGAGCCGGCCCGGATCGTCCGACCAGGAGAGCAGCGTGCGCCCGCCGCGTTCCACGTAGAGCACGAGATCGCCGTCTAATAGCACCACCAGCGCGCCGGCCTTGCGTCCGGGCAGGTGGCCGCCCTCGGCTCGGGCTGGCCAGGGGAGTGCCGCGCCATAGGGGTTGGCTGGGTCGGCCGCGGCCAGCACCAGCGCGCGGGGGTCGGCTGGCGTGTCCTCAAGCGGACGGGCGGACGCGCGCAGCCGGTCGACGGCGCCGACCGTGCCGAATTGGGCTGCGCCGAGCCCTTCGATGAAGTAGCCGCGACGGATCCGGCCGGACTCCTCGGCTGCGGCCAGCACCGGATAGATGCCGCCGAAACCACCGGCGATCTCCTCTGCGGCGACGCTGCCCCTGGTCACCACGCCGTAGCGCTCCAGCAGCACCTCGGCGGTGCCCACGGCCCGCTCTGTTGGGCTGACCTCCAGGCTCGGCAACGCGGACCAGCGTCCGGCCACCTGAGGAGCGGACGCACGGGCGGCGACCAGCGATCTCGCGGGCAGGCGGCCGTAACGCCCGCGACCGGGAGCGGACGGGCGGCTGCGATGCGCCGGTCGGCCCTGACCCAGCAACGCCCGCAGTGGGGCAAGAGTGTCGTTGCTGAGGTGGCCCGACCAGACCAGGTCCCAAAGCACGCGGGTGAGCTCGGGGTCCGCGATGTCGAGTTGGTCGGCGAGCGGACGGAAGAAGTAACCACCGCTGCCGAGCGCCGCGAGGACCGTTTCGGCCAGTTCGTCCGGTACCGCGGCCGGCGGCGCGAGGGTGAGGTGGGCCATCTCGGCGGGTTGCAGCGAGACCCAGCCGTCCGTGCCCGCGAGGCTGCCGCGGCCCTGCCAGACCACCTCGCCGCTGGCGGTGAGCTCGTCGAGCATGCTGGGGTGGTAGTCGATCACCCGGGCAGGCAGGATCAGCGACTCCAGCGCGCTCGCCGGCACCGCCACCCCGGCCAGTTGCTCGATCGCACGCAGGACCCCGTCGATACCACGCAACTCGCCGAAGCCCTGCCAGAAAGGCAGGAAACGCGCGAAGTCACTCGCGCTGACCGGTTCCACCGCCTCGCGCAGCGCCGCCAGGGACCGCCGGCGCAGCAGCCTGAGCACACGCGCGTCACAGAACTGGGTGGCGTCGAAGTGATCGGCGCTGCGGGCCGGGGTCTCGACTTTCTGGCCCAGCGGGGTCTCGACATGCGCGACCGGCTGAGCCGAGACTGGCAACCAGCCGGGCGGACGCAGGTCGCCCTCGACCAGGCGTCCGGACGCAACCAGGCGGCGCAGCAGATCTCGGGCCACGGCGACGCCGATACCGAGCCACTGGGCGGCCTCGCCAGCGGTGAACACCGTGTGGCTACGGGCGTAGCGTGCGAGCAGGTCACCGAGCGGGTCGGGCACTGGGGCGGCCAGCGCGTCCGGCACGCCGACCGGCAGGGGCACGCCGAGGGCGTCGCGAACCCTTCCGGCGTCCTCGATCACCGCCCAGCGCTCGCCCGGTAGCGCCAGCACCCGCCGTGCCTGGGTGAGGTCGTCCAGCCACCCGCCCACGATGTGCGGCCCAGCCCGAGACCGCGCCTGCAAAGCCGCCGTGGTCAGCGGGCCGAGGCTCCGCAACAGGTCGGTGAGTTGGTCGGCGTCCCTGGCTTTCCTGGACTCGTCCAGGTGCTGCAACTCCCGTTCGGTCCGGGTCAGGGCGTCCGGGTCGAGCAACTCCGAAAGCGCCAGCCCCTCGCTGGTGCCGAGCAGATCGGCCAGCAGCGTGGGGTCGAGGCTGAGCGCGGCCGCGCGGCGCTCAGCTAGGGGTGAGTCGCCCTCGTAGAGGAACTGCGCGACGTAGCCGAACAGCAGGGAGGAGGCGAACGGCGACGGCTGTCGGGTCTCGATCGCCACGGTAGAAATCTGGCGGGAGCGGACGCCGCGCAGCAGCGTTACCAGGCTGGGCACGTCGAAGACGTCGTTCACGCACTCGCGGACGGCCTCCAGCACGATCGGGAAGCTCGGATACTGGCTGGCCACCTCCAACAATTGGGACGCGCGGAGCCGTTGCTGCCACAGCGCCTGCCGCCGGTCCGGACGCCGCTTGGGCAGCAGCAGGGCCCGTCCGGCGCACTCCCGGAAGCGGGCGGCGAACAGTGCGGAGCCGCCGATCTGCTCGTTGACCAGGCCCGGGATCTCGTCTGGATCCGGGAAGAGCAGCTCGACCAGCTCATCCATGGACGAACTGCGGGATGCATGGCTTGCTCGGGTCCCGACCTGCTCGACCAGTGGATTGTCCGAATCGGCCAGCCAGTCGGTGTCGGGCAGCCGGAAGACCAGGCCGTCGTCGGCGTGCATGGCCTGCACGTCCACGCCGAAGCGCTCCCGCAGCCGCGCGGTCACCACCAGCGCCCACGGGGCGTGCACGCGCGCGCCGTAGGGCGAGTGCACGACCACCCGCCAGTCGCCCAACTCGTCGCGGAAGCGTTCCACCACGAGCTGACGGTCGTTGGGGATGCGTCCGATCGCCTCGGTCTGCTCGTTCAGGTAGGCAATCAGGTTGTCGGTCGCCCAGTCGTCGAGCCCGACGGCGCGGACGCGTTCGCGGGCCTTGGCCGGTTTGAGCCCGGACACCTCACGCAGGAAGGCGCCGATCCCTGCCCCGAGTTCGGCTGGCCGCCCGATCGAATCGCCCTTCCAGAAGGGAAGACGAGCGGGCAGGCCGGGGGCCGGGGTGACCCGAACCTGGTCATGGGTGATCTCCTCGATCCGCCACGACGAGGTGCCGAGGGTGATCACGTCACCCACCCGGGACTCGTAGACCATCTCCTCGTCGAGCTCGCCGACGCGCCGGCCAGGACCGTCGGAGGCGAGGAAGACCCCGAACAGGCCGCGGTCGGGGATGGTGCCGCCGCTGGTCACCGCGAGCCGTTGCGCGCCGCGGCGTCCGGAGAGGGTGTCGGTGGTGCGGTCCCAGACCAGGCGCGGACGCAGCTCCGCGAATTCGTCGGACGGGTAGCGTCCGGCCAGCATGTCGAGCACCGATTCGAGCACCGGGCGGGTGATCGTGGCGAAGGGCGCCGATCTTCGGATCAGGGCCTCCAGGTCCCCCACCGTCCAGTCGTCCATCGCCACCATCGCGACGATCTGCTGCGCGAGCACGTCTAAGGGGTTGGCCGGGACGTGCAGCGACTCGATCTCGCCGGCCCGCATGCGCTCCACCGCGACCGCTGTCTGCACCAGGTCGCCGCGGAACTTGGGGAACAATACGCCCCGCGACACGGCGCCCACCTGGTGCCCGGCCCGGCCCACGCGCTGCAGCCCGGACGCGACCGAAGGCGGCGCCTCAACCTGGATGACCAGATCGACCGCACCCATGTCGATGCCCAGTTCGAGGGACGATGTCGCCACCACCGCCGGCAGGCGTCCGGCCTTCAGATCTTCCTCGGTGAGCTGCCGCTGCTCCCGGCTGACCGAGCCGTGGTGCGCCCTGGCCAGTACCGGTGGCGCGCCGTGGCTGATCGCCGACTGCGCCATCACCTGAGCGGGCGCGCGCGGCGAGATCCCGGCGTTCGCCGGGATGACGTTACTGCGGCCCACGCTGCTGGGATCCATGTCATCCCGGGCTTGACCCGGGATCTCCGCGTGGGCCTGGGAGGCTTTGGTGGTCTCGACCGGCTCGATCGGCAACTCGGCCTCGAAGCGCTCCAACCAGATCTCGTTGAGCCGCGACGTCAAGCGCTCAGCGAGCCGACGGGAGTTGACGAAGACCAAGGTGGAGGAGTGTGCAGCGATTTCGTCGACGATCCGCTCCTCGACGTGCGGCCAGATCGAGGTGCGCTGCGGATCACCCGCTGCCGGCCCGGAGAGGTCACCGGTCACCTCGCCGATCGCGGCCAAGTCAGGCACCGGCACCACCACCTGCAGGTCCCACTGTTTCTCGCTCGGTGGCTGCACGCGGGCGACCTCGCGTCCGCCGGACAGGAAGCGAGCCACCTCATCGACCGGCTGAACCGTGGCTGACAAGCCGATTCGCTGTGCGGGCCGGTCCAGCAGGGCGTCCAGGCGCTCCAGGCTCAGCGCCAGGTGGGCGCCTCGTTTCGCGCCGGCGACGGCGTGCACCTCGTCCACGATCACGGTCTCGACGCCGGTCAACACCTCGCGAGCTGCGGATGTGAGCAGCAGGAACAGCGACTCGGGCGTGGTGATCAGGATGTCCGGTGGCTGTTTGGTGAACTTGCGCCGCTCCTCGGCCGGGGTGTCGCCCGAGCGCACCGCGACCCGGATGTCGGGACGCTCAAGTCCGAGCCGGGTGGCCGCATGTCCGATGCCGACCAGGGGAGCGCGCAGGTTGCGTTCGACGTCGACAGCAAGCGCCTTCAGCGGGGAGATGTAGAGCACCCGACAGCGCCTGCTCGGCTCAGGCGCGGGCTCAGTGGCCAGCCGGTCAAGTGCCCAAAGGAAGGCCGACAGCGTCTTGCCGGAGCCAGTCGGCGCGACGACCAGCGTGTGGCGACCTGACGAGATCGCGTCCCAGGCGCCGGCCTGCGCCGAGGTGGGCGCGGCGAAGTTGCTCCGGAACCACTCCCTGGTGGCTGCGGAGAACCGTTCCAACACGTTTCCCGGCATGGTGCATCAACTGTGCCACGACCCACTGACAGCACTCGGCCGCGCACCCCTACCCGACGACGGACGCACTGGCGCGAGAACTCGCTGCCCAGATCGGGGAGAGCATCACCGAGGCGATCCGGCTGGCGATGAGCGAGCGACTCGCCCGGTTGCGGCGCCAGAATCTGGCTTTCAGCAGCCACCACCCTCACTGAGGCACTGATCGTCGCCGAGGCCCGACAGGGGAGAGAGGCAGCCGCCGATCTGGCCGCCTTGCTCGCCGAACTTGAAGCGGAGGTGGTCAGCATGGACGAAGCTCAGGCCGAGGTCGCCGCGTCCGCTTGGCGGAGGTTTGGCAAGGGCCGGCATCCGGCCGCGCTGAACTTCGGCGACGTCTTCAGCTACTCGCTGGCCGCGGTCCGCGGCGAACCACTGCTCTTCAAGGGCCGGGAGTTCGCCGCCACCGACGTCAGCCAAGCGTGATCAGTCCGCCACGACCACCGGTTCGGCCTTGCGTGCAGCCCGCCGATTGGCGCGCTTCTCCCGCCAAGTCTCCAGTAGGTCATAGAGCACCGGCACCAGGATCAGGGTGAGCAGAGTGGACGAGATCAGCCCGCCGATCACCACGATTGCCAGCGGCTTGGAGATGAACACCCCGCCGCCGGTCAGCCCGAGGCTCATCGGAATCAGGGCGAAGATCGTCGCCAGCGCGGTCATGATGATCGGCCGCACCCGCAGCCGCGCGCCCGCCTGAATGGACGCGTCCACGCCCAACCCGGCCTTGCGTTTCTGGTTGATCAGGTCGATCAGCACGATCGCATTGGTCACCACGATGCCGATGAGCATCAGCAGGCCGATCATGCTGGGCACGCCGAGCGCAGTGTCGGTGAGCAGCGACAGGCCCAGTGCACCCGTCGCCGCGAACGGAATCGACACCAGCAGGACCAACGGCTGCAGCAGCGAGCCGAACGTCGCCACCATGATCAGGTACACCGCGAAGATGGCGATCAACATCGCCAGCCCGAGCTGCTGGAACGACTCGGTCTGCTGCTGCGACACCCCGCCGACGCGGACGGTGACCCCGTCCGGTAGGTCGAGCGCCGCGATGCCTGCTTTGATCTGGCTGGTTGTGGTGCCGAGGTCGCTCGACTCCGAGGAGGCGGTCAACGTGGCCGCGCGCGTCCCGTCCACCCGGGTGATCATCGCCGGCGCGTTGACCAGCTGGACGTCAGCGACAGCCTTCAGCTTGATCGGCTTGGCGGTCGCCTTCCCCGCCTCCTTGCCGGCGTCGCTGAGCGCCTGCTGCTTGTCCTGTGCATCGAGGGTCTTGGTGCGACTCTCCGCCAGCCCCTCCAGTTGCTTGTTCACAGCCGTCACTTGGGCCTTGGACGCGGCGACGCCCTGCGCCAACTGCACCACCTGCATGCTCACGCCCGAGACCGCCTGGGTGAGCTTGAACACCGCAGCGCTGACCGTCGGGCCCTGCTGGTCGGGCGGCAACTGTTCGATCTGGTTGAGCTGGGACTGCAGCGACTTCAACTGCTTCTTCGCCTTCGCCAGCTGCTTCTCCAGCTTCGCCGCCGACTTCTTGGCCGCCGAGCGGCTCTTCTCCAGCGCCTTCACCTGGTCGTTATAGGCGGTGGTCTGGGTCTTCTTGGAGTCAGCTTGGAGCTTCTCCGAATCCTCACTGACCTTGTCCGCAGCATCGCTCTTGGCTTGTGCGTTCATGAGCTGCGTCACCGGCAGCTTGATCTCGCGCAGCTCCTTGATGTTCTTCACCGGCGCCTGCGAGCGCAAGTAGACGTTCAGGGTGGTGTCGCCCTGGGCCAACGTCCCGATCAGCTGCCCCCGCACCGACCTGGCGACCGCCTGGCCGATCGACGCCTGGGTCATGCCCTTGTCAGCGGCCTTCGCTTCGTCCACATCGACCGAAAGCTGGTCCCGGGCCTCGCTCAGGTCGCTGGCGATGTTGGTCAATCCTGGGACGGTCTTCATCATTTCGAGCACCTGGTCGTTGGCGACCATGAGCTGTTCGGAGTCTGAGCTCTCCACGTACAGCACCACCCCGGTGGCGCCGCCCTGACCGCTACCCACCGACACCTCGACCTCACCCACGGACGAGCCGAGGTCAGCCAGTTGGCGGCGCAGTTCGGTGGCAACCACCTTGCCGTCACCACCGGCCTTCAATGGCACGGTGAAGGTGGCTTGGTTGGTGTCGGCCTGGCTGCCCATAAACACCGAGGTGGAGCCGCCGATGCTCGTGGAGTATGCGTCCACGGACGGGTTCTGCGCGAGCAGCTGCTCCACCTTGGCCGCGGCCGCGTCCGTCTCGGCCAGACCCGTGCCCGAAGGCAGCTTCTGGGTGATGGTCAGGCTCTCGTTGCCCATGCTGCCGATGAAGTCGGTCTTCAGCAGGGGTGCCAGTGCCAGCGTCCCGGCGAACAGGCCGAGCGCGATCGCGAGGGTGATCCAGCGGTGGGCCAGCGTCCAGTTCAGCACCGGAAGGTAGCTCTTCTGCAGCCAGGTGTCCTTCTCTTCTTCCTCTGCAGCTTCGGTCTGGGCGGCCTGCTGCTTCGCGGTCGGACGCATGAACCAGGACGCCAGCACCGGCACGACCGTCAGCGAGACGAACAACGACGCGACCAGCGCGATCGTCACGGTCATCGCGAAGGGACGGAAGAACTGGCCGGCCTGACCGCCGACGAGCCCGATCGGGGCGAACACCGCGACGGTGGTCAGGGTGGATGAAGTGACCGCGCCGGCCACCTCGCGGACGGCGTTCACGATCGACGTGCGTCCGAACTCGCCGTAGCCCTGATGGCGTTTGATGTTCTCGATGACGACGATCGAGTCGTCGACCACGCGTCCGATCGCGACGGTGAGCGCGCCGAGGGTGAGGATGTTCAGGGAGTAGCCGCCTACCCAAAGTCCGATCAGGGCGATCAGGAGCGACAACGGGATCGAGATCGCCGTGATCAGCGTCGGCCGGATCGAGCCCAGGAACACCATGATCACCAGCACGGCCATGACCAGGCCGATTCCGCCTTCGATGCTCAGGTCATGGATCGACTGCTCGATGTAGGGGGCCTGGTCGAAGACGGTTGCGAACTCAGCACCGCCGCCGAGTTGCTGCTCGAGTTCGGGGAGCGCTTCGGCGACCCCGTTGGCCACGCTGACCGTGTTTGCGCCCGCTTCCTTGGTGACCGAAAGGGTGAGGGCGGGGCGGCCGTTGACCCGGGAGATGCTGGTCGTCTCTACCGGCTGTTCCTTGACTGTGGCGATATCGCTGAGCTTCACCGGGCCGTCCGTGCCCTGCAGCAGGAGGTTCTCGATGTCCTTGACCGAGGCGTAGGTGGTGCCCGTCTGTACGTCCAGGTTGGTCGCATCGGTACGCAGCGTTCCGGACGGGATCGCGTTGGCATTGGCGGCGAAGAACTGCCCGATCGTGGTCGGGTCGATGCCGTACTCCTCGATCGCCGCCTGGTCGTAGGTGACGATGATCTCGTGAGTCTCCTCACCGGCGGCGGTTACGTCCCGGACGCCCGGGATGGTCTTGAGCGCGGGGACGACAGTGTCGGTGACCTTGCCGGACAGCGTGTTCAGGTCGTCGTCCGACGAGAGGGCGAGGACCACGATCGGGATGTCGTCGAAGGAACCGGTGATCACCTTCGGATCGACCGAGGTCGGCAGGCTGGAGGAGACCGACTCGATCGCGCTGCGGATGCTGCTGGCCATGTCGTCGGGATCGAGACCGTAGTCCCAGGCGACGGTGATGTAGGAGACGCCGCTGGAGCTCTTGGACGTGACGTTGGTCACGCCGGCCACGCCCTTGACCGCCGACTCGATCGGTTTGGAGACCTGCGCCTCGACCACTTCCGGGGCCGCGCCGGGGTAGACCGCCAGGACGGTGCCGCGCGGCAGGTCGAACGACGGGATCAGCTCCTGCTTCAGGGCACCGGCAGCGAAGACGCCGAGCCCGATCGTGAGCAGGCTGAGCAGCATCACGACAGTGCGATGCGTAAGGCTGGCCTTGGTCAGACGTACCACTAAGGTCCCCTTCACGGTCCTGAAGGCGCCGGTCAGCCGACGCATCCGTTAGCATAGCTCTAACTATTTCTATGGCCGAAAGGGTTCGACAGTGCACCAGCTGGGAGGCCTCGCGCTTGACGAGGAGCGTGCGGCTGCGGCCCGCGAGCTCTGGGAGTTGCAGGCCCAGGTGCACGATCGCGCGGTAGGCATGGTCGGCCCGATGCCGCTGCCGCCTGACCTGACCATGCAGCAGGTGCGCGTCCTCGGCTGCGTGGTCAAGGAGCCCGGGCTTTCAGGCCACGAGCTCGGCAAGCGGATCGGGGTCAGCGCGCCCACCGCCAGCGGCCTGGTGGAGCGCCTGGTGGAGAAGGGGTTGATCGCGCGTACGGACGACCCGGACGACCGGCGGATCCGCCGGCTGCACCCGACCACCGACGGGCTGGCCGTGATTCGTGAGATGGACTCGATGTTCTCCCGCTCCCTTGGTGCGCTCATCGAGCACCTGTCGATGGAGGACCTGGACCTGCTGCGCCGAGGCACCCTGGCCATGCTCTCCGCACTGGACCGGGCCATCGCTTCCGCGAACGCGTCCGGCTAGTTCGGGTTCCAGGGGCCGGCCGAGCGTCCGGATTCGAGCTTTCCGTGCGGATGCGCACTCGGCCGTCGGCGCCCTCTTCGTCCGTTTTGTCTCGGTGGTAACGCGACACGCCGACGACACGCCGTGGGGTCTGG
>DAOPRQ010000067.1:0-12157 GCA_035349055.1 Propionicimonas sp.
CCGCTCACATCCGGATGGCGATGCAGCTCCCGGCGCAGCAGTTGGGCGTGCGGCAGGTCGGCCGCGAGGTGCTCGTCGAACTCGGCCAGCAAGCGAACCGCCGGATCACTTGGCCAATCAGTCACCCGCTCATCTTGGCAGGGTCGGCACTCAAGTTGGGAGAGGCCGGAAGCTCAGCAGGGTCACGTCAACGGTGATCTCGCCTTCGGATGCCACTTCCGGTAGCCGGTGGAAAGCGTTCGGACCCATCGCGATCAGGTCGAGCGCACGCTCGGCATCGACCTGCGAAGCTGCGCTGATCCGAACCGACTCCACCGGCTCGAATAGCCCGGCGGCCGCCTCGGTGAGCTGTTCTGCCTTGTCGGCGTCCACTTTCAACAGGCCGTACCGATCCCGGAGACCGTCCAGGTGGCCGGCATTGGGAAGCACCACGACGAGCCGTCCGTCCGCTTCCAGAACACGTCGGAACTCGGGCAGGTTCCTGGGCGCGAACACGCAGAGCACCGTGTCCAGGCAGCGGTCCCGGATGGGCAGGTTGCGCCAGACGTCCGCCACCACCGCGCCGATCCTCGGATGGGCCCGGACGGCAGCGCGGGCGGCCGCTTTCGACACGTCGAGCGCGATACCGACCGCCTCCGGACGCCGCTCGAGCGCGCGCGCCAGGTAGAAGCCGTTGCCCGCACCGGCTTCAAGCAGCCGACTGCCGCGAACCTGCGCTGCGACGGCCTCCGCAACTTCGTCAAAAAGCCCGGACGCATGCACGCGTCCGCGGGCCTGCAGCATCGCCGGGGTGTCGGCGTTGGCCGGCTCGGCACCACCCAGCAGGTTCACGTGGCCCTGGCGCGCCAGGTCGTAGCTGTGTCCAGCCGGGCAGCGCAGCACCCCCGGCGAGAGTTCGAGGTGCTGCGCACAAACCGGGCATGCGAGCAGCGCTACCGCCCTCGCGTCCATCCCGGCCGCCCGAATCAGCTGGCGAGGAACTCGAGACCGGTACCGTCGCCGGCCTTCAGGGTCAGCGAAGAGCCCTCGATAACGAAGCTGGTCGCCTTCTGCAGCGTGGCCAGAACCGCGGTCTCCTCGGCGGAGAGGGCCTCGTTGGCGCACGCCATCTTGGTGCTGCGCAGCGGGCCGGCCTTGAAGCTGCCGTCATCGGAGGTCTCGACGGTGCCGCTGAAGTTATTGCAGGCTTTGCCGCTGAGTTGGCCGTCCTGGATCGTCATGGTCACCGAGCTGCCTTCGACCGGTGCGGTCACGGCGTCGTTGGTCACGATGCCGGAGAGCTTCCAGGCGGTGCCGGCCAGCGGCTTGTCGACCACTGGGGCGAGCACGACCAGCACCTGCGCGCCGGCGTCCAGAAGTTCGAGGCCGGAGTCCACGCTCCGCAAGTTGGTCACGGTGGGGACCGTCCCCAGGAAGGTCTGCTCCTGGGTCATCACCGCCGCGTCGGTGCACATCATGGCGGTGCTGGCGAACGTGTCGAACTTCAGGTTGGCTCCGTCCTGGGTGAAGCCGCCGGTGAAGCGGTTGCAGCTGGCCAACCCGGACACGGTGCTGCCCTCAAACAACATGGTCGGCTGGTGGCCGTCCAGGGTGGCGGTGCCCTTGATGGACGTCACCGTCCAGGAGGTGCCGCTCAGGGCGGGAGCGGACGCTACCGACGATGAAGCGGGGGCCGGCGCCGCTGGCGTGGTGGTGCTGCACGCGCTCAACAGGGCGACTAGGCCGACGGTCCAGATCGCATACCTTCTCATGGTCATCCTTCTTCAACTCCCGCCGCCGGCTCCTTGCTCGAGCGCCGCATTGCGCGGACATCGGAGCGGATCAGCAGGAAAAACCCGACGCCGGCCAACCCGGCGAACATGAACCATTGAAGCGCATAGGAAAAATGGTTTCCCTCATTCAGCTCAGGTGGCTGCACCGGAACCAGTCCGGACGGATCCCCGGGCCTCGTCTCAATGGCGGACAGGTAACCGTTCACGAGTTCGCGGCCCAGGGCCTGCGCCAGCGCCGTTGAATTCACCAAGCGAATAGTTTGCTGGGTCGGCGTCATCGCGTCCGTGCTGCCGGTCTCGTCGCGCCGTACGTAGCCGACGATCTCCACCTGCCCGGACGGGGGCGCCGGCAGCGACTTCGGATAGTCCTGGTCGGGGGGCTTCACCGCGAAACCCCGGTCGACCAGCACCCAGGCTCCGCTGGTGGCCTGCAGCGGCGTGACGATTTCGTAGCCAGAGTCGGCGCCCTGGACCCGGTAGCGCACCAGGAACTGGTTGGCGGCGTCGTAGGTGCCCCGCACCCGCACCCGCTGCCACTGGTCGGCCTCGGTGATCGGTCGGTTGAACACGTCCGCGAACTCCCGCAACGGGCCGGACTCGTGCTCGACCACCGCGCTGTTGCGTTCGCGGCGCTGGTCCAGGCGATCCAACTGCCAGCGGCCGAGGTTCACGAAAGCGATGGCGAGCGCGACCACGAAGACCGCCAGCGCGACCCAACGCAGCCAGGGCCGGCGACCGGACGGAGCCACGCCCATCGGCGTGTTCAGCAGCTTCATTCGGTCTCATCCTCCACGGTGCCGTCGACAACCCCCGGGCTCGGCAGTGACGGACGGTCTGACGGTGCCGGCGCGGTCGGCGCGGGCGGCGTCCGCTGGTCGATGGCGTTGGCCAGCATCACCGCGATGGCCGGCAGCACTGCAGCGGCTACCAGCAGCAGCAGGTTCCAGGGCAGGGGCGTGACGGTGGCAGCGATGAAGCAGGCCACCCGCACGGCCATCGTCCACAGGTAACGGAAGCGCCGGGCGTCGGTGTCCAGCGAACGGCTCGTCCGCGCGCTGGTGATCAGCGCCGGCTTGGAATCGTTGCCCGGGCTCACCACCCCAGCCTAGGCTCCCGGGCCCGGCGGCTGACGAATCCAGCCCCGGGGCGGACCGGTGCACGACTTCCGGCGGGGTGATCCGCTAGCGTTGCGCCGTGACTGAAATCTCAACAAACCCAATCGCGCGCAGTGTGGTCGTGACCGGCGGCAACCGCGGCATCGGCCGGGCCATCGTCGAGCGCTTCCTCGCAGCCGGGCACAAGGTGGCCAGCCTAGACCTGGGCGGCGAGGCGCCGGCCGGTGCGATCGGCATCAACTGCAACGTGACCGACGCCGAACAGGTCGACGCCGCCTTCGCCGCAGCCGAGGAGGCGAACGGCCCGGTCGAGATCCTGGTGGCCAACGCCGGCATCACGAAGGACACCCTGATCCTGCGGATGAGCGATGCCGACTGGGACGCCGTCCTCAACGTCAACCTCAGCGGTGCTTTCCGCTGCGCGCGCCGCGCGGCGAAGAGCATGATCCGCCAGCGCTTCGGCCGGATCGTCTTCACCGGCTCGGTGGTGGCGCTGTACGGCTCGGCCGGCCAGGTGAACTACTCCGCGTCCAAGTCCGCCCTGGTGGGCATGGCCCGCTCGCTGACCCGCGAGATCGGCAGCCGCGGCGTCACCGCGAACGTGGTCGCGCCCGGCTTCATCGAAACCGACATGACCGCAGTGCTGTCCGAGGACGTGATCGCGCGCTACCTCGCGTCCATTCCCGCGGCGCGCCTCGGCCAGCCCGAAGAGGTGGCCGCAGCGGTGGCGTTCCTCGCGGGCGAGGAGGCTGGCTTCATCTCCGGCGCGGTTCTCCCGGTCGACGGCGGCCTGGGCATGGGGCACTGAAAGGCATCGCATGGGCATTCTCGAAGGCAAGAACATCCTGGTCGCCGGTGTGACCATGAACACCTCGATCGGCTACCGCGTGGCTGAGATCGCCCAGGCCGAGGGCGCGAACGTAGTGGTGTCGAACTTCGGCCGCGCGATGAGCCTTACCGCGCGCGTGCTGAACCGGCTCGACTCGCCGCCGCCGCTGCTCGAACTGGACGTCACCGACGAAAGCCACCTGGCCAGCCTCGCCGATCGTCTCGGTGAACACTTCGACCGCCTCGACGGCGTGGTGCACTCGATCGCTTTCGCGAACCCGGAGACCGCGCTCGGCGGCAAGTTCCTCTCCACGCCGTTCTCCGACGTCGGCTTCTCGGTCAACGTGTCCGCCTACTCCCTGGTGAGTCTGGCGATCGCCTGCAAGCCGCTGTTCGCACCGTCCGCCGCGATCGTGGGCCTGACCTTCGACGCCCGGACCTCCTGGCCGATCTACGACTGGATGGGCGTTTCCAAGGCGGCACTTGAGAGCACCTCGCGCTACCTCGCCCGCTATCTCGGTCCCGAGGGCGTCCGCTGCAACCTGGTGGCGGCAGGCCCGCTGGAGACGATCGCCAAAAAGGCCATCCCCGGTTCGGAGGAGTTCAACAACATCTGGGGCAAGCGGGCGCCGCTCGGTTGGGACCCGAAGGACCTCACGCCCACCGCGAAGGCTGTGGTGGCGTTGCTGAGCGACTGGTTCCCGGCCACCACCGGCGAAATGCTGCATGTGGACGGTGGGCTGCACTCCACGGGGGCCTGAGGGTCGCTAAGTTGGGCGGTATGAACGTCGTCCAACTCGAGGGTGTCTCGATCATCCGATCCGGCTCCACCCTTCTCGACAACGTCAGTTGGACGGTGCAGGAGGATGAGCGCTGGGTCGTGATCGGGCCCAACGGCGCCGGCAAGACCACGATGCTGCAGGTCCTGGGCGCCCAATGGCATCCGTCCCGCGGCTCGGCTTCGATCCTGGGTGAGCGGCTCGGCGCGGTGGACGTGTTCGAGTTGCGTCCGCGCATCGGCGTGACCTCGGCCGCGCTGGCCGACCGGATCCCCAAGTCGGAGCGGGTTTCCGATGTGGTGGTCTCGGCCGCGTACGCAGTGATGGGCCGCTGGCGCGAGGATTACGACGAACTTGACTATGAGCGCGCCAGGCAACTGATGCAGCAGTTGCGGGTCGACCATCTGGCCGACCGTACTTTCGGCACCCTCAGCGAGGGTGAGCGTAAGCGGGTACAGATCGCACGGGCGCTGATGACCGACCCCGAACTGTTGCTGCTGGACGAGCCTGCCGCCGGCCTCGACCTGGCCGGGCGTGAGGCCCTGGTCACCACTCTCTCGGAGCTGTGTACCCACGAACTGTCCCCGGCCACCGTGCTGGTCACCCACCATGTTGAGGAGATTCCACTGGGCGTCACGCACGCGCTGCTGCTCAAGCATGGCCGGGTGGTGGCAGCTGGCCCGATCGAGAAGACCCTCACCGGGCCGCTGCTGAGCGCGACTTTCGACCTGCTGCTGGAAGTGAGCAACGTCGGCGGACGCTGGGCGGCACGGGCAGCTGCTCGTGCCGGCCACCACCTTCCCACTCGGTTGGCATGATGGGTTCCAGATCCCGTCCGTAAACCGAGTTGAGGGGAACCGATGGCTGAGTGGCTCGCTGAGCACGCCTGGGCTGCGTGGATGGTGCTGGCTGCCCTGCTGGCGATGGCCGAAATGTTGACCCTTGACTTCACGCTGCTGATGCTTGCGGTCGGCGCACTGGCTGGCGGGCTGGTCGCATTGGCCTTCCCCGGGCTGATCTGGGTGCAGTTCCTGGTGGCCGTTGTGGTCGCGGTGGCCATGCTCGGGTTGCTGCGGCCAACGCTGCTGCGCAAGTTGCGTGATCTACCCGGCTACCGCTCCAGCATCGACAAGATGGTCGGCAGTTCCGGGGTGGCGCTCACCGAGATCACCGCGTCCGCGGGTGAGGTGAAGGTGGCCGGCGAAGTGTGGACGGCGCACAGCCTTGAGGGCACGATCGCCGCCGGCACCGAGATTGAGATCTACCGCGTCGACGGCGCTACTGTCATCGTCTACCCCCGTCACCTGGCCCTGCCCTGACCCCAGAGGAGCAACAAATGGAGTACGTGATCATCGTCCTATGGCTGCTGGTGGCGGCCGTCGTTGTCACCGTGCTGCTGCGCAGCGTCCGGCAGATCCGGCAACAGCAGGTGGCGGTGGTGGAGCGGCTGGGCAAGTTCAAGCGCACGCTGGACCCGGGCCTGCACATTCTGGTGCCGTTCGTGGACAGCATCCGCTACGTCATGGACATGCGCGAGGCTGTGGTGCCGTTCCCGCCGCAGGGCGTGATCACCGAGGACAACCTGATGGTGAACATCGACTCGGTGATCTACTACCAGATCGTCGATCCGGTACGGGCGGCGTACGAGGCCCAGAACTACATCCAGGCCATCGAGCAGCTCACCATGACCACGCTGCGCAACATCATCGGCGGCCTCGACCTGGAGCAGACGCTGACCAGCCGCGAGGAGATCAACCAGAAGCTGCGCACGGTGCTGGACGAGGCCACCGGCAAGTGGGGCATCAAGGTGAACCGGGTCGAGCTGCGCTCGATCGAGCCGCCGGCCACGATCCGCGACGCGATGGAGAAGGGCGCCCGCGCTGAGCGCGACAAGCGGGCCGCCATCCTCACCGCAGAAGGCCAGCGGCAGTCGCAGATCCTGTCGGCGTCCGGTGACCGCGAGGCGTCCATCCTGCGGGCGCAGGGTGACCGCGAGGCCCAAGTACTGCGGGCCCAGGCCGACCGGCAGGCGTCCATGCTGAGGGCAGAAGGTGAGGCGCAGGCGATCACGACGACCTTCGCCGCGATTCACGCCGGGAAGCCCAGCCAGTCGCTGCTGGCCTACCAGTACATGCGGATGCTGCCCAACCTGGCCCGCGGCGAGTCGAACAAGGTGTGGATCATCCCGAGTGAGCTGAACGACGCGTTGAAGGGTCTCGGCCAGGTGGCCGGGAATGCGCTGGGCGCCCGCGTGGGTGCGGAGCCGGAGGCAGCGGAAGGCGAGTTCGAGGCACCGGCACGGGTGGACGTCTTCGCCGAGATCGAGGAGCAGAAGACCAAGGACGAAGCGGACTCGGCCAAGTCGGTGCAGCAGGCGATCGCCGAAGCCGAAGCCCTGGAGGGACGCAAAGCCGCCAGGCTCGCCGTCGAGAACCAGAACGCGCTGACCCGGGGGGTTCCGGCCGCGGAACCGGTCCAGCAGGCCGAGCCCGAAGCCGAGCCTGAGCCCGCCTAGGACTCAATCGCCCGGTGCGACCTTGGCGTAGCGTCCGGCCAGCGCTGAGCAGGCCATGAGCTGCGCCTGGTGGAAGATGACCAGCGGCAGCATCAGCAGGCCGAGCGGTTGTCCGGCGAAGAGCACGCCGGCCATGGGCAGACCGCTGGCCAGTGACTTCTTGGTGCCGCAGAACTGGATCGCGATCGCGTCCGCTCTGCTGAAGCCGAGCCGGCGCGCCGCCCACCACGTTAGCGCGAGCATGCCGGCGAGGATCAGCAGGCTGAGCACGACCAGCCGGCTCAGCTCGACCACCGAGGTCTGTGCCCACATTCCCTCGCGCATGCCGGCCGAGAACGCCGAATAGACCACCAGGATGATCGAGCCGCGATCCACCAGCTTCAGTTCCGGATGGGCGCTGACGAAGCCGGCCGTCCACCGTCTGGAGAGCTGGCCGAGCACGAACGGTAGGAAGATCTGCAGCACGATCTCGACGATGGTCGAGGCGGTGTTGCTGATCTGGCCGGTGTTGCTGAGCAGCAGCCAGCACAGCAGGGGAGTGAGGAACACTCCCAGGATGTTGGATGCGGACGCGCTGACGACCGCGCCGGCCACATTGCCACGGGCGATGGACGTGAAGGCGATCGAAGACTGCACGGTGGAGGGCACCAGGGTCAGGTAGAGCAGGCCGGCCTGCAGCCCCGGGCTGAGCAGGCCAGGGGTGAGCGCCACCAGCGCCAGGCCGAGCAACGGGAATACCACGTAGGTGAAGCTCAGGATGGTGGTGTGCAACCGCCAATGGCGTAGTCCCGCAAGCGTTTCGGCCGGGCTGAGCCGCGCGCCGTAGAGGAAAAAGAGCAGTGCGATCGCCGCGGCAGTGAACCAGTCCAGCGCGTCCGCCCAGAACCCGCTCGCCGGCAGGATCGACGCCACCACCGCAGCGAGGATGATCGCGAGCAGAAACCGATCGATTCGGATGCGGGAGAGCCAGGACATTTGCCTCATCCTAAGCTGCCTAGAATCACGCCATGGCCACCCTGATACACCTTGACCGGGCCGACGACGAGCGCCTCGGCGACTATGTGGGCCTGCGCGAAGCGACCTTGCGCCGGCTGCTGGAGACCGAGCGCGGGGTGTTCATCGCCGAAGGCAGCAAGGTGATCCGACGAGCGATCGAGGCCGGCTATCCGCCCAGGTCGTTCCTTCTGGCCGAGCGTTGGCTGGCCGACCTTGCGGACCTTCTCGACGGCTTGGACGTGCCGGTGTACGTGACCACTGAAGAAGTGGCCGAGGCGGTGACCGGGTTCCATGTGCATCGCGGTGCGCTGGCTTCGCTGTATCGCGCAGAGCGGTTCACGATCGCGGACGTGCTCGCCGGGCGCCGGGTGATGGTGCTGCAGGATCTCGTGGACCACACCAACGTCGGCGCGGTGATCCGGAATGCGGCCGGGCTGGGCTGGGACGGGGTGCTGGTGAGCGCGCGCTGCGCAGACCCGCTCTACCGGCGTTCGATCAAGGTTTCGATGGGGACGGTGTTCGCGTTGCCTTGGGCACGGCTGCCCGAATACGTCGATCTTGCCGGGGTGCTGCATTCGGCCGGTTTCACGGTGGCCGCGCTGGCGTTGCGTCCGGACGCGGTCGAACTGGCCGACTTCGCTGCTGGCCTGGCCAAAGAAGCCAGGGTTGCAGTGCTGCTCGGCACTGAGGGCCACGGTCTCAGTGCGGGTTGGACCGACGCCGCGGACGCGGTGGTGCGAATCCCGATGAAGTCCGGGGTGGACTCGCTGAACGTGGCTGCTGCCAGCGCGATCGCGGGCTACGCGCTTGGTTAGGGAACCGCTTTTCAACGCTGGCTGAGCCTGACGAAGCCCGTAGTCACCGCGCGGATGTAGGACCCAACGCCCGGCTCAGGGATCGTTGCTCACTGATCGGCCAGACTCTGGGGGATTCGTCGGGCCCGGCCACCGATGGGCTCAGCCGTCGGCCGAGGTTCGCTTCGGGGTGAGCGGCCAATCGTCGGGGTAGAGGTGGGCGAGTTCCTCGTGCTGGGCGTAGAGCTTGCGGCGCAGGCGCCCGGACAGACGATCGCCGAAGACCGTGCCGTTCAGGTGGTCGGTCTCGTGCTGCAGGCAGCGCGCCAGCATGCCGGTGCCCTCGATGGTGACCGGGTTGCCCCAAGGGTCGACGCCGGTGCAGATTGCCTTGTCTGGCCGGGCCAGGGGCTGGTAGCCGCCGGGCAACGACAGGCACCCCTCGTCCTCGGATACGAGGTTCCGCTGGTCGCCCTCGGGAGTGGTCACCACAGGATTGCAGACCGCGCCGATCTGGTGGATCTCGTCCGCGTCCGGGCAGTCGTAGATGAAGACGGCCAAATCCACACCCACCTGGGTGGCGGCCAGGCCGACGCCGTGGGAGGCAGCCATGGTGGCGAACATGTCCCGCACCAGCTCCCGGAGTTCGTCGTCGAAGGCGGTGACCGCCCGTGTCTGGGCGTGTAGCACCGGCTCGCTCCAGCGGGTGACCCGGCGCAGTTTCCCGCCGGTGGTCAGCTCTTCAATGCCCATGCGTCCTCACTCTTCGTCGGCTGCCCATCTTAGGGCTCACCGCGTGGCCGCTTGCGCAGTGTCCTCTCCGAGGTGACGCTGGCGGGGTGACTGCGAGCGAGGACTTCCTCACGCCGGCAGCTGCTCGGATGGTGACTGAATTCGCCGGGCACCTGCGCCTGGAGCGTGGGCTCTCACCGCATACCGTCCGCGCCTACACCTCAGATGTGACGAGTCTGTTCGCCCACCTAGCGCGGGTCGGCGGGGGCGAGCCCGATCAGGTTCGGCTCGCCGATCTGCGCACCTGGCTTGCGAACCTGCAGGCAGGCGGAGCCGACCGGGCCACGCTGGCGCGCCGGTCGGCCGGGGCACGCACCTTCTTCGCCTGGGCAAGGCGGACGGGCCGAATCGCTGCCGATCCGGCCGCGACGCTGCGTTCCCCGCGGGTGGATCGACGGCTGCCCCCAACCATCGCAGTGGACCACGCCCGTGACCTGCTGGACGGACTTGCGGCGCGGATAGCCGAAGTCGATGAGCCGGTTGCCCGTGCCGGCCGCCAACGCGATCTGGCGATCGTCGAAGTCCTCTACTCATGTGGCATCCGGGTTTCGGAGTTGGTGGGTTTGGACCTTCCCGACTTCGACGTGCAGCGCGGCATGCTCCGCGTGCTCGGCAAGGGCGGGAAGGAACGGACGGTGCCGCTCGGGCGGCCGGCGCGGCGGGCGCTGGAGGACTGGCTGTCGGTGCGGTCCCAACTGGTCGCACCGGCGGCCAGGTCGGCGATGTTCGTGGGCGACCGTGGCGGCCGAATCGATCCGCGCGTGGTCCGCCGGCTGGTGCACCAGGCGCTCGCGCAAGTGCCGGACGCCCCGGACCTCGGCCCCCATGGTTTGCGGCACGCCATGGCCACGCACCTGCTGGAGGGCGGCGCCGACCTGCGTTCGGTGCAGGAGCTGCTCGGCCACTCCTCGCTCGCGACCACCCAGCTCTACACGCATATCAGCAGCGAGCGGCTGCGCGCCGCCTATCGGCAGGCCCACCCGCGCTCGGGTGCGCAGGGCTGAGGAGGTTGTGTCCGCCGCCGCATCCATGGCTACAGGAAGCGCTCGGGGTCGGTGTAACTGCCGTCCAGCCAGGTGATGAAGTGCAGGTGACAGCCGGTACTCCAGCCGGTAGTGCCCACCCGCCCTACCATCTGGCCGCGTTTCACGGTCTGGCCAACCCTCACCGAGTAGCCCGTAGCGTGCAGATAGCCGGTTCTGAGATGGTGGCCGCCCACCTCGCCGTGGTCAATCTCCAGCCGATGCCCGCTCGCCGAGTCGTAGCTCACCCGCACCACCCGTCCGGGCGCAGCCGCCCGGATCGGCGAACCGCACTTCGCACCCAGGTCCACGCCGTTGTGCAAGCGCCACTCGTGGAAGATCGGATGCAGTCGCATACCGAACTTAGAGCCCACCTCCGCGTCCGCTGGACTGGAGAGCAGACCGGGTAGCTTGCCGCCCTCGGCGATCGCGGCAGCTCGATAACGCACAATGTCGGCCACCTGATCTTCCGCATCCGCCGGCAGCAGCCGCAGTGCCGTGTCGCCGAGCAGGCTGAGCGGGTCGAGATACTCGTCGCCGCGTTTCAGGCCCCAGTGCAGGCAGGTGCCGCCCGGGCAGGTGTGGCCGCCGGCGAGCCCCCCGATCACCTCGCCGGCGGACACTTCGGCCCCCACCGAAACCCCCGGCGTGACCGGCAGATAGGTGGTGCGCAGGCTCCCGTGGGAGACCACCACCACCCCGCGCCCGGCCAGCGTTCCGGAGTAAGTGACCCGGCCAGCCATGACTGCCAGCACCGGCTCGCCGACCTTGCCCAACAGGTCGACGCCGCGGTGGCCAGACAGCCATGGCTGGGCCGGGGGATCGAAGCCGCGGACCACCGCGCCCCCGATCGGAGGAACCGCAGTGGCCGCAGCGGCAGGCACCGGATGCAGCAGCAACCCCGCCGCGAGTACCAGCCCGGCCAACAGGCGCGATCTCCTCATGCCCTATTTATCGTCACGGGAGCCGGATTTGTGTCACCCGATTTGTTGAACTGTGGATAACTCAGTGGTTGTGGACAACTCCTAGCTGTCTTCACCCTGTACCAGTCCAGGTACCGACCCGGTGTTGCTCGGCGATGTTCCAGACGGACAATTTGCCCAGGATTCGACCGGAATTGGGCTCAGTGCTGCCGATTGGGACATCGACGGGGCGTCTTGCTACACCGAACCCCGATTGGCGAGCGCCCGTCCGCCCGGCGTAGACTCAGGGCAGCGACCCGGCCGATCCGGGTCGACTTCGCACGCAGCCTCACCGCCGTACGGCGGGTCGGCGCCCGTGGTCCCGAATCAGCCCCGGCTGGACGGGTGGGAATCCGGCGGCTGCGTCAGGCGGACCGAAAAGCTCGGTCCGGACAACCCAAGCGGGTCGGGCTCAGCCTGCCCGCGCAGAGAGGAACGGCCATGGCGGTCGTAACCACGCGCCAGCTGCTTGACAGCGGCGTCCACTTCGGGCACCAGACCCGGCGCTGGAACCCGAAGATGAAGAAGTTCATCTTCACCGAGCGCAACGGCATCTACATCATCGACCTGCAGCAGTCGCTG
>DAOPRQ010000068.1:0-12077 GCA_035349055.1 Propionicimonas sp.
CGATACACCGCCTCAGCTTCGGCATAGAGCGCATCCTTGGCGACCATCTCGTCGTACTGAGCTTGGGAGCAGTCGAACTCGGCGCCACCAGCCTCGGGGGTGCAGCGGAACGATGGCAGCGGGCTCGGCGTCGGTGCGGCAGGCGTGCAACCGACAGCCACCACCAACGCCAGAACCGGCAACAGCCGGCGCGACCAAGCCTGCATCGCCACCTCCCCAGGCATCAGGAGTCTGGCACACCGCCCAACCAAGAACCAGCCCTTTGATGATTTATCCACAGGCTCAAGCGAAGTTCGTACACTTGTCCACAATTCGCACACGCGTCACGGCAGAGAATTCCGCCCAACCGGTTAGGCAGCTAGTCCCGGAACACCTTCAAGGTCAGTCCCTGCATCTCGGGATCCTCGTTCCAGGCCTGCCGCAGGCGATCCTTCATGGCCATTGCGGCAGCCTCCGCATCCGCTGCCTCGGTGATCGCCCGGGTCACCGCCACCCGACGCGCCCCGGCCGCCAGCACCTCGTCCAGGTTCGCGGCGGTCACTCCCCCGACCGCGAACCATGGCTTCGACTCCCGATCACCCGTCGGCGCGACCGAGGCCGCGTAACGCACCAGCGAAAGCCCAGCGCTGCTGCCGCCAAGCCCGCCGAACGCCGGCCCGATGGTCAGGTAGTTCACGTCCGCGTCCGCCAGCGCAGCGTCGATCTCGGCGCGGGAGTGGCAGGAGCGTCCGATGAGCGCCCACTTGTGCAGGAAGCCGCGCGCGAGCCGCGCACCCATGCCGCGCTCGGGCAGGTGCAGCAGGTCGGCCTGGAACTCCTGCGCCAGCGGACCGGACTCGTACGCGCAGACCAGCCCCTGGTACCGATACCCGACCGAGCGGACGGCGTTCAGCGCGGCCAGCAGTTCGGGCTGGGTCGCCTGCGGGTCGCGCACCTGAACCGCGTCCACCCCGCCGGCGAAGGCGGCGTCCACGAACTCGGCAAGGTCGCCCTGCCCGGAGCGGGTGCCGGTGATCAGCATCAAACGCGCGAGTCCCAGCCGGGTCGCCAATCCCAGTAGCGCAGTCACGGCGCCAGCCTAACCAGCGGCGGGTCGATGCGGGTGAACTTGGTCCCGACCTCTACAATCGCCTCTAGGTCTGGACGGCCCACTTCCTCGACTTGTCCGGAGCAAAAAGTGACGACCATGAACAACACCGATCCCCTGGTGGGGCATGTGGTGGATGGTCGCTACGAGATTCTCCGCAAGCTGGCTCGTGGCGGCATGGCCACCGTTTACCTCGCCACCGACCGCCGGCTCACCCGAACCGTCGCGATCAAGGTGATGCACGACAATCTCGGCAGCGACCAGGACTTCGTCAGCCGCTTCGATCGCGAGGCGCGTGCCGCCGCCCGGTTGTCGCACCCCAATGTGGTTTCGGTGTTCGACCAGGGCATGGACGCCGGCCGTCCCTACATGGTCATGGAGTACGTCGAGGGTTCGACCCTGCGAAACGTGATCACGCGCGAAGCCCCGATGGAGCCGCAGCGCGCCCTCGACCTGCTGCTGCCGGTGGTCGCTGCGGTCGCCGCCGCGCACGAGGCGGGCATCATCCACCGCGATCTCAAGCCCGAGAACGTGCTGATCTCGGGACGCGGCCAGATCAAGGTGGCCGACTTCGGCCTCGCCCGGGCGGTCACCGCGCACACCGCGACCGCCAACGGCATGCTGATCGGCACCGTCTCCTACATCGCGCCCGAACTGGTCACCCAGGGCCACGCGGACACCCGCTGCGATGTCTATGCGCTCGGCGTGGTGCTATTCGAGATGCTCACCGGACGCAAACCGCACACCGGCGACACCCCCATCCAGGTGGCGTACTCGCACGTCCACAACGAGATCACCGCGCCGTCAGCGAGCGCGCCGGCGATCTGGCGGGACAGCCGGTCCGCCATTCCGCCCTACCTGGACGCACTGGTGCTGGCCGCGGCCGCGCGGCAGCCCGCAGACCGTCCGGCGGACGCCCGGGTGCTGCTCGACCACCTGCGCCAGGCCCGGGAGGCGATCGAACGTGGCGTGAGCGACGATCCGGCGTTGACCGCCCGGATGCGCGAGACCCGGTTCGACCCGACCAGTTCGGTGACCGAGGTGGTACCGACCATCGCGGCCGAGCCCGAGGTGCACCGGACGGCGACCCTGCGGTTCACCCCGTCCACGCCGATCAGCCCGAGCCATCCGGGCGCTGCGGACGGGATGCCCTATTACGACGCACCCGCGCCAGTCAGTCCCTCGGCAGCGCCGCTGGTGGAGCGCCGCGTCCGCAAGCGTCGGAGTGGTGTGGTCAGCCTCGTGCTGTTGCTGCTGGTCACGGCGATCCTGGGCGTGGGCGCCTGGTATCTCCTCGCCGGACGGTTCACCGCCACCCCCGACTTCGACAACCTCGACCGCGCGGCCGCCACCAAGCTGGCGGCCAAGCATGGCCTGCAGTTGGTGTTCAACGAAGAGTTCAGCGAGACCGTCCCGGCCGGACAGGTAACCCGCACCGAGCCCAAGGCCGGTGACCGGGTCGTGATCGGTGGCTCGGTGACCGCGTTCCTCTCCAAGGGCCAGGAGCGTTTCCCGGTCCCGTCCCTCGTCGGACGGACGGTCGACGACGCCATCTCCGCGCTGAAGGAGAGCAACCTTGAGGTCGGGAAGACCCCCGAGGTCTACGACGAGAAGGTGGAGATCGGCTCGGTGGTGAGTGCGTCGATCGAGGCGGGCCAGCCGGTCAAGCGCGGGACGGTCGTCGACCTCAATGTCTCCAAGGGCCCGGCGCCGGTGAAGATCATCAGCTATGTCGGCAAGACCTTCGACGAGGCCAAGGCGTTCTACGAGAAAGCTGGTCTGGTCGTCGCTCGCGCACCCGAGGACAAGTTCAGCACCAAGATCGCAGCCGGCAGCATCATCTCCCAGGACCCGAAGAAGGGGACCCTCGAGCGCGGGAAGACGATCACGTTCACCGTGTCCAAGGGCCCGGAGATGATCGCCGTCCCGAACGTGCGGGGCAAGGCCACCGAGGAGGCCAAGAAGATCCTCACGGACGCCGGCTTCAAAGTTGAGGTGGAACAACAGTTCTGGTCCGGCTTCGCGCTGGGCACCCGTCCTGGTGAGGGCGAGCTGGCACCCAAGGGATCGACCGTGACCCTGGTGGTCGGCTGACGTCCCCAACGCGTCAGGCGGGCGTCCAGGCCCTTCGATCACGCAGGTCGGTGAGCTGGCATGGGGTCATCTCGCGGACGCGGTTGAACACCAGCGACCAGCCGCGCTCGTTGAGCAGTCCGTCGTGGATCGCGAAGCCCTCCACCGCTCCAACCTCGCGGGCAAAGTCGACCGTCTCCTTCATTGCTGCCCAGGGTCCGTAGGCGGGCACCGCGAGCACGTCCACGCCTGCCGGGATCGCGGCCAGGCTGTCGCCGGGGTGGAAGAACGTCGGCTCACCCTCGGCTGAGATCACCAGGCCGACGTTGCCGACCTGCGGGATGTCCCGGTGGATGACCGCGTGCAGACCGCCGACCGCGGCGATCGACACCGGCCCGAAGCTCACCGCGGTATCTGCCGTGATCGGTTCGGCCCGCTCCAGCGGCACCGCGTCCATCACCCCTGGCTCCACCAGCACGCGCGCCAGCGGGTTCGCTGCGATCAACGCCGGCACATGCTGCGGATCGACATGGTCCGGGTGCAGGTGCGTCACCGCGATCACGTCCAGGTCGGTGAGCCCGTGCCACGCGTCCGAGAAGTTGCCCGGATCGATCAATGCCCTGATCGCCGGCGTTTCGACGAGTACTGCGGAATGGCCGAGATGGGTGATCTGCATGGTTCGAGCCTACGTCCGCTCAGGCCATCGCGGGCTGGCCCGACCCTCCGGCCAGAGTCGCCGCTACGTAGTCGAGGGCCATCGAGTAACCACGGACGCCGAACCCAGCCATCACCCCGACCGCAAGGTCGGCCAGGTACGAATGTCGCCGGAACTCTTCGCGGGCATGCACGTTCGAGATGTGCACCTCGCAGAACGGGATCGCGACTGCGGCGAACGCATCCCGGATCGCTACGGAGGTGTGCGTGAACGCCCCCGGGTTGATGATGATGAACCGGGTGCCGTCGGCGCTCGCGGCCTGCAGCCGGTCGATGATCGCGCCCTCGTGGTTGCTCTGGAAGGTGTCCACGCTGAGCCCGGACGCGGCACCCTGCGCCACCAGGGCGGCCTCGATCTCAGCGAGCGTGGTGGCACCGTAGATGCCCGGCTCGCGGGTGCCGAGCGTGTTCAGGTTGGGTCCGTTGATCACCAGCACGTCCATGCGGCCTACTCTCCCACGCCCGGCGCGACGAGTGCAGCCAGGACGCTGGCGGCGACCTCCTGGGGTGTGCGGCCGGTTACCGGGACGACCAGTTTGGCCGCGGCCCGGTAAGCCTGCTGCCTGGACGCATACAACTCGGGCACGTCGTTCCTCGCCAACATCGGACGGGAACCATCACCGCCGACGCGGCGCAGCGCCTCCGCGAGCTCAACATCGAGCAGCACCACCTGGTGTCCGGCAAGCGCATCGCGCACCGCGGTCGTGCCGAGGGCACCACCGCCCAGCGACAGCACGGTCTCCGGCCCAGCCAGCCGCTTGGTGATGGTTTCGGCCTCGATCCGGCGGAACTCGGGTTCGCCGTAGCCCTCGAAGATGTCGGGAATGCTCAACCCCTGCTCAGCCTCGATCAGCGCGTCCGCATCGGCGAAGGGCAGGCCCAGTTTTGCGGCCAGCAGGCGGCCCACCGTGGACTTGCCGGCGCCCATGAAACCGATCAGGACGATCACTTGGGTTGCTCCAGGGCGGCCCGGCCGGCGGCGAACATGGCTTCGATCGGAGCCTGATGGCCGGTGAACAGTTCGAACTGGAGGGCGGCCTGGTGGACGAGGAGGTCCAGGCCGCCGACTACCGTCCAGTTGGCCGCTTGTGCCCAGCTGGCTAGGGGTGTTGGCCAGTTGGCGTAGACCGCGTCAAAGAGCAGGCGGGGCGAGATCCCGGCCTTCGCCGGGATGACGTTGGGTTGATGCGCCGCCGGGATGACGTTGGGTTGATGCGCCGCCGGGATGACGTTGGGTGCCGGGAGGTCGTCGGCGGCGCCGGCCGGGAGCGTGGACAGGACCGCGGGTTCGGCGTCCGGGGTCCAGGCTGCGAGCGGGCGCACCGAAACGGTCAGTTCGGTAGGAGCCCACTCGATCAGCGGCTCGGCCTTCGCCGGCGTGCGCGCATAGACCGTAACCTCGCGAACGCCAAGTTCAGCCAGGGCCAGCAGGGCCGAGCGGGCGGTCGCCCCAGCGCCCAGGACGGCCGCGTGCGTCCATTCCGGCTGCCAGGAAGGCGTCAGTGCCGAAACCAGGCCAGCAACGTCGGTGTTGTCCGCCAGCCAGCCGCCGTCCGGCAGCCGCACCAGGGTGTTGCCCACTCCGGCCCGCCGCGCCCGGTCGGTCACCACCTCAGCCACCTCAAGACAAACGGTCTTCAGCGGCATGGTCAGGCTCAGGCCGCGCCAGCTGGCGTCCAGCCCCGAAAGGAACCCGGGTAACTCCGCGGCGACCAGTTCGAACCGGTCGTAGGTCCAGTCGGTCAGGCCCAGTGCGGCGTAGCCGGCCGTATGCAGCACCGGCGACAGCGAATGCGCGATCGGCGAACCGAGGACGGCGGCCCTCACCCCGCCAGCACCTCGCCGGCTATCTGCCCAGCCGCGCGCGCCGCGTCCACCGAAATCTCCTGGTGGGTGACCGCACGCAGGGTTCGCGACCCAACCGCGGACAACCCGACGCCGCGCGCGAGCACAGCCGGAATCACTTCGGCCGCGGCTCGCGCCCCCGCGTCCAGCACCACGATGTTGGTCTGCACCGCACCCACGTCCACGGCGTCCGGCGCCGACTCTGCCACCGCCGCCGCGAACGCCCTAGCCGCAACGTGATCCTCGGCCAACCGCGGCAGATGCTTGTCCAGCGCGTACTCCGCGGCCGCGGCCAGCACCCCGGCCTGCCGCCAGCCCCCACCCAGCCGCTTGCGCTGCGCCCGCGCCTTCGCGATGTTGGCGGCCGAGGACACCAGCATCGAGCCGACCGGCGCGCCCAGCCCCTTCGAAAAGCACACGTTCACGGTGTCGAACAGCCGTCCGTAGTCAGCCAGGGCCACCCCGGTGGCCACATGCGCGTTCCACAGTCGCGCGCCGTCGAGGTGCAAACCGACGCCCGCGTCCCGGCAAAGCCGGTTCACCTCGACCAGGGTGGAGTACGGCTGAACCGTGCCGCCGCCGAAGTTGTGGGTGTTCTCCAGCGCCACCGCGGCGGTCGAGACCAGGTACGGACCGGCGTCCGGTGTGATCAGGTCGGCGATCGTGGCCGCGTCCGCGATGCCGTCCGCTGACTGCCAGGTGCGGGTCGTGATCCCGTGCAGCGCCGCGTGGGCGCCAAGCTCGGCGCGGACGATGTGCGCCCGCACGTCGGCGACCACCTCCTGCCCCGGTGGCACCAGGCACCACACGCCCAGCAGGTTGGCCATCGAACCGGTGGTGCAGAACAGCCCTGCCTCGTGACCGAGCAGCTCAGCCACCCGGGCCTCGAACGCGTTCAGCGTCGGGTCCTCGCCGTAGACATCGTCGCCCACCTCAGCGGACGCCATCGCGGCCAGCATCCCCGGCGTCGGCTTCGTGAGCGTGTCACTGCGGAGATCGATCACTTCAGAAATCCTCGGCCGAGTACTCCTGCACCGGGTTCACCCGGCGGATCCGGCCGTCGGTCAGCCGGTCGGCGATCAGGAAGGACAACTCCAGCGACTGGTTGCGGTTCAGCCTCGGGTCGCAGGCGGTCTCGTAGCGGTTGGCCAGATCGGCCTCGGCCAGCTCGTCCACCCCGCCCACGCACTCGGTGACGTCGTCGCCGGTCAGCTCGATGTGCACGCCACCCGGCCAGGTGCCCAGGCCCTCGTGCACGTCGAAGAAGCCGTTCAGCTCGTCGGCCACCTGGCTGAACGCCCGGGTCTTGTAGCCGAGCGAGGTCTCGAACGTGTTGCCGTGCATCGGGTCGCAGACCCAGGCCACCTTGCGTCCGGTCTGCTCGACCGCCTCGACGATCGGCGGCAGGGCGTCGCGAACCTTTGCCGCACCCATCCGGCTGATCACCGTCAGCCGTCCGGGCTCGTGGTCGGGATCCAGCTTGTCGAACAGTGCCGTCACCTCGGACGGGACCGCGGACGGCCCGAGCTTGACGCCGATCGGATTGCGCAGGTGCCGCAGGTACTCCACGTGCGCGCCGCCGAGTTGCCGCGTCCGCTCACCGATCCAGACCATGTGCGCGGACGTGTTGTACGGCGTGTCCGTGCGCGAGTCGATTCGGGTGAGGGCGTGCTCGTACTCCAGCAGCAGCGCCTCGTGGCTGGAGTAGAAGTCGACCGTCCGGAACGACTCCTTGTCGACACCGCAGGCCACCATGAACGCCAGCGCGCGGCTGATCTCGTCGGCCAGGTGCTCGTAGCGCTCCTCCACGTTCGAGTTGTGCACGAAGTCGGCATTCCAGGTGTGGACGGCGCGCAGGTCGGCGAACCCGCCCTTCACGAACGCACGCAGCAGGTTAAGGGTCGCCGCGGAGTAGTTGTAGACCTCCAGCAGCCGCTGCGGATCGGGCTGGCGCGCCTCCGGCTCGAACGCCAGTGCGTTCACCGCGTCGCCGCGGTAGGCGGGCAGCGTGGTCGCACCGCGGGTCTCGGAGTCGCGGCTGCGCGGCTTGGCGTACTGGCCAGCGATCCGGCCGACCTTGAGCACAGGCACCTGCGCGGCGTAGGTGAGCACCACGGCCATGCTGAGCAGCACCCGCAGCTTGCCGCGGATGTTCGCAGCGGTCACCGACTCGAAGGTCTCGGCGCAGTCACCGCCCTGCAGCAGGAAGGACCGGCCGGCGGCAACGTCGGCCAGCTTGTCGCGGAGCACGTCGCACTCCCCAGCGAAAACCAGCGGCGGACGTCGGCGCAGTTCGGCCAGCACCCGCGCGACCGCGTCCGGGTCGGGGTAGCTCGGCTGCTGGGCCGCGCCGAGCGCGTGGAGTTCAGCCAGCGAAGGGATTGGTTCCAACACGCGGGTCAGGATAGCCCGCCTGAGGGCAGCTCAGGCGGAGTGGCCCCGTAGCCGGGACGCGGCAGCACCCTCGCCTCGGCGTCCGCAGCCGTCAGCGAACCGCTCTTCAGCGAGGTGCCGTAGGCCTCGACGTAGGTCTGCCCGGTCAGTTCCATGATCGCGTTCATCACTTCGTCGGTGACCCAGCGCAGGGTTTCGCGGTCGTCATGCAGCCCGGCGTACGCGCCGAAATCCATCGGCTTGCCGATCTTGACCTGCGGCTTCCAGATCCACGGAATCCCGAGCCTGCGGACGGTTTGGGTGTTCAGCATGCCCACCGGCACCACCGGCACGCCGGCGGCCAGGGCAAGGCGCGCCACCCCCGTCCGGCCCTTGTAGAGACGGCCGTCCGGGGAGCGCGTGCCTTCGGGGTAGATGCCCACCATGCCGCCGTCGGCGAGCACCCGCAGCACCGGGCCGAGACCCTCGAGGCTCACCCGTCCACCGGAGCGATCCAGTGGCACCTGGCCGACCGCTTTCAGGAACCACGCCACGATCTTCGAGCCGATCCCGCGGTTGCCGGCGAACAGTTCCGCCTTCGCCGGGAAGGTCACCTGCCGGTGCAGCATCGCGGGCATCACGAAGGTGTCGCCGGCTGCGAGATGGTTACTGGCGAGGATCACGCCGCCGGTCTTCGGCAGGTTCTCCTCGCCCTCGATCGTGGCGCGGAAGAGCCAGCGAACGATCGGGGCGAACAGCACGTTTTTGAACAGGGCGTAGTACACGCGGACAGCCTACGATGACCGCATGCCTTCAACTCCTACGACGCCACGAGTCGGCGACTACGCGCAGCCGTTCAGCGCGGACGGCGGCCGGATCGGCGTCCTGTTCTGCCACGGGTTCACCGGGTCGCCCTGGTCGCTGCTGGAATGGGCCAAGCTGACCGCCGACGCAGGTTACAGCGTCTCGCTGCCCCGGCTGCCCGGCCACGGCACCACCTGGCAGGAGTTGAACCTGACCACCTGGCGCGACTGGTACGACACCGTGGAGGCGGCGTTCCTGGAACTGCGCAGCCGTTGTGATGTGGTGTTCGTGGCGGGCCTGAGCATGGGCGGGGCGCTCGCCCTGCGGCTGGCGGAACGACACCGCGACGAGGTGGCCGGTCTGGTGCTGGTGAACCCCGCGGTGGTGGGCATGCGCCGAATGGCCGCGATTCCGCTGCTGAAGCTCTTCCTGCCCTCTGCCAAGGCGATCGGCTCCGACCTGATCGACACCAAGGTGGACGAGCACGCGTACGACCGGACGCCGTTGAAGGCGGCGCACTCGATGATGAAGATGTGGGCGGACATCCGCGCCTGCATGGATCTGGTGATCTGCCCGGTGCTGATCTTCCGCTCCGCCACCGATCACGTGGTTCCGGCAGCGTCCACGGCGTTCGTGCTCAGCCATGCATCGAGTGAGGACATCAGCGAACGCGTGCTCGAGAACAGCTTTCACGTCGCCACGATGGACCGCGACAAGGAGCAGATCTTCACCGAGTCGCTGGCCTTCTTCGCCAAGCACTCGGCGAAGCATCCCTGAGCTGCTCAGCCACCATCCCTGAGCCGACGAAGCTCGGCGACGTACCAGCTTCGTACCTGCTCGTGCTCGGCTTCGGTGACCTTCGCCGCCTGGTGGATCGCGCGGGCGAGGAAGTCGTCTGCTTGCCGGCCCCGATGCTTGATCACCTGGTCAACGGCCAGTTGAGCCAGCGCATAGTCGGTGAGGGTGTTCAGTTCGCTCGGTAGCTTGTCGGGCAGGGCGTGGCTGGCCAGGTAGTCGATGACCAGCTTGTGGTTGCGGGACGCTGTGGACGGGTCCGCGCCTGCTGCCACCGACTCTGCGAGGCCTTCGGTGGCCCAGCCCAGCGACTTCCCCGACGGGACGCAGGCCGAGGCCGTGGCGACGTGCACGCCCTCATGCACCAGAGTGCTGCGCAGCCACGGGTCACCTGCGACGAGGACGACCGGGTTCACCACGATTTCGGACGCGCCGTCGGTGCAGGTGGTGGCCGCGGACGCCGCGTCCGCAGGTGTAGCGGTTCTGGACGCGAACTCTGCGGCATCGGTGGCGATGACCACGTCAAGCTTTCCCTGCCAGCCCGGCCTGACCGCAGCGGTGATTTCGGCTGCGCGGACGGTGCGCGCGGCCTGCTCGATTCGCTGCGTCCAGGCAGCGCGATCAGTCTCGCTCAGCCGGGAGGCGGTGAGTGAACCGAACTCGGTGCTGGTGCTTTCGGGCCCTTCGACAGGCTCAGGGATCGTGGCAATGGGCGGCGTGGGCTGACAGCCGACCAGCGCGAACGCCACAGCGGCGGCGGCAAGCCGTGCGCGGAGGGTCAGCCGATCACCCGGCGGGCACCGGCCCACGGCGCCGGGTAGGAGGCCAGCGTCTGGATCACCAGATCGGAGCGGGTGTTGCGGGCGTGCACGATCTTGCCGTTGCCGATGTACATGCCGACGTGGTGGATCGGGTGATACCAGAAGATCAGGTCACCAGGCTTCAGCTCATCCTTCGAAACGGCCCGGCCAACGTTTGCCTGCGCGCGCGAGGAGTGCGGCAGCCCGATGCCGACCGACCGGTAGGCGGCGAGCATCAGACCGGAGCAGTCGAAGCCGGTCGGCCCGGAAGAGCCCCAGACGTACTGGCCGTTCGGCACCTTCGAGGTGGCGTACTTGATGGCCGCGATGATCTTGGCGTTGACCGTGGTCTCGTCCAGTTCACTCGCGTCGAACGTGGACCGCCCACCTTCGGCAGCCTCCAACTCAGCGCGCTGCTGGTCGGTGAGCTGCAGCACCAGCGCCTGGGCTGCGTCCACCTTGTCCTGCAGGTCCTTCTTCATCGCGGCGAGCTTCTGCTCCTGCTCAGCCAGCGCTGCGACCTCTGCGTCCGCGGTGCTCGTCATGTCGGTGAGGTTGGCCTGCTCAGCCTCGTGCTGGGCGAGCGTGTCGGTCATGTCCTGATCGACCTTGTTGGCCGTCGACAGGCGATCGAGCAGGGTGTCGGGGTCACCGCTGGTGAAGATCTGGACGGTGGTGTCGACGTCGCGGTTCTGGAACTGGCGCAGAGCGATCACTCGAACCTGCTCGGCGAGCGTGTCCACCAGCTTCTGCTGCCGGGAGATGTCGGACTTGAGCGACTTCAGCCGGTCCTTGTTCTCTTCGAGGGCTGCCGCGGCCACCTCGTAGTCCTCGCCGACCTCGCTGACCTGCTTCTCGAGCTCCTCGACCTGGGCCTTGGCGTCCTTGATCTTGGCCGCGATCGGCTGCGCGGATGGGGTCGGCGTGGGCGTTGGGGTCGGTACGGCGGATGCAGGATCAGCGAACGGACCCGCTACGACAACGAGAGTGGCAGCCGCCACAGCGAGCGCAGTCCTGGCATGACGCCCTGCCTGCATTACTGCCTCCCCTTGCCTGAACTTCGTTAGCCAACTGGTCGAGCCCAGCCGACGTGGGCCGCCAGCTGAAGCTAAACTGAGAAAATGCTAAGGGACGGCGCGTAGCTTGGCAACTCTCTCCTGCTCCCAGGTCGGTGGAGTGGGCACCAATCGCAGCGGTGGCAATAGACCGGAATCGGCCATGGCGGCAAGCGCGACCTGCTCGGTGTCGTCCAGCGTGAGACCTGCGGGCATCGGCCCCAACAGGACTGAGATCACACAGTCCGCACAAGCCGGGCCGCGGGCTGCGCAGGTGGCGCAATCGACATGCAATACATCCATGGGCACATCGTGGCGGTCCCCTCCGACAGTTTTGTCGCCTACCCTTCGCAGATGGGTGCAAGGGCCTGGTCCGCGGCGGGTTTGGCGGTAATCCTGGCTGCCGGCTGCACTTCTTCGCCGTGGCAGGCCGTGCCGCTTCCGGACGGGCTGGAACCGGCTTCGTTGGCGGCGACCGCCGAAGGCGTCCTCGTCGGGGGCAAGGCCGGGACTGGTCCGGCACTGTTGCGG
>DAOPRQ010000069.1:0-11653 GCA_035349055.1 Propionicimonas sp.
GCGAAACGATCGGTTGCAGCCACCAACTCGGTGGCGATCGCCGGCTC
Source organism: Propionicimonas sp. (assembly GCA_035349055.1). Classification (GTDB taxonomy): domain Bacteria; phylum Actinomycetota; class Actinomycetes; order Propionibacteriales; family Propionibacteriaceae; genus Propionicimonas. Next base: position 48 of record DAOPRQ010000069.1, read on the forward strand.
CATAGCTGCGTGGCCGGCCAGCACCAGACGGTAGTCCGCTTCCGGCCAGGCTCGGTGCAGGTCGTCGGCGGTCACCGCCGGGCACGGCAGGTCGTAGCGCCCCTGCACGATGACCGCCGGAATGTGCCGAATGCGTCCGACGTCTTCGATCAGCTGGCCCTCGCGGAACCAGCCCGCGTTCACGAAGTAGTGGTTCTCGATTCGTGCGAACGCCAGCGCGAAAGCCGGGTCGCTGAACTCGTCCACGTGTGCCTGGGAGAACTCAAGATTGGAGGTCGCGGCCTCCCACGTCGTCCAGGCCACACCAGCCGGCAAGTGCACTGCCGGATCAGGGTCAAAGAGCAGGTCGTGGTAGGCGGCAATCCGATCGCCGCTGAAACCGTCTCCAAGCGGGGCGCAGAACGCGCGCCACCAGACCGGATTGAGGTGTCCGGCGCCCCCGTTGTAGTACCAGTCCAGTTCGAAGCGCCGCAGCGTGAAGATGCCGCGCAGCACCAGCTCGGTAACCCGCTCCGGGTGCGCCTCGGCGTAGGCGAGGGCCAGTGCGCTCCCCCACGAACCACCGAAGACCTGCCAGCGCTCGACGCTGCGGTCCTCTCGAAGGGCCTCCAGGTCAGCCACCAGATGCCAGGTGGTGTTCTGGCTCAGGTCCGCGTCCGGAGTCGAGGCGTGCGGACGCGATCGTCCGCAGTTGCGCTGGTCAAACAGGATCACCCGATACCGCGACGGGTCGAAGAACCGGCGGTAGCCAGGTATGCAGCCCCCGCCCGGCCCACCATGGACGAACACCACCGGTTTTCCGTCCGGGTTGCCGCATTCCTCCCAGTACAACTGCTGGCCGTCGCCGACTTCCAGGAAGCCACTGGCGTACGGCTCGATCGGCGGATAGAGGACCTGTTCGGTTCGGGGATCAGTCGTCATCGTCGTCGTAGTCGTCGATGATGTGCATCGCCGCTTCCTCCGCGGACGCTGCCCCGCCATCGATGCCCACGTCGTGACCGATGCTCTCGGCTTCGTTGTCGATACCGGGAATCCCGCCGTTGGCGTCCACCAAGCGACCGGCGCGCTGGTGACCCACCTCGCGCGGCTCAGTGGGGTCGGGGTTCCACGGGGTGTCGTCGGGCACCGGCTCCGGCAACTCCTGCGCCATGCGCATCTCCAGGGTCTCGCCCTGGCGCATCTCAGCAGGAGTGTTGCCAAATCCCTGGCCCTGCGACCAGTTCTCGCTGGTCACGTAGCCCTCGTCCAGCACGTCGCCAACCCCACGATCGAGCAGGGTCTCGTCCGGCTGCAGCTGGTCGAGCTGCTCGGCCTCTTCCGGGACTGCTTCGTCGTAGTCGGTCATGGGCCTAGATTGCCACGTCCGGGCCCGGATTGGGTCGGCAACGCCGACAACTACGGGTGTGAACCTTCTCGCCCGGGTTGCACAGTTGCGAGGGCAATTGCCGGACGCGAGTGATCTAGGATTCGCTCTCGTGTCCCAACCGAATCCGGCCAGCAGTCGACCGCGTGGCAACTACGACTTGGTGCTGGCCGCGTTCGTCGGTCTGCTGCTGATCTCGAACATCGGTGCGACCAAGCTGATCGCCTTCGGGCCTCGGATGGAAGTGGCGGGCCTGCCACTGCTGCCGATCATCACCGACGGCGGCGCGATCCTGTTCCCGCTCACCTACATCCTCGGCGATGTGCTTGCCGAGGTGTACGGACTGCGCAGGGCAAACCGCGCGATCCTGACCGGTTTCGTGCTGGCCGGCGTAATGTCGCTCACCTTCCTGCTGGTGGACGCGGCCCCGCCAGCCACCGACTGGCCCAATCAGGACGCCTGGCACGCCGTGCTCGGTTTCGTGCCGCGGATCGTGGTGGCCAGCCTGCTGGGCTTCCTTGCCGGGCAGTTCCTGAACGCCTGGGTGCTGGTCTGGATCAAGAATCGTTGGGGCAGCGGACGGCTCTGGGTGCGCCTGATCTCGTCGACCATCGTCGGCGAGTTCGCCGACACCCTGGTCTTCTGCCTGATCGCTTTCGGCCCCCTGGGGAACGTACTGGGCGGCGAGTCGATCCCCTGGCCCGTTCTGCTCAACTACATCGCTGTCGGCTGGCTGTACAAAGTGGGCGTCGAAGTGGTGTTGCTGCCGGTCACCTATCGCGTGATCGCGTGGGTGAAACGCAGGGAGTCAGCCTGACCGCCTGTCCAACCGGCGGCGCACGCTCAGGGCGGGACGTCAGCCGCGGGTCAACCGGATGGACCAGCCGCCCGTCCCCTCACCGGTGGATAGGTAATGCCCCCCCGAGAGCGCTGATCGAGTCAGCGAAGGCCGCGCAGGCCGAGCCGGGCTCGACTCTCGGCCACCCGGCGGCCCGCAGGTCGACATAGGCGGACGCGATCGCGCGGTCGTGATCAGGCACCGCACGCCTGAACTCCGGCAGTTCGGCAAGCCGCGGCCTCGTCCCGGCGAGTTCGTCGAGTGCGGCGGCGTCGTGGGACGCCACCAGCACGTCCCCTTCCACTTGGTGCCTCAAGCTGCCGTACTCCGTGCCGGCGATGACCGTGGCCAGCGTTGCTTCGGCCTGACCCGGATCGTCGGTGGTGACCCGAACGTCGTACTCCCGGTCGAAGAGGTCGCCGCCGTTGGTCGCGCTCCCCGATCCATTTCTTCAAGGTGGCCACGCCACGCTCGGTGTCGATCAATTCGATCGCAGTCATCCAGGTTGGCTCGTCAGGCGCCACCATGATCGCGAACCCAGCCCGATCCCCCAGCCAGGGCTGCACGTCGGCGGCGAAATCTGCGTCGTCGGCGCAGCCCAGCCGCGATCCAATCACCTGCCGCAACAGGAGTTTCGGCTCCGGGCGGCCGCCGGCGGACTGCACCTCCGGCAGGTCGTGGAGGAAGGACCACGCCTGCAACTGCTCCCAGGGCGCGGGCGCCAGGTCGAGCTCGAGGTAGGCGGAAACCTGAGCGGGCAGCACGTCAGCCGGACGCCTGCGCCTGTCGAACCAGCCGAACGCCCAGCTCGCCACCGCGACACCGACCCCGGGAAGCGGGACAAGCGTGACCATAACCGCGGAAATCCAGCGCCGCCGGTCCAGCTGGTCAGCAGCGGGTTGGGCAGCTACCTCAGAAAGTGGTGGTGGTGGGTTGGCTGCGGCCACCGTAGAAGCGTCCCAGAAACTCCGTCCGGAAAGCGAGGAAGTCGCCGCCGTCAATACTCGCGCGAATCCGGTCTACCAGGCGCACGGTGAATCGCTCGTTGTGGATCGTGGCCAGCGTGGCGCCGAGCATCTCCTTGGCCTTGAACAGGTGGTGCAGGTAGGCCCGGGAGTAGTTCGCGCAGGTATAGCAGTCGCATTCGGGATCCAGCGGGCCGAAGTCACGGCGGCTCTTCGCCGTGTTCACGTTGAACCGACCGGACGCGGTGTAGATCGCAGCGTTGCGGGCCACCCGCGAGGGCATCACGCAGTCAAAGGTGTCCGCACCAGCAGCCACCGCCGCGAACAGGTCATCGGGCTCGGAGATCCCGAGCAGGTGCCGGGGCTTGTCGTCCGGCAACTCGGAATTCACCCAGCCGACGATCGTGCCCAGGTTCTCCTTCTCCAGTGCGCCACCGATACCGAAGCCGTCGAACTGCGTCCCAGCTACTTCCAGCTCAGCCAGGTGCCGGGCTGCCCTGCGGCGAAGGTCCTCGAACTGCGCGCCTTGCACTACGCCGAACAGCGCCTGGTACGGCTTTCCCACCCGCTCGCCGGTCAGCTCGGCGTGCGCCACCAGGCACCGGGCCGCCCACGCCTCGGTGCGCGCCAGGGAACGCTCCTGATACTCGCGGGTATTCATCAAGGTGGTGCACTCGTCGAAAGCGAACATGATGTCGGCGCCGAGTTCGTGCTGGATCCGCATCGAGACCTCCGGGGTGAACCGGTGCCGGTCTCCGTTCAGGTGCGAGGTGAACGTGACCCCGTCATCGTCAACGTGCGCGAGCCGGTTCTTGCCTTCGGCGATCACGTCGTCGTTGGCCAGCCCGGTGGCGTCCATCGCCAGCACCTTCTTGAAGCCAACACCAAGACTCATCACCTGGAAGCCGCCGGAGTCGGTGAAGGTCGGGCCGGGCCAGTTCATGAACCTGCCGAGGCCGCCGGCCGCGTCCACGATGTCCGAACCGGGCTGCAGGTAGAGGTGGTAGGCGTTCGCCAGCACGGCCTGTGCCCCGAGTTCGCGGACGGTCTCAGGCAGGACGGCCTTGACCGTCGCCTTGGTGCCCACCGCGATGAACGCAGGCGTGCGGATCTCGCCGTGCGGGGTGCGGATGACGCCGCTGCGTCCCAGTCCGTTCTCCAGCACTGCGCCCGGAGTGAACCCGAAGCCCTCAGGCACTCGTCGCCGCCGAGTCTGGGAGTGCCACGTGCGGTTGGGCCAGTTCGTGTCGGGCCAGTTCGTGGCGTTGGGCCAGCGCGTGCAGTTGGGCCAGCGCCACCACGCCGGCCGTGCCGGTGCGCAGCACCGCGTCCGCCACCAGCGCAGCCCTGGCTCCGGCCTGGGTGAACGCGGCCACCTCGGCGTCGGTCAACCCGCCTTCTGGGCCCACGATGAACATGATCTCGCCCTCGGCGGGCAGTTCGAGAGCGGCCAGCGGTGCGTCCGCGCTCTCATGCAGCACAACCGTCAGATCGGTCTGGGCGATCCGCTGCACCAGTTCGCCGGTGGTCATCGGCACCGAAACGGTCGGCACCCGGAATCGGCGGGACTGCTTGGCCGCCTCCCGAGCAGTCGCCCGCCAGCGGGTGAGCCCGCGCTCGACGCGATCGGCCGCCCACCGCACCACTGAGCGCTCGGCCTGCCAAGGCACGATCTCGTCCACCCCGAGCTCGGTGAGCATCTCCACGGCCTGCTCAGCCCGGTCGCCCTTGGGCAGCGCTTGTACTGCGACGTACTTCACCGTGGGTCGTTGCTCGTGCAGCACGGCCTCAACCCGAACGGTGAGTTGGCTCTTGTCGACGGTGAGCACCGGCCCGCGCACCGCGGCACCGTTCCCGTCGCTGATCAGGACCACCTCGCCGACGCGGATGCGCTTCACCGTGGCGGCGTGCCGGCCCTCATCACCGCCGAGGGTTACGGTCTGCCCGACCTCGGGCGCGTCCAGTAGTGCCAGGAACAGGGGTTCGGTCACGAAAAGGCTTCCTTGAGCCAGCCCAGCACCCCGCCCTTGCCATGCTTGGCCACCGAAACCTCAAGACGCGACTCGTCCCGCAGCGAGGCGAACTGGCGCAGCAACTCGCGCTGCTCGTCGTCCAGCTTGGTCGGGGTCTGCACCAACAGGGTCACTCCGAGCTCACCGCGGCCCTCGCCACGCAGCCGCGGCACCCCGCGTCCGGGGACGTTAAGTCGCGTACCGGACTGGGTTCCCGCCGGAATATCCAGCAACACCGACGCTGCGTCGGCGTCCAGGTCGTCCCGCTCAGCCTCCAACGTGGCCAGCGAGATCTGGGTGCCGAGCGCGGCTGCAGTCATCGGCACCTTGACCACCATCTCCAGGTTGTCGCCGTTGCGCTTGAAGGTGTCGTGGCTAGCCACGTTGAGTTCAACATAGAGGTCACCGGCGGGCCCGCCACCCGGTCCGACTTCTCCCTGCGACACCAAGTGCACCCGGTTCCCGGACGCGACGCCCGCAGGGATCTTCACGTTGATGGTTCGATTACTGCGGACGCGGCCCTCACCGGAGCACTCGCCGCAGGGGTTCGGGATCACCGTGCCGTAGCCCCTGCAGCTGGGGCAGGGCTGGCTGGTGCGGATCTCGCCGAGGAACGAGCGCTGCACCTGGGTGACGTCGCCCGCGCCGTGACAGGTCGAGCAGGTCACCGGCTCGCTGCCCTCATTGGCGCCGGTGCCGCTACACCTCGGGCAGATCACCGCGGTGTCGACCCGCAGCGGTTTGGTGATACCGAAAGCGGCCTCGGCCAAGGTGAGGTCCATGCGCACCAGGGCGTCCTGGCCGCGCCGGGTGCGCGAACGCGGGCCGCGGCTGGTCTGGGTGCCGAACATCGCGTCCACCAGGTTGGTGAAGTCGAACCCACCGCCGCCGGGGAAGCCGAAACCGGATGCACCGGCGCCGAACCCACCGCCCAGCGGATCGCCGCCGCGGTCGTACATCGCCCGCTTGTTCTGGTCGTGCAGCACCTCGTACGCCTCGCCGATCGCTTTGAACTTCTCGGCTGCGTCCGGCGCGTCGGCCACGTCAGGGTGGTACTTCATGGCCAACCGGCGGTAGGCCTTCTTGATCTGCTCGCTGGTGGCGTCCCGGGGCACCCCGAGCACCTCGTAGTAGTCAGAACTCACGCATCATCCTTCTAGGAACCGACCGACGTAGCGGGCAACCGCCCGCACCGCGGCCATCGTTGAGGGGTAGTCCATCCGGGTGGGGCCGACGACGCCCAACGTGGCCCAGGCGTCCGGGTTGGCACCATAGGCGCTGGCCACCACCGAAGTCGAGCGCAGCGGAGCGTACGAGTTCTCGTGCCCGATGCGGACGGAGACGTCGCCGGCGGCCGTCGCCTCGCCCAGCAGACGAAGCAGCACCACCTGCTCCTCCAGCGCCTCCAGCACCGGACGAACCGTGGTCTCGTACTGGTCGGAGAACCGGGTCAGGTTCGGCACACCGCCAACGACCACCCTGGTGGTCGGGTCGCTGGAGATCAGTTCCAGCAGGGCTGCGATCACCACGGTGCCCAGCGGACGCAGGTCAGCCGGCAACTCATCGAGCAGGGTGGACGTGCGCTCGATGGCCTGCGCCGGGGCCAGACCACTCAAGCATGCGTTCAACCGCCCCCGAAGGTCGGCCACTGCCGCCTCCGATTGGCCGCCTAGCTCAACCGGGTGCTGCTCCACGCGCCCGGACGAATTCACGACGATCAACACGCCCCGCTCAGGCGTGAGCGCGACGATCTCGACGTGCCGAATGGTCGCGGCGCCAAGGACCGGATACTGCACGATCGCCACCTGCTGGGTGATCTGGGCGAGCAGGCGGACGGTGCGCCGCACGACCTCGTCCACATCGAGGGCGCCGTCCATGAACGTCTCGATCGCCCGCCGCTCGGCCGACGACAGCGGCTTGACCGCGCCGAGCCGGTCGACGAACAGGCGGTACCCCTTGTCGGTGGGGATTCGGCCGGCACTGGTGTGGGGCTGGGTGATGTACCCCTCCTCCTCCAGCACAGCCATGTCATTGCGCACGGTGGCCGGGGAGACGTCGAGCTGGTAGCGCTCCACCAGCGCCCGCGAACCGATCGGCTCCCGCATCGAGACGTAGTCGGTGACAATGGCGCGCAGGATGCGCAGCTTGCGATCGTCGAGCACGGCACCCTCCCGTCCACGCTGGCACTCTCAGTAGTGGAGTGCCAGTCTAGCCCAGCATTCGGGTTAGGCTTCTCGGCATGGTGCAGTTCAACGTCGGCGAGTTCACCCCCGTCGCAGAAAAGATCCTGGTCGCTGTGGCGGAGCCCGCCGGCGTGAACATCGGTCTGGTGATCGGCAAGTCCGGCTGCCTGGTCATCGACACGGGCTCCTCGCCCGCCCAGGGTGCGGTGATCCGGCGAGCCGCCGAACGCGCGTCCGGGCTGCCGGTGGTCGGGGTGCTGGTCACCCACTGGCACTACGACCATCTCTTCGGGCTGGCCGGGTTCGCGGGCGTACCCAGCTACGGCCATGACACCGTCGCCGCTTGGCTCTCGCGTCCGGAGTGCCGGGAAGCCGCGACCGGGCTGGGCGTGGAGATGACCGACCTGGTCGCACCCAGCCAGTCGTTCTCGCTCGCTCGGGTCATCGATGTCGGCGGACGCCGCGTCGAGGTCGTCCACTTCGGTCGCGGCCATAGCGACGGCGACGTGGTCGCTATCGTCCCGGATGCGGGCGTGATCTTCGCCGGGGACCTGCTTGAGAGCGCCGGGCCGCCCGAGTTCGGATCCGACAGCTACGTGAGAGAGTGGCCGAGCGCGGTGGACGGCATCCTGGGCCTGGTTGCCGAGGAAACGGTGATCGTGCCCGGGCATGGCGCACCGATGGACCGGCTTGCCGCCTTCACCCAGCGGGCCGAGATCTCAGCGCTCTACGGACAGGTCGAGCACCTGATCTCGCGTGGCGTCCGGCTGCCAGATGCCTACGCCGAAGGTGAATGGCCGTTCGACGAGGCCACGGTGAAGTCCGTGCTTCCGCGTCTCTACGCCGACTTCGCCGCCACCGGGCTCACCCCGCGGACGCAGTTGCCGTTGCTCTGAGTGAGCGCAGCTTCGGCGCGGGTCTCGCCACGCTCGACCAGCCGAGGGTTCGGCTAGCCCCCGCCGCCGGCCTTGCGGCGGAACATGCCGGGGCCACCCTGCCGGCCGCGTTCGGCCGGGCCCTTCTCCTTGCCGTGGTGGCCGGTGTCGCCAGCACCCTCCGGCCCATGCTGCTTGCGGGCCAGCGCTTCACGCATCTTGGCTTTCAGGTCATCGTTGTCTTGCTCGGCCATGTCAGCTCCCGTCGTGTCTGGTGGCCACTCTGCCATCTCGGACGCAGGGCGTCGAGACGGAGTCAGCCGCCGACGAGGGCGTCCCGCGCGGTCTGCCACAACTGCGGGTTGGCCGCGGTCAGCAGCCGGCGTCCGATCACGCCGGCCTGGTAGTCGACACCGGCGTCAGTAGCCATCCGGCCGCCCAGTTCGGTTGCCATCAGGCCGCCGGCGAGATGGTCCCAGGGGAACATCGAGCGGTAGCTGAGGAAGTCGACCTCGCCCTCGATCAGCTTCGGGTAGTCGATGCCGCAGGATCCCCATGACCTGACCACCTTCACCTTGGCGTGGTCTTCGCCGGACACCGGCAGATAGGTAGCGCCTAGTGGGACGCTGCGCGGGCTGGGCGGCGGTGGTGGCAGTTGCTTTCCGTTGCAGGTGACGCCCGCCCCGCGCTCGGCCACGTACATCCGGGAATGGACGGGTTGCCAGATCCAGCCGCGGGTGGTCACACGGTCGCGAACCTCGGCGAGCATCACCGCGAAGTCGCCCCTGCCCCTGGCGAAGTTGCGGGTTCCGTCCACCGGATCGATGACCCAGGCGTGCCGGGCGTTGGGCAACTGGTCGAGGCTGCCGGGTTCGGCGAACACGCCCTCTTCGCCGACGATCAGCGCGTTGGGATCGTCCTGCAACAGGATCCGTCCGATCTCGACCTCGGCCTCGCGGTCGGCGACCGTCACCAGGTCGCCGGGGGCCTTCTCGTGGATGTCGGCACTGTGCAGCGAACCGAATCGCGGCAGGATCAGGCGAGCGGCCACATCGATGAGAACGTCGGACACCTGCTCGGTCTGCACTGCGATTCACCTGTTCTCTGGCCCGGGGAAGTAACCCGCCCCAGGCTAGCCATGCAAACGCTCACGATTCGTCGTCGTCCGCTCTGCAAACCAGGTTGCGGGGCCGGACGATCTCGACTAGTCCGTGGTCACGAAGTCGATCAGCCGCTCGACCTCGCGGGGCAGGGCTGGATCGAGGTCGTGCCAGTCGCGGACGCGTCCGAGAATCCACTGCCAGGTGGCTGCGATGTCGGCCTGGCTGCGTACCGGCCGGCCGAGCGCGGTGCTGATTCCGGTCTTCCAGTCCACCCGCCGGGACACCTGCGGCCAAGCGTCGAGCCCGACCCGTTGGGGCAACACGGCCTGCCAGATGTCGATGAATGGATGCCCGGTAACCAGCACGTGCGCCGAATCGAGACCGGCCACGATCCGGGACTCCTTGGTGCCGGCGACCAGGTGATCGACCAGGACGCCCAGTCGCCGGCCGGGACCCGGCTGGAACTCAGCGACGATGCTGACCAGATCGTCGATGCCGCCGAGGTACTCGACCACTACCCCGACATGGCGCAGATCGTCGCCCCAGATCTTCTCGACCAGCTCTGCGTCGTGCCGGCCCTCGACGTAGATCCGCGATTCCAGGGCCACTTTGGCAGCCGAGGGTACACCGATCCGCGAACCGGACGCGGTGTGCGTCGGCTGGTTGCGCGGCACCGGCTTGGGCGCCACCAGGCTGACCGGCTTGCCGTCCAGCCAGAAGCCCGGCCCGAACGGAAAGCTGCGGCGCTTACCGAGCCGGTCCTCCAGCACCACCAGCCCGTTCTCCCAGCGCACGATCGCGCCACAGAAGCCGGACGTGGGGTCTTCCACCACCAGGCCGACCGCGACCGGAGTCTCCGCCGAAACGGGCTTGCCCGCCCGCTGCCAGCCGGGCTGCAACACATCCTCGGAATAACGCACCCGGTCACCTTAGGCACCCGACTCCCGCGGACGGGTCAGCCGCGCCGACGACACCGCGTCCCCGCCGAACCCCCGACCATAAGTTGGCTCCTGAATGGAACTCCCGCTCCCGAATGTTCGGGAGCGCGGATCCCATTCGGGAGCGAAGTTGCGTGGTCGGTGGGCGCGAGCCGCCGGCGGGCCAGCGCGGACGGTGGCCCGGTGGGTCAGTCGACGCCCGGCTAGTCGACGCCCAGGTAGGTGCGCTTGACCCGGTCGTCGCCGAGCAGGTTACGGCCGGAGTCGGAGAACATGATCTGGCCGACTTCGAGCACGTAGCCGCGGTCGGCGAGCGAGAGCGCGGCCTGTGCGTTCTGCTCCACCAGCAGGATCGTCATGCCTTGCGACTGCAACTCCTTGATCGTCGCCATCACCCGCATGGTCATGATCGGCGACAACCCCATCGACGGCTCGTCGAGCATCAGCAGCTTGGGCTGGCTCATCAGCGCCCTGCCGATCGCCAGCATCTGCTGCTCGCCGCCAGAGAACAGCCCCGCGGCCTCATTGCGTCGCTCCCCCAGCACCTCGAACATCTCGTACACGCGGGCCAGGTCGCGCTTCACGCCGTCGGCGTCCTTGCGCGAGTAGGCGCCGAGCTTCAGGTTCTCCTCGACGGTCATCTGCCGGAACAACCGCCGGCCCTCCGGTGAATGCGCGATGCCGCGTTCCACCACCTTGTGCGCGGGAATCCCGTCCAGCCGCTTGCCCTCGAACCAGATCTCACCCGACACGAGGGGGATCAGTCCGGAGATCGTCCGCAGCGTGGTCGACTTGCCCGCACCGTTGGTGCCGAGCAGCGTGACCACCTGGCCCTGTTCGACCGTGAAAGAGATGCCCTTCACCGCCTTCACCCGGCCGTAGGCGACCACCAGGTCCTTCACCTCAAGCATCGACGGCTCCATTCCCGTGGTCCTGCGCTGGGCGCTCGGCTTCCGCGGCCCATTCCGAGGGTGGCGTCCCGATGTAGGCCTCGATCACCCGCGGGTCGTTCTGCACCACGCTGCCCGGGCCTTCCACCAGCACCCCGCCGCGAACCAGGCACGCGACCCGGTCGCAAAGGTTGAAGATGAACCGCATGTCGTGCTCGATCACCAGGATCGCCAGGCCGAGGTCACGGATCCGGAAGATCAGGTCCTCGGCCTGCCGGGTCTCCTGCGGGTTCATGCCGGCGGTGGGTTCGTCGAGCAGCAGCAGCTTCGGATCGGTGGCCAGCGCGCGGGCGATCTCCAGCCGGCGCTGGTCGCCGTAGGGCAGGTTGCGCGACAGCACGTTCTCCGCCGCGGTCAGGCCCACGAAGGCCAGCAGTTC
>DAOPRQ010000070.1:0-11546 GCA_035349055.1 Propionicimonas sp.
GGCTGGTCGGTCAGCGTGCACTGCCCGGACGGAAGCAGCAACAGGTTGGCCAGGATCCGCGAGGCCGACCCGCCGGTGAGCAGGTACAGCACCCAGACGGCGACGTTAATTCCGATCAGCGTGATGGTGGTCACCCGGGTGTTGGCGACCCGCGTCCCGCCGTACGGCAGCTCGTGCTGCCGGGTCTGCTTGGCTCCGGCCGAGACACATTCGGGGCACTGGAAACCGACCGCCGCGCTGATCATGCAATCCCCGCAGATCGGGCGTCCGCACCGCTGGCAGCCGATGTAGGTGGGGCGATCCGGATGCCGGTAGCAGCCGTAGGCTACCGGCTGCGGCTGCGGTTGCGTCATGGCCAAACCCTACCGGCCCACCCGAGCCGTGACGCGTCCGCCGGCCGCCCATAATGGACGCATGGCTGGCAAGCGGGTGGCACTGGTTCTGGGCTCGGGCGGAGCACGCGGCTACGCCCACATCGGGGCTATCCAGGTGCTGGCCGAGCGTGGCTATGAGGTCGTTGCGATCGCCGGCACGTCGATGGGCGCGTTGGTCGGCGGGCTGCTGGCTGCTGGCAAGCTCGACGAGTACACCGACTGGGTCACTTCGCTGTCGCAGCGCGACGTCTTTCGCTTGCTCGATCCGGCGATCCTTGCTCCTGGCGCGATCCGGGCCGAACGGGTGCTCGCGCGAGTTTCGGAGATCCTGGACGGCGCGATGATCGAAGACCTGCCGATTCCGTTCACCGCCGTGGCCACCGATCTCGGCGCACGCCGCGAGGTGTGGTTCTCCTCCGGGCCGGTGGACGTGGCGATCCGGGCTTCGATCGCGATCCCGGGCGTGATCACGCCGGTGATGGTCAACGGACGGCTGCTGGTCGACGGCGGCGTGCTGAACCCGGTGCCGGTCGAGCCGGTGATCGGTGCGGACGCCGACTTCACCTTGGCGGTGCTGCTGGGCGGAGCCCGTGACCACGCGCTCTCGGTGGCACCGACCAAGGTGAGTTCCGCGCAGCGTCCACCGGCCGAGTGGCTGGACCGGTTCCTGAAAGGGGCTGCCGGGGTGTGGGAGAACGACGTGCTTGCCTGGATCACGTCCAGATTCGGCCACACCGAGGACGCGTCCGAGGACTCCGCCGCGCCGAGCGGTCCGCCGAAGGTGGTCCCGGCTACCGCTTCGACGCCAGAGCAACCGGTCGGTCCCGGCTACGAGCCGGCGCCGCCCGGCATTGGACTGACCGACGTGGCGGCGATGGCCCTGGACACGATGGGTTCGCTGATCACCCGCTACCGCCTCGCGGCCCTCCCGCCCGATGTCACCGTTACGGTGCCGGTGGACGCGGCCAAGGTCCTCGATTTCCACCGGGCCGAGGAACTGATCGAACTCGGCCGGGAACTGACCGCGTCCGCTCTGGACGAGGCGTTCCCGGAGGACGCTGAGACCGCAGCGCCCGCCGCCCAGATCGAGTCCGTCGCGGAGATCGCTGCTGCCCAGGTGGCTCCGGGCTGAGGAGCGTCCCAGGACCGGTCTGGACGGGTTTTGGGAGCCGATTCGGCCGGCGCCATTCAAGAAACGGGACAATTCCGGTCCGCGTGGACGGGTTCTCGGGCTAACCGGTAGAAACCGCCGACCTCGTCGCGCCGATAGCGTCAGCTTTGTCCCATTCGTGCGGTGATGCCGGCCGAATCGTTGGGTCGTGGCCGAACTCAGGCAGCGCCCACGTCGTGCAGGTGGTGACGCAGGTCGTGCAGGAAGTACTGACCCAGGGTCGCCAGGGTGAAGGCAGAGCCGTTGCTGCGTGTCCCCGGCCGGCCCCACTCGTCTTCGGTCACCGCGGCCCACTCGGCAGCGTTGGCCTCGGCGGCGGCTGCGATCGCCGCGGCCACCTCGGCAGGATCGGACGCTCGGTAGCGCTTGGCGATGGCGGTCGCGTCCTGGTCCCAGTTGGCGAAGACCGGGTTGTCCTCGGACCGGATCAGTGTGGCCCGCTCGGCGAACAGCCGCAGCACGTCCCGCACGTGGCAGGCGTACTCCAGCGGCGACCAAACCACCGGATCGGGCCGCACAGCCACGTCCGGTCGGGCCAGCACCTCCCGCCAGGGTGCTGTCGCGGCGCGCACCAGCTCAGGCAACTCGTGCACATCCACCTCGCCCGACGCGAAGCCGCACTCCAGGCACGGCCGCTCCAACACGAATGTCCAGTCCTTGTCGTCGGTCGGCGGTACCTCTGGTGTCTCCATCGCCGCAGGATAGGTGCTGGACCCGGGCAGGCGCAGCACCACAGCTCCGGAGTCGAGATCGAGCGGACGTGGTCCCGTCCCGCCCTGATCGGTGCGCACGACCAGCAGTTTCTCCGCATCCTGCTGCTCGCGGGTGTAGCGCAACCCGGGGTTGAAGATCTCGAAGAAGTCGGTCATGCAGGGTTCAACGCTGGACGAGCCCGGCAAACTCCGCGACCCGGTGCAGCGGGATGCCGGTCACCTGCTCAACCGTGAGCACATGACCCGAACTGGCCGACAGCATCAGCAGCGGCACCATGCCCGGATCTCGGGTGTGCACACTGACCTGCAGCCCTTTCGTCGGCTTCTCGTAGGGCAGCTCGGTGGCGAGCCTGCCGGCGAACGGCGGCATCGAGGCCCGGTTCGGATCCGACCAGCGCTGGGCAATCGCCGCCATCGACGCCTCGTCCAGTTCCACCCAGACCGACCAGACGAAGACGTCGGGCACGTCTTCGATCGGCAACTGGATGTGGCCGCGGACGAAATGCCTAGTGGTGCCGTGGTCGGAAAGGATGCAAACGTCGGGGGTCAGCTCGGCCTCAAGTCGCTCGCCGTCGCTGATCGCCAGCCAATCGTCCGGCGCAGTGGTGCCCATCACTTTCGCCAAGTCGCGGTGAACGTCGTGGCAGACACTGCACGGCGTGTCAGGGCCATCGATCACCGGAACCATGAACTGAATCTTTCCGCAGCCGGGCGCCCCGCGTCCGGTGAACTGCGGATTTGCCCTGAAATGGTTTTCGGCGCGGCTTGAGTTCGCGTCGGCACTCGCGGAGCCGTCGCCCGATCCGCTCGCCAGGAAGCGCCGGCTCGGCCCCTTATGCTGGCCGCAGCAGCGGACGCTGGGCACGCCGATCTGGGGAAGATGGAGAGCTTCATTTCAGCTATCGATGAATATCTGCAGGGCTTCGACCCGTCCGCGCGCGAACAGCTCAAGCGGGTCCGGGAGATCATCCGCGAGGTCCTGCCCCAAGCGAGCGAGAAGATCGCCTACGGCATCCCCACCTTCGTGGTGGACGGCCGGAACCTGGTCCATTTCGGCGGGTGGACGGACCACCTGTCGATCTACCCGGTGCCGGCGGGCGACGCGGCATTCCAGGCCGCGATCACCGGCCACCGGGCCGGCAAGGGCACCCTCCGGTTCCCGCTGTCCGAGCCGCTGCCAGAGCAGCTGATCCGCGCGCAGGTGCTGTTTCTGCTTGCCGAACGCGGAGATCGCGGCTGAAGCTCGGTCCGTGGCCGGCCGGTTCGGGCGTGGTCCCGGGCGGCTGAGCTCACTTGATCAGGGTGACTCCGGCCAGGGCGACCCGGAAGCCCGCGCCGGTGTCGGTGTTGGCGCAGGTGACGCCGGCCTTCTCGCTCGCGCAGATGAAATGGTCGAAGATCAGCTTCTTGCCGTACGGCAGCACCGCGAACTTGGTGCCGTCGTACTTGACCGATGGGAAGCCGCTACTCTTCCACCACTTGGTACTGGCGTCGCCCACCTTTGGGAACGCGGCTGGGTCGCCGCTGCAGAAATAGCTGGTGGCCGCGTCCACCGAGATGCCGGTGACGTCCAACCCATCGTCCGGGCACACTTCGGAAGACTCGGGCACCTTGCTCATCTTCATGCCCTTCGGGAAGTGGCACAGTGCCCAGCCGTCCTCGACCGCGCACCAGATCCGTCCGCTCGGGCTGGCGAAGTGGGCGCGGCCGTAGCTGGCCACGTTGATCGCGTCGGACGGGTCAGGGACGGTCGGCGGACCTACTTCGGTAGAGCTGGCCGACGGCGTTGCGGACGGGGTCCCCCCGCCCGCGGACGCGGTTTCGGATGGGGCCGCGTCGATCGTGACGATCGGACCGGGCGTCCAGTTGTTTCCGGGGGTCGCGCAGCCGGCCAACAGCACGGCCAAGGTGGCGATCAGTGTGGTGAGCAGCTTCATTTCGTTCTCTGGCGGGACGGTTTGGGCCAGTCTGCCCGTGCAACCGGGCGACTTGGCTGAGAGCCGAAGAAGAATTGCCCAGAGGGTTCTTTCAGCTTCGGGTGATATTTGGCGGCCTGCCGGACGGACGGCTCGAAGCATGGCTCGGGCTGGTGGGAGACAATCTGAGCATGACCCCGTCCGGCGACCGCGCACTGGTGCTGGGCAGCGGCGGCGCCACTGGCATCGCCTGGCAGGCCGGAGTGCTGGCGGGGCTGGCCGACTCAGGGGTCGAGCTAACCCCGGCAACCGTGATCGGCACCTCGGCCGGTGCGCTGGTGGCGGCGCGGCTGACCACCGGCTGGACGCCGGAGCGGCTGTTCGCCGTAGCCAGCGCGGAGTCCCTGGCTCCCGGACGCGTCGGCTTGGGTGCGGTGCTGGCCTTGGGGGCGGCACAGGTCTACCCGAGCCGGCGGCACGCGCTCGCGTGGCTGGGTCGACGAGCTGAGCGCGCCTGGTCTGCCGACGCCGAGACCCGGTGGGTCGCGCGGTTGGTGCCTGATCTGGCCGGCGCCGAATGGCCGGACGGGCTGGTGATCGTGGCCACGGACGCAGCGTCCGGTCGACCGGCGTTCTTCTCCCACTCACAGCCCGCCGACCTGGCCCGCGCGGTGGCCGCAAGTTGCGCCATCCCAGGCGTGTTCCCGGCGGTGCGGATCGACGGCCGGCTGCACTTGGACGGTGGGCTGCGGTCGCCGGCGAACCTGGACGTGGTCGCGTCCGCCACCTCGGTGATCGCTCTGGCGCCCCTGGGCGGGTCGGTGCGCGCGTACCGGCGTCCGGCGATGCAGGCCAAGGCGCTCGGACGGCGCGCCGCGGTCGCGCTGCTGCGCCCGGATGAGCGCAGCCGGAAGGCCATGGGCAGCGACTTGTTGGCCAGTCATCGCAACTCCGCTGCCGCTGCCGCCGGACGGGAGCAGGGTCGCCGAGAGGGTGAGCGCCTGGGTGGGTGGCCGGCCTGAGCCTGCCCAACGGCGAGGGCACGTCCCCTGCGTTCGGCAGGTCGAGCCTGTCGAGGCCACCTGCGTCGCCGATCTCGACCCGCTCGATCAACCCGGGAAGCGCCATAATGGGAGGGGAAATGTTGCGCAACTGAGCAGCGCCCGGCGGGCAGGGGGTGCCCAACCACGCTGCAGCCCCAATAGAGTGGCTGACCCGCTACAGGAGGCCAAATGTTCAACAAGATGCTGGTCGCGAACCGCGGCGAGATCGCCGTCCGCGCCTTTCGCGCAGCCACCGAGCTGGGCATTGGCACCGTCGCCGTGTTCCCCTACGAGGATCGGCACGCCGAGTACCGGCTGAAGGCGGACGAGTCCTACGAGATCGGCGAGCGCGGCCACCCCGTCCGCGCGTACCTCGACGTGCCCGGCATCATCAAGGCCGCCCAGGACGCCGGCGCGGACGCGATCTACCCCGGTTACGGCTTCCTCTCCGAGAACCCCGACCTGGCCCAGGCCTGTGAAGAGGCCGGGATCAAGTTCATCGGTCCTTCGCACGAGGTGCTGGAGTTGACCGGGAACAAGGCCCGCGCGATCTCGGCGGCCATAGCGGCCGGCCTGCCGACGCTGCGCGGCTCGGAGCCGAGCAACGACGTCGACACCCTGGTGGCGGCCGCCGATTCGATCGGCTTCCCGCTGTTCGTGAAGGCCGTCTCCGGCGGCGGCGGACGCGGCATGCGCCGGGTTGAGGAGGCCGACAAGCTCCGCGCTGCGCTGGCTGAGGCGATGCGCGAGGCCGAGTCGGCTTTCGGCGACTCCCGGATGTACCTGGAGCAGGCGGTGATCCGTCCGCGGCACATCGAGGTGCAGATCCTGGCCGATGCCACCGGTGAGGTGATCCACCTGTTCGAGCGGGACTGCTCGGTGCAGCGTCGACATCAGAAGGTTGTCGAGATCGCCCCCGCGCCGAACCTCGACCCGGAGTTGCGTCGCCGGATCTGCTCGGACGCGGTGCGCTTCGCCCGGCACATCAACTACCTCAACGCCGGCACGGTTGAGTTCCTGCTCGGCGAGGACGGCCGCTACGTCTTCATCGAGATGAACCCGCGGATCCAGGTGGAGCACACCGTCACCGAAGAGGTGACGAACGTCGACCTGGTGTCTTCGCAGATCCGCATCGCGGCTGGCGAGACCCTGGTGGGCATGGGACTGACCCAGGCCGACATCCAGGTCCGCGGCACCGCACTGCAATGCCGGGTCACGACCGAGGATCCGGCGAACGGCTTCCGTCCCGACACCGGCATCATCTCGGTCTATCGGACGCCGGGCGGCGCGGGAATCCGATTGGACGGCGGCGTCGTGTTCGCCGGGGCGACGGTCGCCGCGCACTTCGACTCGATGCTGGTCAAGCTGACCTGCCGGGGCACCGACCTGCGTTCGGCCGCGCGGCGGGCGTTCCGGGCGTTGAGCGAGTTCCGCGTCCGCGGGGTGTCGACCAACATCCCGTTCCTGGAAGCGGTGATCTCCGACCCCGACTTCCTCGATGGCCACACGACTACGTCGTTCATCGACGACCGTCCGCATCTGCTGCACTACCACCTCCCCGCCGACCGGGGCACGAAGCTGCTCACCTACCTGGCTGAGGTCAGCGTCAACAAGCCCAACGGCGACCCGCGGACGTTGCTGCGTCCCCGGAAGAAGCTGCCGGTGCTGCCACCCGCGGTCGCGTCCGCACCGCCGCCGGCCGGCTCGCGGCAGCGACTGCTCGAGGTCGGTCCGGCCCAGTGGGCAGCCGAACTGCGCGCGCAGAGCGCGGTGGCGGTCACCGACACCACTTTCCGGGATGCGCACCAGTCGCTGTTGGCGACCCGCGTCCGCACCCGCGACCTGCTGCACGTCGCACCTGTGATCGCGCGGACCCTGCCGCAGTTGTTCAGCGTTGAGGCCTGGGGCGGCGCGACTTACGACGTGGCGCTGCGGTTCCTCAAGGAGGACCCCTGGGATCGGCTGGACGCGCTGCACGCGGCGATGCCGAACCTGCCACTCCAGATGCTGTTGCGCGGCCGGAACACGGTCGGCTACACCCCGTACCCGCTGGCGGTGACGAAGGCGTTCGTCGCCGAGGCGGCCCGCTCGGGGCTGGATGTCTTCCGGATCTTCGACGCCCTGAACAATGTCGACCAGATCCGGCCGGCGATCGAGGCGGTGCTGGAGACCGACCACGCGGTGGCCGAGGCCGCGCTCTGCTACACCGGCAACATGACCTCGCCGGGCGAGTCGCTGTACACGCTCGACTACTACCTGCGGCTGGCCGAAGAACTGGTTTCCGCTGGCGCGCACATCCTGGCGATCAAGGACATGGCCGGTCTGCTGCGGGCACCGGCCGCGGCTGCGCTGGTCACCGCCCTGCGTAGCAACTTCGACCTGCCGGTGCATCTGCACACCCACGACACCGCCGGTGGTCAGCTGGGCACGCTGCTGGCCGCCATTGATGCGGGCGTGGACGCGGTGGACGTCGCGGCCGCGTCCATGGCTGGGACGACCTCGCAGGTGTCGATGTCGGCGCTGGTGGCGGCGCTGGAAGGCACCGATCGGGACACCGGGCTCTCGCTGGCCGCGGTGACCGCGCTGGAGCCGTACTTCGAGGGTGTTCGGAAGCTCTACGCGCCGTTCGAGTCGGGCCTTCCCGGGCCGACCGGACGGGTCTACGTGCACGAGATTCCGGGTGGACAGCTGTCGAACCTTCGCCAGCAGGCGATCGCGCTCGGCCTGGGCGACCGGTTCGAGGCGATCGAGGAGATGTACGCCGCGGCGAACCGGATCCTGGGCAACATCGTGAAGGTGACCCCGTCCTCGAAGGTGGTCGGCGACCTGGCGTTGGCGCTGGTCGGGCAGAAGATCGACCCGTCCGATTTCGAGGCGAACCCGGAGAGGTACGACATTCCGGATTCAGTGATCGGCTTCCTCAACGGCGACCTGGGTGATCCGCCGGGCGGCTGGCCGGAGCCGTTCCGCACCAAGGCGCTGGCCGGGCGGGTCACCAAGCCGGTGGTCACCGAACTGTCGGACGCGGACGCGTCCGATCTGGCCGAGAAGCCGCGGCGCACCCTGAACCGGCTGCTGTTCCCCGGCCCGCTGCGCGACTACGAGGAAGCGGTGGTGGCGTACTCGGAGCTGTCGGTGGTGCCGACCCGCGAGTTCCTGCACGGTCTGCGCCAGGGCCAGGAGATCGAGGTCTCGCTGGAACGCGGCAAGTCGTTGCTACTGGGCATCTCGGCGATCGGCGAGCCGGACGACCGTGGCGTGCGCCAGGTGGTCTGCACGGTTAACGGCCAGATGCGGGTGGTGTCGGTGAAGGACGACTCGGTGACGTCCACGGTCGCGATGGCCGAACGGGCGGACGCGAAGTCGCCGGGCCAGATCCCCGCCCCATTCGCGGGCGTGGTGACCCTGATCGTCGAAGCCGGCGATCAGGTGGCCGCCGGCCAGCAGGTGGCGACGATCGAAGCCATGAAGATGGAGGCCGCGATCACCACCCCGGTCGCCGGTACCGTCCAGCGCCTAGCGATCGGTCACGCCCAAGCCGTGGAAGGCGGCGACCTCCTGGCAGTCATCGCCTGAGGTGCCAGCCCCACTCCATTTCGGCGACCACGGCATCTCGAGCCTCTTGGCCAGGCCTTGGTGAAGACCTTCCAGACAGCCACGATCATCAGCACGCTCAGCCCGATCGCGACCAGGATGACCGGCAGGGAGAGGACAGCGTTTGTGTTGTCGGAATACGTGTTTCTCCTGGGGTTCGGGGACGCAGCATAGCGATTCGGTTCGCGGCAGGGCTGGACGGCTGCGGCACAGTAGGAGCTATGGATCAGCCCTTCGCCAGCAGTGTGCCTGTGTCCACCGTCCCGCTGGTCTTGCGCGGACGCCGCTTCGATGCGGCGCGGCCAGCGGTGATGGGCATCATGAACCGCACGCCGGACTCGTTCTACGCCGCCGCTCGATTCACCGACCTGGAACCGGCGCTGGTCGCGCTCGACCGGATGCTCGTCGAGGGTGCGGACGTGATCGACGTCGGCGGGGTCCGTGCCGGGCAGGAAGGCGAAGTGGTGGACGCGGCCGTAGAGATCGAGCGGGTGCGTCCGTTCCTGCTGGCGGCCCGCGAACGGCACCCGGAAGTGCTGCTCAGCCTCGACACCTGGCGCTCAGTTGTGGCGTTGGCTTGCGCGGACGCCCGGGTAGACCTGGTCAACGACACCTGGGCGGGCGCCGATCCAGAGCTGGTGCACGTTGCCGTCGAAATCGGTGCTGGCTACGTGGTTTCACACACCGGCGGACTGCCGCCGCGCACCGACCCGGTGTCGGTCAGCTATGGCGACGACCCTGACGCCGTGGTCGCGGACGTGCTGCGCACCTTGGCGTCCGGGGCCGAGAGGGCGGTGGCAGCGGGGGTGCCGGCCGAGCGTGTGCTGGTGGACCCGACCCTCGACTTCGGCAAGACCACCCGCAACTCGTTGCGCGTGCTGCGGGCCACCGCCGCGGTTACCGGTCTTGGCTACCCGGTGCTGCAGGCCTTGTCCCGCAAGGATTTCGTGGGCGAGACCCTCGATCTGCCGGTCGACGATCGACTGTACGGGACGCTGGCGGCCACCGCCGTCGCGGGTTGGCTGGGCACGACGATGTTCCGTGCCCACGACGTGCTGGCCACGCGGCAGGTGGTCGACATGGTCGCGTCCATTCGTGGGGACCGGCCGCCGGCAGTGGCGCTGCGCGGCGAGCCGCCAAGATCACGCTGAGCTGGACGAGCCGGCGCACACCCCATCCAACTCGGGTTTGGCAGGCTTGACCCCGGCCGCCTCGAACACGTCCTCGACTGTCTCGATGAGCTTCGCCAGCGGGTCATAGTGCCTCTGTAGTCGCCCATGGCTCGCCGTCATCGCGCCGCTCCAGCCGAAGCGGAGCGACGTTCAGCGCACTCTGGGACGGCCTCGTCCGAGCCCGCGGGCATAAGCTGCCGGGGTGGAACTGAAAGACATGCGGCTCAGTTACGAGAAGGGCAGCCTCGACGAGGCGGACGCAGGAAGCGCGCCGCTGCAGCTCTTTCAGCGCTGGCTCAACGATGCAATCCGGGCCAACGTGCCCGAGCCGAACGCGATGACCCTGGCCACCGTGGGGGCGGACGGGCGTCCGTCCACGCGAATCGTGCTGATCAAGAGCGCGGACGCTTCCGGGCTGGTCTTCTTCACCAACTACGACTCGCGTAAGGGCCAGGAGTTGGCGACCAACCCGCAGGCCGCGCTGCAGTTCCACTGGGTTCAACTCGAACGGGTCGTCCGGATCGAGGGCGTGGTCGAGCGCACGTCCGCCGAAGAATCGGACGCGTACTTCGAGACCCGTCCGCTGGATTCGCGGATCGGTGCCTGGGCCTCACCGCAGAGCCAGGTGATCGCCAATCGGGGGGTGCTGTTGGCGAACGCGGCGAAGGCATCCGCGAAGTTCGGACTGAAACCGCCACGCCCAGATCATTGGGGCGGCTATCGGCTGGTGCCCGATGTCTGGGAGTTCTGGCAGGGACGCAAGAGCCGGCTGCACGATCGCGTGCGTTTCCGGCTCGAGGGGGATGCCTGGTTGAAGGAGCGCCTGGCGCCGTAGCCGCCAGTAGAATCAGTGCGGAGGGTTGTCCACCGTGTTCGGTGGACAACCCTCCGCACTGATCGCGGCGACCAGCTCCGCGGCGGGCGCACCCAGGCGCTTGGGAAGTACATGGGCTGCGTCCGCGCCGGTATAGATGAACCAGTGCTCGTCGGTATCGGCGATCCGGGTGATACCGTCCCAGGCGATGTGGTTGGTGCGACCCGCGCCAGCGACACTCAACCCGTCCGAGTCCAGCCAGAGCTTGCGTTCGCTCCCCGTCCGCGCCAGCGCCTGTTGGGCCTTGGCCTGGTAGCGGCGGGGCAGCAGCCGGCCGAGTACCGGGTCCAGGTGCCGCGACTGCCAGACGGCCAGCACGGCCAGCACGGCAATCGCCACCAACTCGCCCACGCCGGCCAGCGCCCACTGCCTGCCCAGGATCATCGGGATCACGAAAGCCAGCGAGACCACCAGATACGCGATGGTTCCGGTCACCCACGGCGTGATCAGGCGGATTCGCTCGATGCGCTTGGCCTCCTCGCCGGATTCCTGCGCACGGAATGCGGCGAACGCGGCCAGGTCGGCTTCGGTGAGGCTGAATTCGAGCACGCAGCGAGGGTAGCGGGTCTCGAGGCGGACGGAGTTCGCGACCCAACGCCTGGCTCAAGGATCGTGTGCGCGGCTGAGAGTTCAGCTAGGGCGTGTCGTTGCGCAACACGCCCTAGATTCCGGGGACGCCGAGTTCCCTC
>DAOPRQ010000071.1:0-2962 GCA_035349055.1 Propionicimonas sp.
CCGGATCGACGAGCGCCTGCGCGACCGCGAGCTGGGCGTCCTCGACCTGCTGACGACACTGGGGGTGGCCAACCGGTTCCCGCTGGAGGCCGCCAGGCGGCAGTGGTGGGGCAAGTTCTACCACCGTGCGCCCGGCGGGGAGTCGTGGGCGGACGTGGCCCTGCGACTCCGGTCGTTTCTGCGCGACCTGGCCGATTCACCCGCCGAACGGGCGGTGCTGTTCGTCCATGACGCGGTGGTGATGCTGGTGCGCTACATCCTGGAGAACCTGGACGAGCACGCGGTGCTGCGGATCCGCGCCACCGACCCGGTGCGCAACGTGTCGATCACGGTGCTCATCCGCGACGGTGTCGACTGGCGACTCGATCGCTACAACGACGTATCGCACCTGGTCAGCGCCGGTGCGCCGGTGACCGAGCACCCGGGAGAGCCCGATGTCGCCCGCTGAGCCGACGCAAGTGACCCCGCGCCTGCTGCGCGAGTGGCCGCTGCCGGAAGCGGGCAGCTCGAAGTACCTGCGCGGCCGCGTCCTGGTGATCGGTGGCGCGGTGCGAACGCCCGGCGCGGTGCAACTGGCCGGGATCGCTGCCTTGCGGGTGGGTGCGGGCCATCTGAGCCTTGCGGTCGCGAAACCGGCTGCGGTGGCGTTGGCCGTATCCACCCCGGAGTCAGGGGTGACCGGACTGGCCTGCGACCACGCCGGCTCGGTGCTCTCCGACGACCTGCCCAAGTTGGCCAAGGCCCTAGAAGTGACGGACGCGGTGGTGCTCGGCCCCGGCCTGGATCGCAGTCCGGCTACGGCCCAAGTGGTTGCGACCGTGCTTGCCATGCTGGGTTCGGAGACGCGCCTGGTGGTGGATGCGCTCGCCCTCCACCCACTGACCGGCATCGACGCCCTCACCGAGTCACTGGCCGCCCGGATGGTACTCACCCCGAACGACGACGAAGCGTCCGAGTTGCTGGGCAGACCGCTGAGCGACGACCTCCTGGCCGACATCGGCTCGCTCGCTGCCCGGTTCGGCACGGTGGTGGCCTGCCACGATCTGGTCGTGCAACCGGACGGCAAGGCCTGGCAGATCAGCGTCGGCGACAGCGGCTTGGCCACCTCGGGCAGCGGCGACGTGCTGGCCGGCGCGCTCGGCGGCCTGCTCGCCCGCGGCGCGGAACCCGCCCAAGCCGCCTGTTGGGCGAAGTATCTGCACGCCGCCGCCGGTGAACGCCTGGCCTCCCGGATCGGACGCCTCGGCTTCCTGGCCGGCGAGATCCGCGATGAACTGCCGATGGTCCTGGCCGAAATCGGCTGAGCCGGGGCGTCGGACTATGGCCCGAGACAACCCAGCGGAATGACATGCACTCCGTCCGCACGGGTGTAGGCCAGGGATGTCGCGGTCACCACAGCCAACGACTTCGGCGGTCGTGCGACTCGCTCAGCCAGCCGTAGCAGCGACCGCGCAGCGCCATCGACGTCGCGGTCGCCGAGCTTGACCTCAACCCCCACCCAGTCACCGTCCTGAGTCTCGAGGATGCAGTCCACCTCAAGCCGACCGTCCAACTCGCGATAGTGGTGAACGCTGGCTCGCTCGGCTGCCGCATAGACGCGAAGATCGTGCACGACGAGGCTCTCGAACAGATAGCCGGTGGTGTTCAAGTCGTTGAGCATACGGTCGGGGGTCATTCGAAGTAAGGACACGGCAAGCGATACGTCACCGAGGTGGCGCTTCGGCGTCGAAGTCAGGCGCTTGGACGATCGGACCGAGGGTTCCCAGGCGGTCACCTCGTCCACTAGCCGCATTCGCCGTAGGGCATCCAGATAATCGGTGGCGGCGTATCGACTCGGTCCATTGGAGTCTGCGTCCACGTCGTCGTGGGCACGTTTCAGGATGGAACTCAGATTCGCGGGGTGCGCGGTCATTTGGGCGTAGGCGTGCAGGAATCGACGCACGAGTCGCGGGTTTCTGGTGGCTTCAGACACTTCGTCGATGTCGTGATCGATGATGATGCTGAGATACCCATCCAGAAATGCGTCCGCTGTCTGCTCATCAGCGCCGACGAGGTACGGCCAACCGCCCATCACCAGGTGATGTAGGTAGTCGCGAAATGGCATCGGACAGTTCGCCGGCTCGGGAGCGACTCCTTCAAGCAGTCCTGCCACGGATACCGAGGGCGTGATTGCCTGCTTTTCGGCAAGGGTCATCGTCCGCATGTCCACGATGCCGAAGCGCCCGGCGCCAGAGTGGCGCTGCAAATTGTCGTTTGGCGTGGCCGAGCCGGTGAGGATGAACTGGCCTGGCATCCTCCGCTCGTCAACGGCGCGACGGACCGCGTCCCACACCCGGGGGACACGCTGCCATTCGTCAAGCAATCTGGGCGTTTCGCCGTCGAGGATGAGCCGTGGATCGAGCAAGGCCTTCTGCTCGGCGTTGTGATCGACTTCGAGCAGGATCTCGCTTGCCGCTACCTGCCTCGCCGTTTCGGTCTTGCCGCAGCCTTTGACGCCTTCGATGAGCACCGCCCCCATGGCCCGCAAGCGGGCGCGGAGAAGAGCGTCGGATACCCGTGGGAGATAGCCGTAGGCGCCCCCTGCAGCCATGCCACCCCCTCAACCAACTGATTACACGCTCTCAAACCAACAGCTTACACATTCTTCAAGCCACAACCCACACGCCATTCAGTGGATCAGTGCCTTGAGCACGATCAGCACGACTCCGAGCAGCGCGGTCGCGCCGGCGCCGACCAGGCGCGGCCAGAGCCGTCGGCTCCAGGTGGCGACGCCGAGGTAGCCGAGCACCGCGAGGATCGCCACGTCCACCCACAGCGTGCCCCAGACCGCATGTTCGTGGCTCACCACGCCGAGCACGCTCAGCCCAAGGATCAGTCCGGGGATCAGCGCCGCGCCGAGCATCCCCCAGGAGTGGCCGAACGAGTAGGCCACCGCCCGGCGCACCCGTACCGCGGTGGAGCA
>DAOPRQ010000071.1:3062-11355 GCA_035349055.1 Propionicimonas sp.
GCGGCAATCCGGGAGAAGCGCCGCCGTCTGCAGCGAGAACTCCAGCGGCACGAACGCATCCTGGTGATAGACCGCCGCAGCCACCGGCACCTCAGCCGCGGCCAGGCGCTCCGGGAAGTACAGCTGATTCCACTCGTGCTCGGCCAGCAGGTCGGCAACCTCGGCGGACCCGGCGAGCTCGCGGTCCTCGGTGAACACGCTGCGCTGCAGGTGCTCACCGCCGAGCAGCGTCACATCCTCGCGGACGCGATCAGGCATCGTCCGTTCCGCCGACCAGCCGGTGCGCCCGCCGTCGGCGTAGCTGGATTCGTGCAGCACCGCGTACAACGGGTTGCGTCCGCTGAACGGCAGGGCCTCGGCCAGGTCGTGGGCGAAAGCGGACGAGCGGTGGTCGAGTTCGAGCAGGTAGTGCAGGCGCTCGATGCCGCCCTGCACGCCGAGCAGGCTGCCGACCGTCCGGAGGCGCGCGGCCGAAA
This sequence comes from Propionicimonas sp., assembly GCA_035349055.1. Classification (GTDB taxonomy): domain Bacteria; phylum Actinomycetota; class Actinomycetes; order Propionibacteriales; family Propionibacteriaceae; genus Propionicimonas. The sequence continues at coordinate 3,539 of DAOPRQ010000071.1, forward strand.
CCAGGTCGCCGTTCGGCAGCGCGATCCGTCCCGCGGTGGCCAGCTCGCTGAGTTGGCGGACGCGGTCCCGGTCGCCGGGAAAGCGCCGGTAGTAGGCCTCAGACTTGGCGATCATGATCTGCCAGGTGGCCGCGTACACGTCGTCGATCGGACGGCCGACCGCGCTCAGCCCACCGGTGATCAGTGCTCCGGCCAGCGACTCGGCATGGACGCTCAGGTAGTGCAGCGTGGTGAAGCCGCCGAAGGACTGGCCGAGCACCGTCCAGGTGGCCGCCCCGAGCGCTTCGCGCACCAGTTCGGCGTCGTTCACGATCTCGTCGGCGCGCAGGTGGGTCAGGTATTCGGCTTGCTGGGCGGCGCTCAGACCGGCCAGCGGTTCGGTGCCGGTGCTGGAGATCGGCGTCGAGCGTCCGGTGCCGCGCTGGTCGAGCAGCACGACCTGGTAGTCCTGCAGCGCCCGCGCCAACCACGGCGGGCTGCCCGGCGAGGGCCGCGGCGCCTCGTGGCCCGGGCCGCCCTGCAGGAAGGCCAGATACGGCTTGCGCTCGCCGTCCGCGCCGGTGACCACGCGGGCGAAGACCTCGATCGTGCCGGCGGACGGGTCGGCGTGGCGCAGCGGAGCGTCCAGGGTGAGGTTGGTGATGGTTAGTCCGGGCAGGCTCTCGGTCGTGGTGCGCATCCAGCCAAGCTATCGCGAAGGTTGGGTGGTCTCGACAAGCTCGACCAGCCAAAGGCGAAACGCCGTGGGAACCAGCGAACTGCTGGCTCCCACGGCGTTCTGCCTGGGTGAAGCTAGTGCCGATCAGGCCTTCGTGAGCGGGCCCAGCGTGGCGTCGTTGGCGTAAACCTCAGCCGCGTTCTCCTTGGTGACGATGACCGGAGCCAGCAGGTAAGCCGGGACGATCTTCACACCGTTGTTGTAGGACTCGGTGTCGTTGACCTCAGGCGTCTTGCCGGCCTGCAGGTCGTTCACCATGACGATCGAGTGCTCGACCAGCTTGTTGGTGTCCTTGAAGATGGTCGAGTACTGCTTGCCGGCCATGATCGACTTCACCGACTCCACCTCGGAGTCCTGACCGGTGACGACCGGGAGGTCCTTGCCCGCAGCGTCAACGGCGGTCATCGCCGCACGGGCGAGGGTGTCGTTCGGGGACAGGATGCCGTGGAGGTCGGTCTTCTCGTACGAGCCGGAGAGGATGGTGTCCATCCGCTTCTGCGCGTTCTCGGCCTTCCAGCCCTGGGTGACTACCTTGTCGAAGGTGGTCTGGCCCGAAACCACGGTCAGCGTGCCGTCGTCGATCTTCGGCTGCAGCACGTCCATGGCGCCGTCGAAGAACACCTTGGCGTTGGAGTCGTCGGGGCTACCGGCGATCAACTCGATGTTCCACTTCTTCACGTCGCCCTTGCGCGCGGCGAGGCCGTCCAGCAGGGCCTGGCCCTGCAGCTGGCCGACCTTGAAGTTGTCGAACGCGACGTAGAAGTCGATGTCCGGCGTGTTAGTCAGCAGGCGGTCGTAGGCGATCACGGTGATGCCGGCCTGCTTGGCCGCGGCGAGCTGCGTGCCCAGCTGGGAACCGTCGATGGCACCGATGATCAGAACCTTGGCGCCCTGCTCGATCATGGCCTGGATCTGGTTCTGCTGCTCGGTCACGCCATTGTTGGCGAACTGGACGCTTGGCTTGTACCCAGCTGCGGTGAGCTGCGTGTTGAACAGATTCTCGGCCAGTACCCAGTTCTCAGAGGTCTTCTGCGGCAGGGCGACACCGATGACCGAGCCCTTGTCGAAACCGGCAGCAGCCGCGGACGACTCCGTTGCGCCCGGCGACGCCGCCGGCGGAGCCGAGGTCTCGGTACGGCCACCACCGCAACCGGTCAGGGCAAGTGCCCCGGCGGCCGCGAGCACCGTCGCGACCTTGACGAACTTCCTCATCCCATACCCTTTCTCGATCCGGTTCCCGCGGTGGGTACCGGCCCTATCGCCGGCCGCCTTGGGTGCGGCCGGGGAGTCTGTAGTTACCTGAGCTCCTTGGCTACTGCCGTCTTGTCCTGGGCTTCGCTTTCGGCGAGTGCCACCTCAGCTGGGGTGACCTGGCCGGCGTTCTTGCCGCGGAAGATCAGTCCGCTGATGGAGGGGCGCCCCTGCCGCTTCTGCCACACGTCGATGGCGACGGCGGCGAGCAGGACCAGGCCCTTGATCATCTGGGTTGCCTGGCTGCCGACGCTCATCAGCTGCAGGCCGTTGTTGAGTACTGCCATGACCAGGCCGCCGATGATGGAGCCGATCACGGTGCCGACACCGCCGGAGACCGCCGCGCCGCCGATGAACACTGCTGCGATCGCGTCCAGCTCCCAGCCCACGCCGTCGAACGGGCCCGAGGCGGTGGAGCGGCCGACGAACATCATTCCGGCGAACGCGGCCAGGATCGACATGTTCATCATCACCAGGAAGTAGGTCCGCTTCGTGTTCACACCCGACAGCTCAGCCGCGAGGCGGTTACCACCAACGGCATAGATGTGCCGTCCGGTGATGGTGCGCTGGGTGACCCAGGAGTACAGGATCACTAGGCCGACCAGGATCAGGCCGGGGATGGGGAACGAGGTGCCCGGACGGCCGGTGCCGTACATCCAGGTGAGGTAGGCGATCACCACGGCGAGCAGCACGATCCGGGTGATGGTGACCCACATCGGCGGCACTTCGGCGTTGACCTTGATCAGGGCCCGACGCTGCGCGAGCTGCATCCAGGCCAGCACCGCGATCGCCACGATTCCCAGCAGCAGGGTGGAGTTGTTCATGCCGGTGTTCGGCCCCCACTCGGGCAGGTAGCCCGCGCCGAGTACCTGGAAGTCCTTCGGCACCGGGACGGTCAGGGACTGGCCCACCCACTGGTTCGCGCCACGGAAGAACATGTAGCCGGCCAGGGTGACGATGAAGCCCGGGATACCGAAGTAGGCCACCCAGAAGCCCTGCCAGATGCCGCAAATGGCTCCGATGGCCAGGCCGAGCAGGACGCCGGCCCAACTCGGAAGGCCGAAGTCACGCATCGCGACCGCGACCACGATGCCTACGAAGGCGGCCACCGAACCCACGGCCAGGTCGATGTGGCCGATCACGATCACCATCACCATGCCGATCGCCAGCACCAGGATGTAGCTGTTGCCGTTCAACAGGTTCATCAGGTTGGTCGAGGTGACCACCAGGCCCCTGGTCATAATGTGGAAGAACAGCGTTAGTGCGACCAGCACGAACAACATGCCGAACTGGCGCATGTTCCCGCCGAACAACTTCCTCAGTGCGTCCATTGCAGTCCTTCTCGAATCGGTGTGATCACTGGTCAGGCGGCGTTCTCGGTGTTGGTCGGGATCAGCGTCATCAGCCGCATCAGCGACTCCTGGCTGGCCTCGGCCACCGGCAGGCAGCCGGTGATCCGACCGGCGCTGACGGTGTAGATCCGGTCGCACATGCCCAACAGTTCGGGCAGCTCGGAGGAGATCATGATGATTGCCTTCCCCTGCGCGGCGAGGGTGTTCATGATCGTGTACATCTCGTATTTGGCGCCGACATCGATGCCCCGGGTCGGCTCGTCCAGGATCAGCAGATCCGGCTCGGTGAACAACCACTTGGCCACCACCACCTTCTGCTGGTTGCCGCCGGACAGCTTGATCACCCCCTCGTTCACGCTCGGGGTCTTGATCCGCAACTCCTTGCGGTACTGCTCGGCGGCGATGAACTCCGCGTTCCGGTCGACCACCCCGCTGCGGCTGGCGATCTTGCTCAACTCGGCCGAAACCACCGTGGTGCGGATGTCGTCCAGCAGGTTCAGGCCGAGCACCTTGCGGTCCTCGGTCACATAGGCCAGACCCAGGTCGATCGCCTGCTCCACGGTCTTCGGCTCGATCTGGCTACCGCGAAGCTTCATCGTGCCGCCCAGCCAGGTGCCATACGAGCGTCCGAACAGGGAACGGGCCAACTCGGTGCGGCCAGCGCCCATCAGCCCGGCGAACCCGACGATCTCACCGGCCCGGATGTCGAAGGTCGAACCCTTGCAGACCAGCCGATCCGGCACCTCCGGGTGGGCTACCGTCCAGTCCTTCACCTCGAACATCACCTCACCCGTGTGCGGGTGCCGTTCGGGGTAGCGGGACGTCAGCGGTCGGCCGACCATGCCCCGGATGATCCGATCCTCGTCCACCCGGGCGTTCGGGTCGACCGCGATCGTCTCCACACTGTGTCCGTCGCGGATGATCGTGATCTCATCAGCGATCGCGGCGATCTCGTTCAACTTGTGCGAGATCATGATGCACGTCATGCCCTGGGCCTTGAACTCGCGGATCAGGTCGAGCAGATGCGCCGAATCGGTCTCATTCAGAGCAGCCGTGGGCTCGTCCAGAATCAACAACCGAACATCTCGGGAAATCGCCTTCGCAATCTCGACCAACTGCTGCTTGCCCACACCCAACGACTTGATCTGGGTGTCCGGATGGTCCTGCAAGCCCACCCGGGCCATCAACTGCCGCGCCTTCTCCCGCGCCACGACCCAATCGATCCCCCACCGCCCGCGCACCTCGTTGCCAAGGAACATGTTCTCGGTGATCGACAGCTCCGGGATCAACGCCAGCTCCTGATGAATGATCACGATCCCGGCATGCTCAGAATCACGAATGCTGGAAAACGTCGCCGGCTTGCCCTCATAGATGATCTCACCGGTGTAGGTGCCGTGCGGGTGCACACCCGACAACACCTTCATCAAAGTCGACTTACCCGCGCCGTTCTCGCCACAGATCGCGTGAATCTCACCCCGGCGCACCGTCAACGACACCCCGTCCAAAGCCTTCACACCAGGGAACTCCTTGACGATGTGCCGCATCTCCAGCATCACTTCAGATTGGCTCATCCACCTGCCTCCAGCTCCGATGAAGGGGCGGCAGCGCTCAGCAACATGCGTTCCCCCTTCGACCACGTCGTCAACCGGACCTGCCTTCGGCCCCAGCGCCCGGCGCGCCGCGGACGGACCCGCGGTGGTCGGATAGGCCGAACACAAGCCGAAGGTTTCATGCTGTCAACGCGGGATAACAAGTCGTTATCAAACCGTTTCTCTTCATCATTGAGTTAAAGTCACCCGCGGTCCGCCGCGTTCACCCCGGCAAGGGCGCTTGTCCTTGAATCGTTCAACACGAATTGATCAGTGGTTGGCTGAAAACTGTGCACTTAGGAGTTAAGCTTGCCCCCATGCGTACGTCGCCTGAGCGCACGTCCGCCCGCAATCGGACGCGGGAGGATATCTACGGCCACATCCGTGCCGCCGGCAAGCTCACGCGTTCCAGCTTGGTCGAAATGAGCGGACTATCCCCCAGCACTGTCGGCCATGCCGTCTCCTGGCTGCTCGCCGAGGGCCGGATCATGGAGACCGAGATGCAGGGCAAGGGACCGGGGTCGGGCAGTGGCCGGCCGGCGACGATGTTGCAGGTGACCCCGAGCGACATCCCGATAGCCGCCATCGACTTCGGGCACAGCCACATCCGGGTGGCGGTCGGCAGCGGCTCCGGCGAGATCATCGATGAGTCCCACATCCAGCTGGACGTGGACCTGCTCGCGCTTGAATCCCTCGATCTGGCGGCGAAGAGCCTGGACGGGTTGCGCCGCCAGCACGGAATGACGACCTTCGGCGCAGTGGTTGCGGGCACCCCAGGGCCGGTTGATCCACTCAATGGCGTCGTCCGCTCCCCGACCATCCTGTCCAGCTGGGTGGGTATCGCGCCGAAGCAGGAGTTGGAACGCCGGCTGGGCACGGTCGTCCACATCGAGAACGACGCCACCATGGGCGCCCTCGGCGAACTCCGGCACGGCATCGGACGTAGCCACAAGGACTTTCTCTACGTGAAGGCTTCGCACGGCATCGGCGCGGGACTGGTGATCAGCGGTCAGGTCTACCGGGGCGCGACCGGCCTGGCTGGCGAAATCGGACACACCCTTTTGGTCGGACGCTCCGAGCTCTGTCGCTGCGGGAACCGCGGTTGCCTGGAGGCCGTGGTGGCGGTGGGTCCGCTGCGCGAACAGATCCTGCATTCGCATCCGTACAGCCCGGCAGGCGAGACGTTCGAGTTCACCGACTTCGACGACCAGATCACTGATCGCATCCTCAACGAAGCCGGCCGCACGCTGGGCCGGGTGCTGGCCGATCTGTGCAACCTGCTGAACCCGACCGCGCTGATCATCGGCGGCCAGCTCGGCACCAGCACGCCGGCTTTGGTCGAAGGCGTCCAGGCCTCGGTGATGCGGTACGCCCAGCCCGCCACTGCGGCGGCGATCGAGGTCGCCCCCGCCGCCCTGGGCGCCCGCGCGGAGTTGGTCGGCGCCCTGGAGCTTGCCGGGCAACTGGCGAGCCATTGAGCTCCGGGGGGAAGGGTCGGCCGATGGCGCGCAACGACGTGCGGGCACCGCGTGTGCTCATCGTCGAGGACGAGCCTGCCCTGATGGGTGCCTTTTCCCGGCACCTGGAGCAGCTCGGTTTCGAAGTGGCTCAGGCGACCAGCATCCAGCAGGCCCGCGCTGCAGCCTGGGAGCAGTTGCCGGACGTGGTGCTGCTCGATGTGCTGCTGCCGGACGGCTCCGGCTACGACTTCTGCGCCGAGCTGCGGAGAATCACGTCCGCCCCGATCATCTACGTGACCGCGCTCGGCCAGGACGCTGCCGTCGTCCGCGGGCTGGCCGCCGGCGGCGACGACTATCTCACCAAACCGTTCAGCCTCGACGTACTCACCGCCCGGATCAACGCCCAACTTCGTCGCTCCGGTGCCCCACGGGCGCTGCGAATCGAACTACCGCCGCTCTACGTCGATTTCGTCACTGGCAAAGTCACCCTGGAGGGGGTCGCGATCGCGCTCTCCCAGAAGGAACTGCAGCTGCTCGGCTACTTCGCCGCCAACGCTGGCCGAGGACTCACCCAGGACGAACTACTGGACGCGGTCTGGGCAGACCATTCCGGGGTGCCGACGAACACCGTCCGCCAGCACATCTCGAACCTGCGGCGAAAGCTGAGCCTTAACGGCACCAGCGCGTTCGAACTGATCCTGACCGCAGATCACCGCTACGTATTCCAGCAGGTCCGCTTCACTGGCTGACCAACTGATCGGCCGGTGCGAGCGGGAAGCTGCAGGTCACCGTCGTCCCGACGCTGACGGCGGAGGTCACCGAAAGCGTGCCACCGTGCGCCTCGACGATGTGCTCTGAGATCTGCAGCCCCAGGCCAAGCCCGGCGTCCCTCGCCGAGTGCAGCCCGCCGGTCCGGTAGAGCGAGTGCTCGAACAGCCGGGCCACGACCTCTGGCGGCATGCCTTCACCGGTGTCACGGACGGACAGCTCCGCGAACCCGTCCGCCTCGGTGATGCCGACGGTGATCACCCCCGCACGGGTGTGCCGGACGGCGTTCGCGAGCAGGTTGACCAGCACCTGCGCGACCCGCTCGCGGTCGGCCAGGACGACCGGGCTCGCGCTGCCGCGGGCCAGCTCGAGGGTGTTGCCGGCACGGGTACACAGCGGCATGAACGCCCGGAGGGTCTGCTGGACCATAGTGGCCAGGTGCTCCGGGCGGAGCTCGAGGTCGAGGCGTCCGTCCGCGATCCTGGCGACGTCGAGCAGTTGGCCCACCAGCCGGCTCAGCCGCTCAGCCTCGGAGTCGATCACCGAGAACTCGTGAGTCACCGGTTCGCCGGTGGCCAGGTGCCGCTCGGCCTCCTCTGCATGCGTCCGGATCGCTGCGAGCGGGGTGTTGAGCTCATGCGCGACGATCGCGAGGAAGTCGGTCTTCGCGCGATCCATC
>DAOPRQ010000072.1:0-11332 GCA_035349055.1 Propionicimonas sp.
GCGGGATAGCTCAGGCGGTAGAGCAAGCGGCTCATAATCGCTGTGTCGCGGGTTCAAGTCCCGCTCCCGCTACCAAAAGTAGAACTCGCAAGGGAAAGAGGAAGTCATGGCCAAGAAGCAAGCCGACGTTCGGCCCAAGATCACCTTGGCATGCACCCAGTGCAAGGAACGGAACTACATCACCAAGAAGAATCGGCGCAACGACCCCGATCGCATGGAGTTGAAGAAGTTCTGCCCGAAGTGCCACGTGCATACTGCGCACCGCGAGACCCGCTGACCCAAGCCTCATCGAGCCGCCCGCCGACCGCGGGCGGCTTCGTTGCGTTTGCCCACCAACGGTCTGCACGATCCTGAACCGTGTTCGGTGCAGGATCATGCACGCCGATGAGACTTCTGCCGGATAACCTGTGCCAATGCCGATCAGCGAAGAACACGTCGGGCGCAGCTACCCGGCGACCGCGCCCTATCAGGTGAGCCGAGCCAAGATCGCCGAGTTCGCCGCCGCCCTCGGGGATGCCGCCAACCCGGCCTACGCCGGCACCGACCCGATCGCCCCGCCCACCTTCGCAGTGGTGTTGGCCGCGGCAGCCTGGGACGCGATGTTCGACGATCCCGACCTCGAACTCAGCCTCAGCCGGACGGTGCACGCCGACCAGCGCTTCGCTTGGCAGCGGCCGCTCCGAGCCGGCGACGAGGTGACCGCCACCTTGCGAATCGAGAAGGTAAGGGCTCGCGGCCCGATGGCGATCATCACGATCGCGGTCGACCTGGCCACCGCAGCCGGCGAGGAACTCTGCACGGCCACGTCCACCCTGATGCACACCCAGGAGGCAGCGGAATGAGCATCGAAGCGTCCGTCGGCCAGGAACTGCCCGGCTTCACCCGTACCTTCACCAGAGCAGATCTGGTCCGCTACGCCGGTGCGTCCGGCGATTTCAACCCGATCCACTGGTCGAACCCTGCGGCCGCGGCGCTCGGCCTGCCGGATGTGATCGCCCACGGCATGCTCACCATGGGCACCGCGCTGCGCGTGGTCACTGACTGGACGGGCGATCCGGCCCGGGTGCTCAACTACTTCGTCCGTTTCAGCAAGCCGGTTGTCGTCCCCGAGACCGACGGGGCCGAGGTCCGCTTCAGCGGCACGGTGACCAAGGTCGAGGACGGGGTTGCGACAGTGCGCATCGAGGCCGTCGCCGGTGAAGTGGCCGTGCTCGGCGCGGCGACCGCAGAGGTGTCTGTTGGCTGAACTGCTCGCCGACCACACCACCTTCCGGGTGGGCGGTCCGGCCCGAGCCTGGGCAGAGCCCGAGACCGAGGCTGAGCTGATCGACCTGGTCAGCAGCGCGGACGCCAGGGGCGAGCCGGTACTGATCCTCGGCGGCGGCTCCAACGTGCTGGTCGCGGACGCGGGCTTCGACGGCACGGTGATCCAGCTCGGACGCCTGCGCGGCGTGCACACCGAGGACGTGGCCGCCTGTTCGGGCGCGTTCATCGACGTGGCCGCCGGTGAACCCTGGGACGCGTTCGTCGAGCGCTCGGTGCACGCCGGCCACGTCGGCGTGGAGGCGCTCTCGGGCATCCCCGGCCTGGTCGGGGCCACCCCGATCCAGAACGTCGGCGCCTACGGCCAGGAGGTCAGCCAGACCATCGCCCGCGTCCGGCTCTGGGACCGCCAGGATCGGAAAGTGGTCACCCGCAGCGTCGCCGAATGCCACTTCGGCTACCGGCGTTCGCTGTTCAAGGCCCAGCCCGGACGCTGGGTGGTGCTCAGCGTGAGCTTCCAGTTCCGCCTAGGCGAACTGTCGACGCCGGTTCGCTACGCCGAGCTTGCGAAAGCGCTGGGCATTCAACCGGGGGAGCGCGCGCCACTGGCCAAGGTGCGGCGGACGGTTCTCCAACTGCGCCGCGGCAAGGGCATGGTGCTCGATCAGGCTGATGCCGACACCTGGAGTGCCGGCAGTTTCTTCACCAACCCGCTGGTGCCGGCCGAGATCGCGGCCGCGTTGCCGGACGACGCGCCGCGCTACCCGCAGCCCGACGGCACGGTCAAGACCAGCGCGGCCTGGCTGATCGAACACGCCGGTTTCAGCCGCGGCTACGGCTTGGGCCTGGCCAGGTTGTCCAGCAAGCACACGCTGGCCATCACGAACCGTGGCTCGGCCCAGGCTGCCGACATCGTCGCGCTGGCGCGCGAAGTGCGTGCCGGTGTGGAGCGCGCGTACGGCGTCCGTTTGGTACCTGAACCGGTACTGATCGGTGTCAGCCTGGATGCGTAGACTGTCGCCCGACGACTGCTGGGTCGGCTCAGCCGCGCCGGCGCCCGGTCTTTGAAAGGAACCCAGATGAGCATTCTGTCGAGCCTTCCGCTGGCACCGCGTGACCCGATCCTCGGCCTGACCGAGGCTTTCGTCGCCGACACCCGGGCCGACAAGGTGAATCTGGGCGTCGGGGTGTACCTGGGCGAAGACGGCAAAATCCCGCTGCTGGACTGCGTCCGCGAGGCCGAGGCTCGGCTGGCCGCAGCGCCGGCCCCACGCGGCTATCTGCCAATTGACGGGCTGCCGGCCTACACCAAAGGTGTCCGCGAGTTGGTCTTCGGAGCCGAATCGGACGCGGTCACGTCCGGCCGGGTGGTGACCGTGCAGGGCCTGGGCGGCACCGGTGCGCTCAAGATCGGCGCCGAGTTCCTCAAGCTCACCGATGCCGGACGCACACTGCTGATCTCCGACCCGTCCTGGGAAAACCACCAGGCGCTGTTCAGCCGCGCCGGGTACGACGTCCGCACCTACCGGTACTACGCGCCGGCGCTGGGCGGCATCGACTTCCAGGGCATGCTGGCCGACCTACGTGCGGCTGAGCCAGGCACCGTGGTCGTCCTGCACGCCTGCTGCCACAACCCGACCGGCTACGACTTGGACGATGCCCAGTGGGCCCAGGTTGCCGACGTCGTGGTCGAGCGCGGGCTGGTGCCCTTCCTTGACATGGCCTACCAGGGCTTCGCGGACGGAATCGAGCCGGACGGCGCGGTCGTCGCCCGGTTCGCAGGGCTGGGCGTCCCGCTGCTCGTCGCGTCCTCGTTCAGCAAGAGCTTCAGCCTCTACGGCGAGCGCGTCGGCGGGCTGAGCGTCCTGGCCGCGGACGCCGAGGAAGCCGCGCGGGTGCTCTCCCAGCTGAAGGTGACCATCCGGACGACGTACTCCAACCCGCCCACCCACGGCGCGGCGGTGGTCGCGTCCGTCCTCGGTGACCCGGAACTGCGGGCACGCTGGGAGGCCGAACTGGAGTCGATGCGGCTGCGGATCAAGGCGATGCGTTCCGCGCTGGTGAGTGAATTGGCCGGCGCCCCGCGTGATTTCGGCTTCATCGCCGACCAGGTGGGCATGTTCAGCTACTGCGGGCTGAGCGCGGAGCAGATGCGCGAACTTCGTGAGGTGCACGGGGTGTACGGCACCGACGCCGGCCGCATCTGCGTGGCTGCGCTGAACCCGAGCAACGTCGGGACCGTGGCCAAGGCGATAGCTGCGGTGCTCTGAGCCGGCGATCGGTCCATACACCGGCTGGGCGCGCCAAAGCCCGTTCGGTTCGACTCGCCTGATCAAAACCCGTACAATCTGGTTCTTGGTGGCCGACTCCGGTTCGCCCATGCCCACAAGGCAGCGGCAACCTCGAGCAGGTCACCATTGAAGGGCAATAGCTCAATTGGCAGAGCAGCGGTCTCCAAAACCGCAGGTTGGGGGTTCAAGTCCCTCTTGCCCTGCTGGACGGCCGTTTTGCATGAACGGTTGGCAACACCCACCTAGTGAAGATGTAAGGACGGCCCCGTGGCGGACGAACAGGATCAGGCTGCTGCCGACGTACCTGCTGACCCCACCGACTCCCTTGATCTGGAGGCGATGGGCCTTGAGGACGTCGAGCTGACCGAGGAGGAGCAGGTCGCGCAGGCGGCCGCGCAGTCCCGTCCGGTCCGCAAGGCAGCCACCCCGGACGCCGGCAAGGGCCACGCCACGCCCAAGCGGCGCACCCCGAAGGTGAACTCGGATGAGCCCCGGCGGGCCACTCCGGCGGAATTCGTGCAGGAGGCGGTCGCGGAACTGAGGAAGGTGGTCTGGCCGACCGGGAGCCAGCTGCAGCAGTACTTCCTGGTGGTCCTGATCTTCGTCCTGATCATGATCGGGATCGTGACCGCGCTCGACCTGCTCTTCGGCGCCGGGATCCTGGCGATCTTCGGCTGACGGACGGAAAGCGAGAGATGACCGAGAACAACACCCCCGGTGACGAGTTCGGCACCGAGAACGAGATCGAGATCGATCTCGGCCTGCCCGATGTCGGCACCGAGGACGACCTGGAGCTGAACCTCGATTTCGGCGGCACGATCGATGCCGAAGCCGATGACATCGTGCTCGACCTGGGCGACGAGTCCGAGCCTGAGCCCGAACCAGAGACCGTCAGCGACGCGGACGAGGAGGCGGTGCTCGAAGAGCTTCGCCAGCGGCTGCGTAGCCAGATCGGCGACTGGTACGTCATTCACACGTACTCCGGCATGGAGAACCGGGTCAAGCAGAACCTGGACAACCGGGTGAAGACCCTGGGCATGGAGGACTACATCTTCGAGGCCGTCGTGCCCACTGAAGAGGTCATCGAGACCCGCAACGGTGCCCGCAAGTCGGTCACCCGCACGGTGCTCCCCGGCTACGTCCTGGTGCGCATGGACCTGACCGACGCTTCCTGGGCCGCGGTGCGGCACACCCCGTCCGTCACCGGTTTCGTGGCCCACGCCAACGCGCCGGTGCCGCTCAGCCTGGACGAGGTGGAGAAGATGCTCGCGCCGTCCGCCCTGGCGAAGGCTGCGGCCGCGTCCGTCGGCACCAAGCGCAGCGCGAAGAAGATCGAGATCGCCGACTTCAAGGTCGGGGATTCGGTCATGGTGGTGCAGGGCCCGTTCGCCGGCGTCCATGCGACCATCACCGAGATCAATGCGAACAGCCAGCGGCTCAAGGCGCTGGTCGAGATCCTCGGCCGGGAGACCCCGGTCGATCTGACCCTCGGCCAGATCCAGAAGGTCTAGGCATCGCATCGCCGTCGGTCACCCGGCCGCACGGCAGAACAGCACCAAACGAGAAGGACCCAATCAGAAATGCCTCCTAAGAAGAAGGTTGCCGCGATCGTCAAGGTGGCCTTGAACGCGGGCGCGGCCACCCCGGCTCCGCCGGTCGGCACCGCGCTCGGCCCGCACGGCGTGAACATCATGGAGTTCTGCAAGCGATACAACGCCGAGACCGAACCCATGCGCGGCAACGTCATCCCGGTCGAGATCACCATCTACGAAGACCGCACCTTCACCTTCATCACGAAGACCCCGCCGGCCGCGGAACTGATCAAGAAGGCCGCCGGACTGAAGAGCGGCTCCGCCCGTCCGCACAAGGACAAGGTGGCCCACCTCAGCGCCGACCAGGTGCGCGAGATCGCCAACACCAAGTTGCCCGACCTCAACGCCAACGACATCGACGCGGCCATGAAGATCGTGGCCGGCACCGCCCGCTCCATGGGCGTCACCGTCGACCTCTGACCAACCCCCAGTGGCAGGGCAGTGCGCCCACACCACGACTGGCACGCGGCCCACAAGAGGGTCGAACTAAGGAGACCAGCATGAAGCACAGCAAGGCCTACAAGGCCCAGATCGCGAACATCGACGAAGCCCAGCTGTACAGCCCCGAGGCCGCCCTCGGAATCGTCAAGAAGAACGCCTCGGCGAAGTTCGACGAGACGGTGGAGGTCGCCCTCCGCCTCGGCGTCGACCCCCGCAAGGCCGACCAGATGGTGCGTGGCACCGTCAACCTTCCCAACGGCACTGGCAAGACGGCACGGGTCCTCGTCTTCGCCACCGGTGAGAAGGCTGCGGACGCCATCGCGGCCGGCGCGGACGAGGTCGGCGCCGACGAACTGATCGACAAGATCGCCGGCGGCTACCTCGATTTCGATGCGGTCGTTGCCACCCCCGACCTAATGGGTAAGGTCGGCCGCCTCGGCCGAGTGCTCGGCCCGCGCGGCCTGATGCCGAACCCGAAGACCGGCACCGTCACCATGGACGTGGCCAAGGCTGTCACCGACATCAAGGGCGGCAAGATCGAGTTCCGCGTCGATCGGCACGCCAACCTTCACTTCATCGTGGGCAAGGCTTCGTTCACCGATCAGCAGCTGATCGAGAACTACTTCGCCGCGCTGGACGAGGTCATGCGACTCAAGCCGAGCGCGTCCAAGGGCCGGTACCTGAAGAAGGCCACCATCTCCTCGACGATGAGCCCTGGCGTCGGTGTCGATCCGACCAAGCTCAAGCCCGCCGCTGAGTGATCTGCTCCGTTCGGCCCCGTTCCAGCTCTGGAGCGGGGCCGAACTGCTTTCTGTCCGCGCGGGCGCAGGCTGTGGCTCAGCGCACCGTCCACGGTGCACGCAGCCACAGTCAGGGCGTCCAACTGGGGTCGCGATTTGGTGACCCGGGTCGCGTCCCGATAAGGTGGGCACACCGAAGACCGCTGGTTCTCGTCCTGGCTTGCCAGGAAGGTAAATCCCGCGCAGGTGAAACCTGAAGCTTGAGTTGTTCGCCCTGGTTGCCCTGCGCACCAGGGTTTTTTCGTTCCTGTGGACTTCGGTGATCCAAACAGATGTGGGAAGGAGACCCATGGCGAGGCCGGACAAGGCAGCCGCCGTTGCGGAGCTGGCTGAGCAGTTCAGCAACTCTGCGGCCGCAGTGCTGACCGAGTACCGCGGACTCACCGTCAAGAGCCTGAAGGAGTTGCGCAGGGCTCTTGGTGAGGACGCCAGCTACGCCGTGACGAAGAACACACTGACCATGATCGCGGCCCGCGAAGCGGGCATCGAGGGCCTCGACGATCAGCTCGCCGGGCCCACCGCGATCGCCTTCATCCGCGGTGACGTAGCCACCGTGGCGAAGGGTCTGCGTGACTTCGCCAAGGCGAACCCGCTTCTGGTGATCAAGGGTGGCGTGATGGACGGTCGTGTCCTCGACGCCGAATCGGTGAAGAAGCTGGCCGACCTCGAATCTCGCGAGGTGCTGCTGGCCAAGCTTGCCGGTGCGATGAACGGAAACCTGGCCAAGGCTGTTGGTCTGTTCGCCGCTCCGCTGTCCCAGGCCGCTCGCGCCCTGGACGCCCTGAAGTCCCAGAAGGAGGCCGGGGACGCCCCGGCAACCGATGCAGCACCCGCTGCTGAGGCCCCCGACGCGGCTGACGCTGCATCCGAATAAGAAGAAAGGACGCCCATTATGGCGAAGCTCACTACTGACGAGCTCCTTGAGGCTTTCAAGGAGATGACCCTGATCGAGCTCTCCGAGTTCGTGAAGCTGTTCGAGGACACCTTCGGTGTCACCGCTGCCGCTCCGGTTGCCGTGGCTGCTGCTGCCGCTCCGGCTGCCGGTGGCGACGCTGCCGAGGAGGAAGAGGTCAGCAACGAGGTCGACGTGATCCTCGACTCCGCTGGCGACAAGAAGATCCAGGTCATCAAGGAGGTTCGCGCGCTCACCAACCTCGGTCTGAAGGAGGCCAAGGATCTGGTCGAGGCCGCTCCGAAGGTAGTGCTGGAGAAGGTCACCCGCGACGCGGCCGCCAAGGCCAAGGAGACCCTCGAGGCCGCCGGCGCTGCCGTCACCATCAAGTGACCTGAGCGTTTCGCGCCAAGCGGCGGTTGCCCTTCGGGGCAGCCGCCGTTTTGCTTTTCCGGACGCGCAACTCGGTGCGCGGGGCCCCGTGTTTGCCCGCAAGCTGGACCGATCAGTGCCGTCTTGGGCCACAACTGTCCAGCTTGTTGGGTGGGGGCCTGAGGGGCCGGCGTGTCGGGAAGATCACTGACGGAAACAACAAGGCGGCGATCCGTTTGGATCGCCGCCTTGCTGACTCTACTGGGGGTGGAGGGTAAGTCTTTGGGGGTGAGTCGGGCTACGTGATGTGCGCTCAGCGCTTGAGCGGCCAGCTGCCCTGGCCACCGTTGGTGGTGGTGCTGGTGCCGCCGCCGACAACTGGGCCGGCGCTCTGGATGCCGCTCGTGGTGATCGGCAGCACGGCGAAGACACCGGTAACAGCCGCTACGGCGAGGACCTTGCGAACTGAACTCATGGAGGGGGACCTTTCTAGAGAGCGCATGTTTGAAACGACTCGATGCGCATGAAACTAACGATACTTGACTGTCTTGTCAACTTTTGACAAGGTGTTTTTGGGCAAGTTTTGGAGGTGACCCGTGAGCGCGACCGACGCGGCGCGATTTGGCGCAATGCTTCGCGAGTCCCGCCGAAGCCTCGGGCTTTCCCAGGCCGAGCTCGGCGGAGGCAAGTATTCCGGCAGTTACATCTCCCATCTGGAGAGCGGTCGGCGGGTAGCCAACGCCGAAGCCATCGAGTTCCTTTCGCGCAGGTTGGGCGTTTCCCTCCTCGAATGGGGAGTCACTGCTACCGGCGATTCGCCAGCCCAAGCGGTCGTGGCCGACGCTATCGAGGATCTCCTGGTCGCAGAGCGTGCTTCTTCGCAGCACGACTGGGCGGCGGCGACGGCGCACGCCACGAAGGCAGCAGAGATCGCATTTGCCGCCGGAGACATGTCGCGACACTGGGAGTCCCTGTATGTCCTGGCCCAGACAAGGCACGCGTCGGGGGAGTTCCTTGAGGCCGCGCACCTGGCCGAGCAGCTCTCCGAGCACGAGACTGCGCTCAAGTTCGGAGTCGCGCGCGCTCAGGCGCTGAGCCTCGCGTCCATCGGGTATCGCGCGTCTGACCGGCTCGGTTGGGCGGTAGCGTTCGGCGCGAGAGCGGTGGAGGCGGCATCGTCGGCGCCACCCGTGATCCTTTCGGAAGCTCTGATGGCCCTGGTCAGTGCCATGTCGGAAGCGGGCCATTCGGCCGCTGAAAGCGAGCCATACCTGCGCCGGCTGCATGAACTCTCACCGAGACTCAACTCAAGCCATTCCCGCGGCATCATCGCCTGGACGGTCGGCGTGGCCGCATTCGTGGCCGGGGACCAGGAAGCTGGCCTTCGCTACTTTGAAGAGGCGAAGCACCTTCTCGAACCCCAACGCGATCTGCGAATGTGGTTCCGCTATCACAGCATCGCAGCGCGGTGGCGGTTGAACACGGGTCTTCTGGACGGGGTTGAGTCGATGATCCAGACCGCATCGACGGGTCTGGCGTTCCTCGGCAACACCTACGATCTCGTGGAGTTGCGTCAGGTTGAGGCCATGTTGGCGCTACGCAAGGGAGACGCGGTCGAGGCCGCGCGGCTCATGTCCGAGGTGCTGGACGACCCAGTGATGGGTGCCGACGGAATGTCGCGGGGCGGCTCGGAATTGCTGCTCGCACACGCCTTCGAAGCGCTGGGTCGAAATGAGTCCGCGCGCCGGCGCTACCAGCTTGCGGCTATGCAATTCGAGGTGGAAGGGCGCTTCCGCGCGGCCGTGGATGCATGGCGTCGGAGCGCCGGAGAAGAAACCTCGAATTCTTTCTTGACTCAGGGTTGACATGGTTGGTCAAGTCTGTTTGACTTAACTCATCGACGTCCCCCCAATGCGTCGAGTGAGTACACCACTTAGGCCGGTGTGCTGCAGCGTTTGGCTCCCCTCCCCTTGCCTTGCTGCAGACACCGGCCTTGTGGCGTCCCCGGCCAGAAACTCCCAAGGGGGGCCGAAAAGTTACGAATCTGCGATCATGTTCGCGTCCGGTCCGCCGACGCGGCACTGACGACGGGGGTAGGCTTACCGACCCGCAGTTGCAGGTGAGCGTGCGGATAGGTAAGCTACTGCTTTGCCCAAGCTCATCGACGACCCGTGTGCATTTGACGCGGGCCGTTCTGCGTGCAACGAACCCGGCCCTGCCGGGAATTGCGGAAGGACTCCACCTTGGCCGTCTCGCGCACTGCGTCGAAGAACACCAATGTTGTCTCATCCAGCGGTCGGATCTCCTTCGCGAAGATCCATGAACCGCTCGAGGTCCCCAATCTTCTGGATCTCCAGGTCGAGTCCTTCGACTGGCTGATCGGCAACGAGACCTGGCAGAACCGGGTCGCTGCCGCCCAGGCCGTGGGACGCACCGACGTGAACACCAAGTCGGGTCTGGAGGAGATCTTCGAGGAGATCTCCCCGATCGAGGATCTGTCGCAGACGATGTCGCTGTCGTTCCGCGACAACCGCTTCGAGGAGCCCAAGCACACCGTCGAGGAGTGCAAGGATCAGGACTTCACCTACGCCGCGCCGCTCTTTGTCACCGCCGAGTTCATGAACAACGACACCGGCGAGATCAAGAGCCAGACGGTTTTCATGGGCGACTTCCCGCTGATGACGGACAAGGGCACGTTCATCATCAACGGCACCGAGCGCGTGGTCGTCTCCCAGATCGTCCGCTCGCCGGGCGTCTACTTCGAGCAGACCGCAGACAAGACGTCCGACAAGGACATCTTCACCTGCAAGATCATCCCGTCCCGTGGCGCCTGGCTTGAGTTTGAGATCGATAAGCGTGACATGGTCGGCGTCCGCGTCGACCGCAAGCGCAAGCAGAACGTGACCGTGCTGCTCAAGGCCCTCGGCTGGAGCAACGAGCAGATCCTGGCCGAGTTCGGCGAGTACGAGTCGATGCGCCTCACCCTCGAGAAGGACCACACCGCCAACACGGACGAGGCCCTGCTCGACATGTACCGGAAGCTGCGTCCGGGCGAGCCGCCCACGCGCGAAGCCGCCCAGCAGATGCTGGAGAACTACTACTTCAACCCGAAGCGCTACGACCTGGCCAAGGTCGGCCGCTACAAGATCAACAAGAAGCTGCAGACCGGTCTGCCCTTCGACACCCAGGTGCTCACGATCGACGACATCGTGGCGGCCATCCGCTACATCGTCGCCCTGCACGAGGGCCGCACCGAGCTGGGCGAGATGATCGTCGAGACCGACGACATCGACCACTTCGGCAATCGTCGTCTGCGCACCGTGGGCGAACTGATCCAGAACCAGCTGCGAATCGGCCTCGGCCGCCTCGAGCGCACCGTCCGCGACCGGATGACCACCCAGGACATCGAGGCGATCACGCCGCAGACCCTGATCAACATCCGGCCGGTCTCCGCTGCGCTGAAGGAGTTCTTCGGCACCTCGCAGCTGTCGCAGTTCATGGACCAGACCAACCCGGTCGCCGGCCTGACCCACAAGCGCCGCCTCTCCGCGCTCGGCCCGGGCGGTCTGTCCCGCGACCGCGCCGGCATGGAGGTGCGCGACGTCCACCACAGCCACTACGGCCGGATGTGCCCGATCGAGACCCCGGAAGGCCCGAACATCGGCCTGATCGGCTCGCTGG
>DAOPRQ010000073.1:0-11080 GCA_035349055.1 Propionicimonas sp.
CCGCTGCGCTGACCACCCTGGCCACGCCCAGGATCTAGGGACCCGCCCCGGGCTAGGGGACAGACCGAAGTCCACACCTCACAGTCGTTCACCGCAGCGTCCGCACGCCTCTTCCTGCGCCCATTCCCGGCAACCAAGTCCGCTATGAGCTCCAGATTTCGGGTTGAGCGCTCTTCGACCCGCTCAAGGGTCTCCATAGGCTCAATTTTCCCGGTTCAAAACCTGAAGCGCTCTGCCCACAACCCGCTCCCGCGGGCGAAGTCCGCTGTGCACCGCTGTGGATATGTCTGGGGACGAAGCCCCCTACTTGTGAATTCCCAAAACGCAGGCTGAGAGTATCCGCAAATCCTCCCCGTGTAGTTCTCTGTTATCCACAGGGTCATGCAGACCGCGACTCGCGATGTGGGTGGGGCTGACGCGAGTTGTCCACCGAATCCACAGCCGCTACTACGAGGACGAATTGATAGATCTCCAATGAACTTCAAAGTCGGCGGATGCACAGCTGGGGAAACACGTCACCAAACCCCGAAGCCAGAGCCTGCGTCGATATGATCTACTGACCCACGCGTGTGAGCACAGAGGGAGCAACAGTGAAGATCCGTCTCGACCGCGACGTCCTGGCTGAGGCCGTGCAGTGGGCTGCGCGCAGCCTGCCCACCCGTCCTAGCGTCCCAATCCTGGCCGGATTGCTGGTCAAGGCCAGTGGTAACCAGGTCGTGATGAGCAGCTTCGACTACGAGACGTCGGCGAAGATCACGGTCAACGCGGAGGTCACCGACGACGGCGTGGCGCTCGTTTCCGGCCGGCTGCTGGCCGATATCGCGCGTTCGTTGCCGAACAAGCCGGTCGACATCACCGCCGACGAGACCAAGATGGAACTGGTCTGCGGCACCGCCCGGTTCACCCTGCAGACCCTTCCGGTCGCCGACTACCCGGCGCTGCCGGAGATGCCTGAAGCCACCGGCGCGATCTTGAGTGACGAGTTCGCCAAGGCGGTGGGCCAGGTCGTGGTCGCAGCTGGACGCGATGAGTTGCTGCCCGTGTTCACCGGCGTCCGCATGGAGATTGAGGGCGAGACCCTCTCCCTACTGGCCACAGACCGCTATCGCATGGCGTTGAAGGAGCTCGACTGGAACCCGCGCAGCAGCGGCGGTGAGGGTGCGGCGCTGGTGCCGGCCCGCGTCCTGGCCGAGACCGCGAAGTCGATGACCGCCGGCGAGCAGGTCACGCTGAGCCTCTCGTCCGCCGCGACCGGCGACGGGCTGATCGGCTTCGAGGGCACCGGGACGGCCGGCGTCCGCCAGATCACCACCCGGCTGCTGGACGGCGAGTTCCCGAAGGTGCGGCACCTGATGAACGTGCAGGCAGCGGTCAGCGTCCGCGCCAACACCGCGGAGGTGATCGCTGCCGTGAAGCGCGTGGGCCTGGTGGCTGAGCGCAACACGTCCCTGCGCATGCTGATCGCGGAGGGTTCGATCACCCTCGAGGCGGCCACCGGCGACCAGGCGCAGGCAGTAGAGGCCCTGGAGGCCGTGGTCGAAGACGTCAGCGGCACCGGGCTTGCGATGACTGCTGCCGGCTTCAACCCGCACTACCTGCAGGACGCGCTCTCGGCGCTGGACAGCCCGTACGTGCAGTTCTCGTTCACCCAGCCCGGCAAGCCCTGCCTGCTCACCGGCCTGAACGAACTGGACGGCGAGCCGAATGCCGACTACAAGCACGTCATCATGCTGATGCGCCTGCCGGCGTGACCTTAGCGTCCGGTCAATCATCCCCGCAGTCTCAGGTCAGTCATCGCCGCATGTCTCTGGTTGGTCATCCCGGCGCAGGCCGGGATCTCAAAAACCTTGAGCACATCGGCTCCTGGGGGTGATCGAAGATGTTCGTCACCCATCTGAGCATCGCTGACTTCCGTTCCTACCAGCTGGCCGACGTGCCGCTCGAGCCCGGCGTGACCGTGTTGACTGGTGCGAACGGCCAAGGCAAGACAAACCTGATCGAAGCGGTCGAGTTCCTGGCGACGCTCGGATCGCACCGAGTGGCTTCCGAGGCGCCGCTGGTCCGAGCCGGGGCCGAGCGTTCGATCGTCCGGGCGCGGGTGCAGGCCGGCTTGGACGATGCGCGCAGCCTGCTGCTTGAGATCGAGATCATCCCCGGACGGGCCAACAAGGCTTCACTTAACCGCTCCCCGCTGCGGCGGCCGCGCGATCTGCTCGGCGCGCTGCGGGTGGTGCTGTTCTCGCCGGAGGACCTGGCGATCGTCAAGGGGGATCCGAGCGAGCGCCGCCGGTTCATCGACGAGTTACTGGTGGCGCGCTGGCCGCGGCTGGCCGGGGTGCGGGCGGACTACGACCGGGTGCTAAAGCAGCGTTCCACCTTGTTGAAGTCACTTTCTGCACGCGGCCCGCGGGCGCTGACCGAAGAGGTCGAGTTCACCCTTGAGGTCTGGGACGGGCAACTGGCCGCGCTCGGCGCCGAGATCGTTGCGGCTCGGCTGACCACACTGGCCGAGCTGGGTCCGTTGCTCGCGTCCGCTTATGCCGACATAGCGCCGACGAACAATTTGGCCGCGGTGGCGTACAGATCGTCCGCTCTGGACGCCGCCGAGCCGCGTGCCGAGGCCACTGCTTCCGACACCATTCCAACCACCGCCGAACTGACCGAGTTGCTCACCGCCAAGATGAAGGCGCGCCGCAACGAGGAGATCGCTCGCGGCCTGTGCCTGGTCGGACCTCATCGCGACGACCTGACGCTCACGCTCGGCGACCTGCCGACGAAGGGGTACGCGTCCCACGGCGAGTCCTGGTCGACCGCGTTGGCGCTGCGGTTGGCCAGTTTCGGGCTGCTGCAGGCGGACGGGGTTGTGCCGGTGCTGATCCTGGACGATGTGTTCGCTGAACTTGACGAAACCCGTCGCGCCCGGCTGGCGGAACTGATCGCCGGCGCCGAGCAGGTGCTGATCACCGCTGCGGTGGCCGCCGACGTCCCGTCTGCGCTGCAGGGCAGGCGCTTCATCGTGGCGGGCGGCACCGTGGTTGCAGAAGCCCCGGCGGCTGACGAATGACCGAGACTCCCGAACACGACCCGCAGGGCACCGACCTGGCCAAGCAGATTGCGCGCGCGGCCCGGGGCACGACCCCGAAGCCTCCGCAGCGCAAACGCCGTCCGGTCTCGCCCACCGACGAGCCCACTCCGCTAGGCGACATCCTCAAGGAGGTCATCGACGCCCAGGGCTGGACGCGCGAGGTCAACGTCCACCAACTACTGGCTCGCTGGCCCGAGCTGGTCGGAGCGGTGAACGCCGAGCACTCGACCCCAACGGGCTATGCCGACACCGTGCTCACAGTCCGCGCGGACTCGTCCACCTGGGCCAGCTCGCTGCGCCTGATCGCCCCGCAGTTGGTGGCCCGGCTGAACGAACAGCTCGGCCAGGGCACGGTCACTAGGGTCAACGTCGTCGGCCCCGAGGCGCCCAGCTGGAAGAAGGGCCGTCGTTCTGTCCCCGGCCGTGGCCCGCGCGACACCTATGGCTAGCCGCTTCCGACCTACGAACGCGGATTGGTCTAGGTTTCGGGGCCCGGTCTGGATTCCGAGGTTGGCGGGGCGGTGGGGCTCGGTCAGGACGCGGCGGCGCGTGCGGCTTCGGCCTCGCTGAACGCCTCGCGGACCTCGTCCAGGATGCCCTGCATTGCGATCCGCGCAGCCTCCGGGTCGCCCCTGAACACGGCCTCGGCTACAGCCTCGTGTCCGGCGAGGGCTTCGGGCTTTGGCTGGGCCGGCATCAGGCCGAGCTCGGTGCGTCCCTGCAGTACGACCGCGACCAGGTCGCTCAGTGCGGCGAACAGCTCGTTGCCGCACGACTTCAGCAGCCGGCTGTGGAACTCGATGTCGAACTTCATGAACTCGTGCAGCTGCCCGGCTTCGCCGGTGCGCCGCATCTCCGCGGCCAGCGGCAGTAGCCGCGCCCTGGTGTGGATGGACGCGAATCGAGCCGCGCTCTCCGCGGCCGCCGGCTCGACGGCGAGGCGTAACTGGGTGAGCGAGTAGATCTGTTCTTCGCGACGTGAGGAGTGCAGTCGCCAGTCGATGAGCAGTGGGTTGAGCACGCTCCACTCCGACATCGGTCGAGCCACCAGCCCGAAGCGGCGCCGGGTGCGCACCAGACCCATGGCCTCAAGCTGACGGGAGACCTCGCGGGCGACCGTCCGGGAGACGCCGAAACGCGACTGCAGGTCCTCCAGCGTCCGCGCCGCTTCGAGGGGCCAGGCACCGTCGATGATCTCCAGCCCCAGCTCACGCGCGATTGCGTGGTGCATGGGTGAGGTGGATTCGGCCGAATCCTCGCTCATCAAGCCTCCTAGTCAGCGTCGGGGTAAGCATATCCAAACCACGGCACGGACTACCTTTCAGGGAAGAAATAATCCGATTCTCTTGATTGAGAGTACTTATGTAGGTTAAGGTCATCTCACTGACCGCGCCGCTGCGATCAGTAGAGGAGAGGTCAACGATGACGAACACCCATCTGGTGATCATGGGCGTGGCAGGCTGCGGCAAGTCGTCCGTCGCCGAAGCGCTGCACAAACAGCTCGGCTGGATCGTGGCGGAAGGCGATGACTTCCACCCCCAGGCCAACATCGCGAAGATGAGCTCGGGCACGCCGCTGAACGACGACGACCGCTGGCCCTGGCTGGATTTGATCGCCGAATGGACGGCCACCCAGGACGCGTCCGGACGATCCACGATCGTCACCTGCTCAGCACTTCGCCGCGCCTACCGCGATCGGCTGCGCACAGCTCCCGGACGGACCGTGTTCCTGCACCTGGTCGGTACCCCCGAACTACTCGCCGAACGTCTGGCCGGCCGCACCGACCACTTCATGCCAGCGTCGCTACTGCCGTCCCAGCTGGCAACTCTAGAAGCCCTCGAAGCCGACGAGGCAGGCTTCGCTGCCGACATCGACCGTCCGGTCGAAGCGATCGCCAATGCCGCGCTCGCCGAACTCCACCTCAACCCGTCCGACAAGTCCCACCACTAGACAACGGAGTCGTCAATGACCACACCACTAATCCTGGCCGCTCTCGGCGGCATCGCGACGATCGTCGTACTGATCGTCTGGCTGAAAGTTCACCCCTTCCTCTCGCTGATGGCCGGTTCCGCCGTGATGGCGATCTTCGCCGGCGTCCCCTACCCCGACCTCTTCAAGAGCTTCACCGCTGGGCTCGGGTCGACGCTTTCCGGCGTGGGCCTGCTGATCATCCTCGGCGCGATCATCGGCACCCTGCTGGTCTCCTCCGGCGGCGCGGACGTGATCGTCGACACGATCCTCGCGAAAACCCCGCTGCAACGGCTGCCGTGGGCGATGGCGTTGATCGCCTTCGTCGTCGGCATTCCGCTGTTCTTCGAGGTCGGCGTGGTCATCCTGATCCCGGTCGTGATGTTTGCCGCTCGCCGTGCCAACCTTCCGGTGGTGCTGCTGGGCATCCCGGCACTGGCCGGCCTGTCGGCCCTGCACGGGCTGGTGCCGCCGCACCCCGGCCCGCTGATCGCGATCGACGCCCTCGGCGCCAACCTCGGCCTGACCCTCGGTCTCGGCCTGCTCGTGGCAATCCCATGTGTGATCATCGCCGGCCCGCTGCTCGGCAAGGTGATGGCGAAATGGGTGCCGATCGAGGCGCGCTCCGACCTGCTGGGCTCCGGCGGACCGGCGGAAGGTGCCAAGCGGCCCAGCTTCGGCGCCGCGCTGACCGTCGTCCTGCTGCCGGTGATCCTGATGCTGGCGCGCACCGTGGTGGAAATGACCGGCGCCGAGGAGAACCCGTTCGGTGCCGCCCTGGTTTTCGTCGGCACCCCGCTGATCGCGTTGACGATCACCACCATCGCGGCCATGTTCATGCTCGGCTTCCTGCTCTCGAAGACTCGGGACGAAGTGAGCAAACTGGTCGGCTCGGCCTTCGGTCCGATCGCTGGCATCCTGCTGATCGTCGGCGCCGGCGGTGGCTTCAAGCAGACCCTGGTCGACTCCGGCATCGCGGACGTGATCGCCAAGGGCCTGGCGGACGCGGCCCTGCCGCCGCTGCTGGCTGGCTGGATCGTGGCCGTGCTGATCCGCCTCGCCACCGGTTCCGCGACCGTCGCCACCATCACCGCGTCCGGCATCATGGCGCCGCTGGCCGCCGGCCTGCCGCCGACGCACGCCGCCTTGATGGTGCTGGCGATCGGGGCCGGCTCGGTGTTCCTCAGCCACGTCAACGACGCCGGCTTCTGGATGGTGAAGGAGTACTTCGGCATGTCGGTCGGCCAGACCTTCAAGACCTGGTCGCTGATGGAGACCGTGCTGTCGGTGACCGGCCTGGCCGGCGTGATGCTGCTTAGCCTGGTGGTCTGATGTCCCCCAGTCCTGCACCGGCTGTCGTCGCCGAGGTGACCGAGCGAATCCGGCGGCGCAGCCGAGCCGGACGGCGGGCCTACCTCGATCGGATCCACGCGGACGCCGAGCGGGCCGACTCCCGGACGCGGCTGAGCTGCGCGAACCTCGCGCACGCTTTCGCCGCCTCCCCGGAATCGGAGCGGCTCGCCGTGCTCAAGGCCGCCCGGCCGAATCTCGGGATCGTCACCGCTTACAACGACGTCCTCTCCGCGCACCGTCCGTACGAGGACTATCCGGCCGTGATCCGGGACGAGGCCCGCCGCGGCGGCGCCTCGGCCCAGGTCGCCGGCGGCACCCCGGCGATGTGCGACGGGGTGACCCAGGGCACTGTGGGTATGGAGTTGTCGTTGTTCAGCCGGGACGTGATCGCGATGAGCACGGCGATCGCGCTCAGCCACGACGTGTACGACGCGGCCCTGCTGATGGGCATCTGCGACAAGATCGTGCCGGGAATGCTGATCGGCGCCCTCTCCGCGGGCCACGTCCCCTGTGTCTTCGTCCCCGCCGGGCCGATGGGGAGCGGCATCGCGAACGCGGCCAAGGCCAAAGTGCGCGAGGCCCACGTCCGGGGCGACGCGTCCCGCGACGAGCTATTGGCGGTCGAGCAACAGGCATACCACTCCGCCGGCACCTGCACCTTCTACGGCACCGCGAACTCGAACCAGGTGCTGCTGGAGGTCATGGGCCTGCACGTGCCCGGCGCGGCGTTCGTGCCGCCGTACTCGCCGCTGCGGGATGCACTCACCCGGCAGGCCGTGCGGACGGCGTTGCAGGTGCGGGCCGGTGGTGACCGGTTCACTCCGATCGGGGAGTTGGTGGACGAGCGGTCGATCGTGAACGCACTGGTCACACTGCTGGCCACCGGCGGCTCGACCAACCACCTGATTCACTGGGTGGCCGTAGCGCGTGCGGCCGGCATCGTCTTCGACTGGAGCGATGTCGACCAATTGTCGGGCGTGGTACCGCTGCTGGCGCGGATCTATCCGAACGGCCAGGCCGATATCAACGACTTCGAGCGCGCCGGGGGCACCGGCTTCGTGCTGCGCGAGTTGCTCGACCTTGGCCTCCTGCACGCGGACGTGCCGACCGTCAACGCCGGCGGGCTGGCCGCGCAGGCGCTGCGTCCGGAACTTGTCGAGGGCGGGTTGCGGTTCGCCGCGCCACCAGCGGAAACACCGGACGCTGCGGTGCTGCGCGGTGGCGCCGACCCGTTCGACACCACCGGCGGCCTGGCACTAATCGCCGGCAATCTGGGCCGCGCGGTGATCAAGGTCGCCGCGGTGGCGCCCGAGCACCGGGTGATCGAGGCACCAGCCTTCGTCGCCGATTCCCAGGACGAGGTGGCGGCCGCCTTCCAGCGCGGCGATCTCGACCGCGATGTCTTGGTGGTCGTCCGCTTCCAGGGGCCGCGCGCGAACGGCATGCCCGAACTACACCGGCTCACCGCGATCCTCGGCGTCCTGCAGTCCGCCGGGCATCGGGTCGCCCTGGTGACCGACGGACGGATGTCCGGCGCTTCCGGACGGATCCCGGCAGCTATCCACCTGACCCCCGAAGCCGCGGTCGGTGGGCCGTGCGCGAAGCTGCGCACCGGGGACCTGATCCGGCTGGACGCGAACGCAGGCACCATCGATGTGCTGGCCGTAGACCTTGAGCAACGTACGCGGGCACGCTGGGACGGGCCGCATCCGCTGGGCCTTGGTCGCGACCTGTTCGCCGGCATGCGGGCCAGCGTGACCGGCGCCGAACAGGGCGCCTGCAGCTGGCTGCCCTTCACCGACGATCTCGACCCAGCCGCTGCAGACAACACGACCTACCGACGGGATTTGGTGACGCAATGACGCATGAACCCTGGTCCGGACATGGACCGATCATTCCGGTGCTGGTGATCGAGGACGCCGGCATCGCCGTCGACCTGGCTCGAGCGCTGGTCGCGGGCGGCCTGTCAGCGCTCGAGGTGACCCTGCGGACGCCGGCCGCTCCGCACGCCATCGCAGCCATCGCCGCGGAGGTGCCAGAGGCCACCGTGGGCGCCGGTACCCTCCGGCTGCCGGCCGACGCGGCGCTGGCCAAGGACGCGGGCGCCACCTTCGCGGTCTCGCCGGGCTACACCCAGGACTTGGGCGCCGCCTGCCGGGAAGCGGGTCTGCCGCTGCTGCCCGGCGTTGCGACCGCGTCCGAATTGTTGCTGGCCTACGCGGACGGCCACCGGTTCTGCAAGTTCTTTCCCGCGGTGGCTGCGGGCGGCGTCCCGGTTCTGAAAGCCCTAGCCGGACCATTTCCGGACGTATCGTTCTGCCCGACCGGCGGCATCACCGAAGCCACCGCACCGGACTTCCTCGCGCTCGCTACTGTGCCAGTCTGTGGCGGCACTTGGCTGACGCCTGCTGAACTGGTTACCACCCGTGACTGGACGGGTATCACCGAACTGGCCCGGCGCGCCGCGGCGCTCGGACGAGAGGGGACATCATGCAGCTAGGAATGATCGGCCTCGGCAAGATGGGCCACAACATGGCGGAACGCCTTCGCCGTGCCGGCCACGAGGTGATCGGCTACGACCGTAATCCGGCGGTCTCCGAGACCACCGACCTGGCCGAGCTGGTCGACCGGCTGGCCGGTCCGCGGGTGTTGTGGTTGATGGTCCCTGCCGGTGCGCCCACCCAGGCCACCGTCGCCGAACTTGCTGAGTTGCTCGGAGCCGGGGACGTGGTCATCGACGGCGGCAACTCCTACTACAAGGACGACGCGATCAACTCCGCCCTGCTGGCCGAGCATGGCGTCGGCTACCTCGACTGTGGGGTGTCCGGCGGCGTGTGGGGTCTTGAGAACGGCTACGGCCTGATGGTCGGCGGTGAAGCGGGCGAGGTGGCCAGGGTGATGCCGATCTTCGACGCGCTGCGTCCGGACGGCCCGCGGGACGAGGGTTTCGTCCACGCTGGCGCGGTGGGCGCCGGGCACTACGCCAAGATGGTGCACAACGGCATCGAGTACGGCCTGATGCATGCCTACGCCGAGGGCTGGGAGCTGCTGGAGACAAATGGCACGGTGACCGACGTGGCCGGCTGCTTCAAGGCGTGGACGCGGGGCACGGTCGTCCGCTCCTGGCTGCTCGACCTGCTGGTCAAGGCGCTTGAGGAGAACCCGGGCCTGGCCGACGTGGACGAGTACACCACTGATTCGGGCGAGGGCCGGTGGACGCTGCAGGAGGCGATCGACAACGCGGTGCCGATGCCGGTGCTGGCCGCTTCCCTGTTCGCCCGGTTCTCGTCCAGGCAGCCGAACAGCCCGAGCATGCAGATGGTGTCGGCGCTGCGCGGCCAGTTTGGCGGTCACGCGGTGGTGCACACGCCGCCACCGGCCTGATCCACTGGACCCGCACGGACGCGGACCCCGTCCGCCGTCCAGCCCGTCCACTCCAACTTCGCTCCCATTCGGGAGCGAAGTTGCGTTCGGCGGCGACGAGCAGCCAGTTCGGGCCGATTTGACCGCCTGCGGGGTCTGGACGCGTACCCGTCCTTGCGTGGGCCCCTGATCGGGGCTCGGAAACGTCACCGCTGGCCGCACAGGGCCAAATGCTGAGCGGGCGTGCCCCGAATTCTGGCCGGAATCCGCTAGACTCGGTTCGTTCCGGAGCGCGCCGCCAGCATCCTCGGCGGCGCTTGCCCATGTCTGAAGGGAAAGCCTGCGTGACTGACGAGCCGATCGTCGCTGCCATAACCGCTGCGGAAGCCGCACACGTAGCCGAAGGCAGCTACGACGCGTCCGCGATCACTGTCCTCGAAGGCCTGGACGCGGTACGCAAGCGTCCGGGCATGTACATCGGCTCGACCGGTGAGCGGGGCCTGCACCACCTGGTCTACGAGGTGGTGGACAACGCGGTGGACGAGGCACTGGCCGGCTACTGCGACAACATCATCGTGCGTCTGCTGGACGGTGGCGGCATCCAGGTGGTCGACAACGGCCGCGGCATCCCGGTCAAGGAACACCCAAAGGAGAAGATCTCCGCGCTAACCGTCGCGCTGACGATCCTGCACGCCGGCGGCAAGTTCGGCGACGGTGGCTACAAGGTGTCCGGCGGGCTGCACGGCGTGGGTGTCTCGGTGGTGAACGCGCTGAGCTCCAAGCTCACCGTCGACGTCAATCGCGACGGCTACCACTGGCGCCAGTCCTTCAGCCTCGGCGATCCGGACGCGCCGCTGGAGCAGCTGGAGCCCACCGAGGAGACCGGCACGACGGTCACCTTCTACGCCAGCCCGGAGATCTTCGAGACCACCAACTACTCCTACGAGACCCTGGCCACCCGCTTCCGCGAGATGGCGTTCCTCAACAAGGGCCTCAAGATCAACATCGTCGACGAGCGGACCCAGGAGTCCGACACCGACGACGATGACAACGACGACGTCGAGCAGCGCTCACAGACCTTCCAGTACACCGACGGCCTGATCGACTACGTGAAGTACCTCACCGGCAGCAAGGACACGATCCACCCCAGCGTGATCGCGATCGAGCAGGCCGCCGAGGAGCAGCGGATGAGCCTCGAAGTGGCGATGCAGTGGAACACGTCCTTCAACGAGAGCGTGCACACCTTCGCCAACACGATCAACACCCACGAGGGCGGCACCCACGAGGAGGGCTTCCGCGCCGCGCTGACCA
>DAOPRQ010000074.1:0-10973 GCA_035349055.1 Propionicimonas sp.
GCGGTGAGGGTCTGCAGGTTGGCCTCGATGCCGAGCAGCTCGGGTTCGCAGCCGTCGTGGAAGCAGAAGAACTCCCCGTCCACGGACGCGGAGACGTCGATCTCCACCAGGTCGGCGCCGGACAGGAAAGCCGCCCTGATGCCAAGTTCGGTGTTGACCGCGATGCTGCCGCCGCCACTGCCGCGGTGAGCCGAGATCAGCACTCGGCGACGCTCCAACATCGAGTTCAGGTGGGCGTTCATGGCCTCGTACTTCACTTGGCCGAACATCGAACCTCCGCGGGGTGTGGGGTGTGCGAACGACATTGTCAGCACACATTCGACTCTACCCACGACCACGACCGGATAACCAAGTCTGGCAATAGTCGCGATCCCGCTGTGGGACGATTTTGTACGGGCTAGAGCGAAGGAGTGTCATGACCGAATTCCGCTATGCGGATCTGTTGCCGATCGGGGCGGACGCCACCCCCTACCGGCTCCTCACCACCGAGGGTGTGGAGACGGTCGAGGGGCCGGACGGACGGTCTTTCCTAAAGGTGGCGCCCGAGGCGCTGGAGTTGTTGGCCGAGACCGCGATGCACGACATCGCCCACTACCTGCGGCCGGCGCACCTGCAGCAGCTGCGCAACATCCTCGACGACCCGGAGGCCAGCGGCAACGACAAGTTCGTCGCGCTGGACCTGATGAAGAACGCCAACATCGCTGCCGGTGGCGTGCTGCCGATGTGCCAGGACACCGGCACCGCGATCATCATGGGCAAGCGTGGCCAGCAGGTGCTCACCGACGGCACCGACGAACTGCCGCTCTCGCGCGGCGTCTTCGAGGCGTACACCAAGCTGAACCTGCGCTACTCGATGAACGCGCCGATCACCATGTGGGAAGAGAAGAACACCGGCAACAACCTGCCGGCGCAGATCGAGCTGTACGCCGACACCGCGTCCGGCCACGAGAACACCTACAAGTTCCTGTTCATGGCGAAGGGCGGCGGCTCGGCCAACAAGAGCTACCTCTACCAGGAGACCAAGGCGATCCTGAATCCCGCGTCCATGATGAAGTTCCTGGACGAGAAGCTGCGCAGCCTCGGCACCGCGGCCTGCCCGCCGTACCACCTGGCGATCGTGATCGGCGGCACGTCGGCTGAGTACGCGCTGAAGACGGCCAAGTATGCGTCCGCGAAGTACCTGGACTCGCTGCCGACTTCGGGCTCGATGGACGCCCACGGCTTCCGCGACCTGGAGCTCGAGGAGCAGGTGCTGCAGCTGACCCGCGATTTCGGCATCGGCGCGCAGTTCGGCGGAAAGTACTTCTGCCACGACGTCCGGGTGATCCGGCTGCCGCGGCACGGCGCGTCCCTGCCGGTGGCGATCTCGGTCTCCTGCTCGGCCGACCGGCAGTGCATGGGCAAGATCACGCCTGAAGGTGTGTTCATCGAGCAGTTGGAGCGCGAGCCAGCGCACTTCATGCCCGACACGACCGACGAGCACCTTGAAGACAGCGCGGTCGTCGAGATCGACCTCGGCCGGCCGATGCCGGAGATCCTCGCCGAGCTGAGTAAGTACCCGGTGAAGACCCGGCTTTCGCTGCACGGCACGGTGATCGTCGGACGCGACATCGCGCACGCCAAGATCAAGGAGCGCCTGGACGCGGGCGAGCCGATGCCGCAGTACCTGAAGGACCACCCGGTCTACTACGCCGGGCCGGCGAAGACGCCCGAGGGGATGCCGTCCGGCTCGTTCGGGCCGACAACCGCCGGACGGATGGATTCCTACGTCGACCAGTTCCAGGCTGCCGGAGGCTCGATGATCATGCTGGCGAAGGGGAACCGCTCGAAGGCTGTGACCGACGCCTGCGCTGCGCACGGTGGCTTCTACCTCGGCTCGATCGGTGGCCCGGCTGCCCGGCTGGCGCAGGACTGCATCACCAGCGTCGAGCTGCTCGAGTACCCGGAACTGGGCATGGAGGCGATCTGGAAGATCGAGGTGAAGGACTTCCCGGCGTTCATCGTGGTGGACGACAAGGGCAACGACTTCTTCGCCGAAGTGAACCGTCCGACGCTGATCGGGTTGTCCCCGCGCAGCTGAGATCAGCCGTCGCTGGGGCCCACCAATCGGGGTTGAAAGCACCGCCAACGGCAACTTCGCTCCCGAAAGGGACTCCCGCTCCCGAATTTTCGGGAGCAAGCGTCACTTTCGGGAGCGAAGTTCGCTGGGGGTAGACCCGCTACCCCCGCTGCTCCATCGGGACGTAGGGACGCTCGACCTCACCGATGTAGATCTGCCGCGGCCGGTTGATCTTGGTGGCGGGGTCGCCGGCCTGCTCGCGGAAGTGCGAGATCCAACCGGGCAGCCGGCCCAGGGCGAAGAGCACCGTGAACATGTTCTGCGGGAAGCCCATCGCCTGGTAGATCAGGCCGGTGTAGAAGTCGACGTTCGGGTAGAGCTTGCGCTCCTGGAAGTACGAATCGGACAGCGCCGCCTCTTCCAGCTGCACCGCGAGGTCGAGCAGCTGATCGTGGCCCGACAAGGTGTTCAGGATCGCGTCCGCATGCTTCTTCACGATCGCCGCGCGCGGATCGTAGTTCTTGTAGATGCGGTGGCCGAAGCCCATCAGCTTGGTGGTGTCCTTCTTGTCCTTCACCTTGGCGACGTAGCTCTTCACGTCGCCGCCCTCGTCGCGAATGCCCTTGAGCATCTCGAGCACGGCCTGGTTGGCGCCGCCGTGCAGCGGGCCGGATAGGGCGCTCACCCCGGCCGCGACCGAGACGTAAATGTTGGCGCCGGACGATCCGACCATCCGGACGGTCGACGTCGAACAGTTCTGCTCGTGGTCGGCGTGCAGGATCAGCAGCACGTCGAGCGCGCGGGTGATCGCATCGTCGAAGGGGTAGGGCCCGGTCGGCACGCCGAACGAGAGCCGCAGGAAGTTCTCGATGTAGCTCAGCGAATCGTCGGGGTAGAGCATCGGCTGGCCGACCGAGGTCTTGTAGCCGTAGGCGGCCAGGGTGGGCAGCGAGCCCATCAGCAGGTGGGTGGCGCGATCGAGGTCGTGCAGCGAATCCTCGCCGTACTTGGACGCGGTGAAGGTCGACAGCGCATTCAGTCCGGCGGCCAGCACCGGCATCGGGTGCGACTTGCGCGGCAGCGAGCGGAACATCTCGCGCATCCGCTCGTCGATCAGGTGGTACTTGGCGATGTTGGACGAGAAGGTGGCCAGCTGGTCAGCGGTGGGCAGCTCGCCGTGGAGCACCAGATAGGAGACCTCCAGGAAGCTGGAGTGCTCGGCCAGTTGCTCGATCGGGTAGCCGCGATACCTCAGGATGCCCGCGTCACCGTCGATGAAGGTGATCGCGGAACGGCAGGACGCCGTGTTGGCGAAGCCGACGTCCAGGGTGGTGGTTCCGGTGGCCGCCAGCAATTTGGTGATGTCGTAGCCGTCGTTACCCTCGGTGGCTTCCGCCAAGGGGAGTTCGAGGGATACCCCTTCGCGGCTGAAGGTCGCGTTGCTCATCCATCCTCCGTCTCGTCGGACGCGCGGCAGCGCGCGTCCGGCTCAGTAAGTGGTGTCACAATACCCCGCCCCACCCACCCGCGGCAGGGCTTCGGCGTACCCTCCCAGGAGGTGAAGTAGTTGACGGATCAATCACCGTCGACTATGGTTTTACTTGAGACTTCAATCAAAGGAGAGCACGACATGACTTCGATCCGGGACCTGTCCGGCACCTACAACCTCGACCCCTCGCACTCGCGAGTCGGCTTCGTGGCTCGCCACGCGATGATCGCCAAGGTGCGGGGGGCGTTCAACGAGGTCGCCGGGACCGCGACCATCGACGGCGCCAACCCGTCCGCTTCCGCTCTGGACGTGACCATCCAGACCGCCAGCGTCGACACCCGGGACGCCAACCGCGACAGCCACCTGGCCAGCCCGGACTTCTTCGACGCGGCCCAGTACCCGACGATCACCTTCAAGGCCACCGATTTCGCGGTGACCGACGACCAGACCGTCGAGGTGACCGGCGACCTGACGATCAAGGACATCACCAGGCCGGTCGTTGTGCCGTTCACGTTCGAGGGCGTGGCCACCGACCCGTTCGGCAACGAGCGCGCCGGCTTCGAGGGCCAGGTCACCATCAACCGCAAGGACTGGGGCCTCACCTGGAACGCGGCGCTGGAGACCGGCGGCGTCCTGGTCGGCGACAAGGTCACCCTCGAGCTCGAGGTTTCCGCCGTCAAGGCCTGAACAAGAACGGAGACGGTTCCTTTACTGGTTCACACCGAACGCTCGGTGTGAACCAAAAAAGGGACCGTCCCCTTTACTGTTCAGGCGGACGCTTCGGCGAGCGCCGACGCGAGCGCGTCCAGGGCCAGGTCGAGTTCCTCTCGGGTGATCACCAGGGGCGGGGCCAACCGTATGGTCGAGCCGTGGGTGTCCTTGGCGATCACGCCCTTGGCCAGCAGGCGCTCGCAGATGTCGCGGGCCGTGCCCAAGGTGGGGTCGATGTCGACGCCGGCCCACAGGCCGATCCCGCGCACCTCGGTGACCCCGCGTCCGAGCAGTTCGAGAAGGCGGGAGTGCAGGTAGTCGCCGAGTTCGCGGGAGCGGGCCTGCATCTCGCCGGTCTCCAGCAGCCGCACCACGGCCAGGCCCACCGCGCAGGCCAGTGGGTTGCCGCCGAAAGTCGAGCCGTGCTGACCCGGCTTGAGCAGGCCAAGAACGTCCCGATTGCCGACCACGGCCGAGACCGGCACGATGCCGCCGCCAAGCGCCTTGCCGAGCAGGTACAGGTCGGGCACCACGCCGACCTGCTCGCAATAGAAGGTGCTCCCGGTGCGACCGAGTCCCGACTGGATCTCGTCGGCGATCATCAGCACCTGGTGGCGATCGGCGAGTGAGCGAATGCCGGGCAGGAAGTCGGACGGCGGGGTGACCACGCCGGCCTCACCCTGGATCGGCTCGACCAGGATCGCCACGGTGTGCTCGTCGATGGCCGCCTCGATCGCGTCCAGGTCGCCGTAGGGAACCTTCACGAATCCCGGGGTGAACGGGCCGTAGGAGTCGGTGGCGTCGGAGTCGGACGAGAACGAGATCACGCTGATCGTGCGTCCGTGGAAATTCCCCTCCATCACGATGATGTTCGCCAGATCCTCGGGCACGCCCTTGACCTCGTAGCCCCACTTGCGGGCCAGCTTCAAAGAGGACTCCACCGCCTCGACGCCGGTGTTCATCGGCAGCACCATGTCCTTGCCACACAGCTTGGCAAGGCCTTCCACGAAGGGTCCGAAGGGTGCAGAGAAGACGGCGCGCGAGGTGATCGACAGCTTCGCCAACTGCTCGGACGCGACCGCGAGCAGCTCGGGATTGGAATGACCGAAATTCACCGCTGAGTAGGCGGACAAGAAGTCGAGGTAGCGCTTGCCCTCGGTGTCGACCAGCCACGCACCCGACCCCGACTCGATCACGACCGGTAGCGGATGGTAGTTGTGCGGGCTGTAGGTCTCGATCTGCTCGATGACCTGCTGCTGGTCCGAAATCTCGGTGAGCGCGTGCATGGCGTCCTTTCTGCCGACCAGTGATGCTACCGGTTCAGCGCCGATGCCCCTTTCGCTCAGCGCGGACGGACCCGCTCCAGCACCAGCGCCGCCAGAGCGTCAGGGTCGTGCGGACGCAGCGCGTACCCGGCCTTCGCCACCGGACGGCCCAGGTCGAACAACCCGTCCAGGCCGAGCGTGGTGGCGTCGATGACCGCCTCGCTCGGGGTCGCTTCGGCGGTGGCCCGGACGTCGGCCAGCGTTGCCGGTTCCCGATCGGCCACCGGCAGCACCGACTGGGCTTCGGGATGGCAGGCGTAGACCGCGACCAGGGACCCGACCGCCTGCGGCAGCGGGCTGATGATCGCCGAGACCCCGACCGCATGCGCGGCCGCGATGCCCGCACCCGGGCGCAGGTCGCCGAAGGCGAGCGTCGGCTCCTCCTCGACCACCACCACGGTGCGGCCGGCGATGCGTTCGGGATGATCGATCACCACCGGCGAATCGGCGGTGAACACGGTGGCCCCGGGGTTGAGCCGGGTGATCTGGCGATGCGACTGCTGCACCAGCTCGTCGCTGACGGCGTCGCACTTGCTGATGATCACCGCGTCCGCCAGTCGCAGGGTGACCTCGCCGGGGAAGCAGTCCAGGCCGGCGTCGGCCCGCAGCGGATCGACCAGCACCAGATGCAGATCGGCCCGCACGAAGGGCAGGTCGGTGCCCGCGCTGTCCCAGAGGATCACGTCGGCCTGTTCCTCGGCTGCGGCCAGGACGGCAGCGTGGTCGAGCCCGTCCACCCGGATCGCGCCGGGCTGGTCGCCGATGGCCCGGCTCTGCGGACGTGCGCAGGCGTCGAGGCCCGGTTCGTCGTCGCTGAACTGGTGCTGCCACCCAGCGGTGAACCCCGAACGCTGGACCGGATGCCGCAACACGGCCACCCGGACGCCCTGGGTCAGCAGCAGGTCGGTCAAGTGCCGCACGGTGGGGGTCTTGCCGGCCCCGTTGTGGGCCGAACTGACCGCGATCACCGGCTTTTGAGCGGTTAGCATCGAGCGGTTCGGGCTGAGCAGCTGGAAGTCGGCCCCGGCGGCCAGCACCCGCGCGGCGACCGCGGCCACGCCGGTGCACCGGATCTCGGCATAGGCGAAGACGACCTTCTCGATCCGCTCGGACGCGACGAACCGCTCCAGGTCGGCCTCGGCGATGATCGGGATACCGGCCGGGTAGGAGTCCCCGCACAAGCAGGACGGAAAGACCCCACGTTCACCGGCCGACAGTGCCGAACTGGTGAATCCCAACACCTCGTGGCGAGGATCTGAGCGGAAAACGGTGGCGAAGACGTGGAAATCACGCCCGGCTGAACCGAGGATCAATGTGCGGCGCGGGATCATGGCGGCGGCTCCTTTCTCCCACGGCTGAGTATACGGCGGCGGCCGTCGGTGGTCGGCCAGTCGGCTCTATCCCGAGAACCCGTCACCCACTCGCGATGCGCCGTCCGCCGATTCCGATGAGCTGATTCCCGCCCTGGTTACCGAACGACAGCCGCTTTCGGGCCCGCGCGGCCAGCCAGGGCATGGATCGCCTCAACGTCCCCAGGGGCGTCGCGGGTATCGTCGGCGAACGAGGTCGACGGTAGAGTCGGGCCATGGAGCAACAGGCGCCGATCGTTATCGGCTACGACGGTTCGGAGTTCGCGGCGGAAGCGCTGCGCAAGGGCTTGTGGCTGGCTGGAAAGGTCGGGGCCGGCGTCCGGATAGTGCGGGCCTGGACGATCAGCAACGCGCCGCGTCCGAAGTCGTGGAGCCCGGGTTATGTGCCTCCGGTGGAGGACTTCGCCGAGGCGGTCCTCGCCGAACTGACCAAGGCGACGGCAGCCATCGTCGCTGAGTTCCCTGAGGTTGAGGTGAGCTTCGAAGCGCCCCACGGAGCGGCCGGGCGCGAACTCATCAAGGCTTCCGCCGACGCCCAGCTGGTGGTCGTGGGTACCCGCGGGCTCGGCGGTTTCACCGGCTTGCTGATCGGCTCGGTCTCCGACCAGGTGGTCGAGCATGCCGGTTGTGACGTCCTGGTGGTTCGCCGACGCTCCGGCGACCAGGCGCCGCCGCGGACCCTGAAGCTGGATCGCGCGCTGGACAGCGAGTGAACCCCGCTCCGGCGGTGCGGTACGGAGAACGACGCCTACTAGGCTGAAGTTGTGAAGTCTGCGGGGCGGGCGGCCCTGGCCGCGACGGTGGTTGCGCTGCTGTTCAGCGGCTGCGCGACCGTGCCGCCGCGAACCCTGGCTGCCCGGGCCGCCGAATCGATTCCGCCGTCGCAGGTCAATGCCGTGGTCGGGTTCCCGCTACCGACACGCCCGGTCGCGTCCCCGTTGGTAGCCGGCTCGGACGCCGCCGCGCCGGTTGACTCGGCAGCGACCGATCCGTCCGCGGTCCCGTCCCCGGCCGAGCCGACGGGGCCGGCAACCGAACCGCCGGCGGAGCCCCCGGCGCCTGAGCCCGAGCCGCCCGCGGAACCGGCTCCGGTGGATTGCGCGGTGCTGAAGTGCGTTGCCCTGACCATGGATGACGGACCGGTGCCAGGCACAGGGAAGTTGCTCGATCTCTTTGCCAGGCGTGGCGTGAAGGCGACCTTCTTCCTACTCGGCCAGAACGCGAAGGCGCACCCCAAACTGGTCCGCCGGATGGTCGCCGAGGGCCACGAGCTCGGCAACCACTCCTGGAGTCATCCGGAGTTCTGGAACCTCTCGAAGAGCGGCATCCGCAAGCAGTTGGTCAAGACCAACAAGCTGCTCACCAAGCTCGGCCAGCGTCCGAAGTTGGTGCGTCCGCCGTACGGGGAGTGGGATCGCGATGTGGCCAAGGTGACCAGGTCGCTCGGCATGCCTGCCGTGATCTGGGACGTGGATCCCGAGGATTGGAAGGTGCGCAAGGCCAAGACGGTCGCGAAGCGCGTGCTGAAGCAGGTGGAGCGAGGTTCGATCATCCTCACCCACGACAGCCTGAAGTCGACCCGGAAGGCGATCCCGGCGATCGTCAGAGGCCTCCAGGCCAAGGGCTACACCCTTGTCACCGTCTCCCAGTTGATGGCCGGCAAGTTGCACCCGGGCAAGCGCTGCTTCCACGCCTGACCCAGATCCGGCCACTTCAGCCCCGCGCGGCGCGGTACCGGGCGAGCGCCTCCAACCTCTCCCTGCCATGATCCAGAATCGGACGCGGATAGCCGTGGCGGTAACCGTCCGCGGCCTTCGACGGCTCGTGCGCCGTTGCCCCCCTCAGGTGGCGCAGTTCTGGCACCCAGCGCCGGACGTAGTCGCCGTTCGGGTCGAAGCGAAGGCCCTGGCTGGTGGGATTGAAGACCCGAAAGTAGGGCGCCGCGTCGGTTCCGGTGCCGGCCGTCCATTGCCAACCGTGCGCATTGGAGGCCAGGTCGCCGTCGATCAGGTGATCCAGGAAGTGCGTGGCCCCCAGCGGCCACCAGTGATGCAGGTCCTTGGTGAGGAAACTCGCGGTGATCATCCGGACGCGGTTGTGCATCCAACCCTCGGCCAGCAACTGGCGCATCCCGGCATCAACGATCGGAAAGCCGGTCCGCCCCAGCCGCCAAGCCTCGAAGCCGGCCGACGGCTCGTCATAGTCCAGCTTGATGCTCTTCAGGTCCGCAGCCAGTGATTCGGGGTGCCGGCTGAGCACGTCGGCGTAGAACTCCCGCCAGGCGAGTTCGGTGGCGTAGCGGTCGGCGTCCGGCCCGGGACGCTCCGCCAAGTCGGCGAGCAGGGTTCGTGGGTGTACTACACCGAACTTCAAGTCGGGTGAAAGGCGGGAGGTGGTGTCCAGGTCCGGACGATCCCGATCGCCGGAGTAGCCGGACAGGTCTGCGTCAAGGAACCGCCGCCAGCGTCCGAGGGCGGCCGCCTCGCCGGCGTCCGGCAACGCAATCGGACACGCTGCCAGCGCGGCCTCGATCCGTCCCCATGCCGCCGGGTTACCGGCGGCCCGCATGGGCGTGAAGGCGTCCGGCAGCAGCGCCGGCCCGCGCCAGCCGTGCGCCTGCCAGGCTCGGTGGAAGGCGGTGAAGACCTGAAAGCCACTGCCGCTCAGTGTCCGGACCCGGCCGGGAGTAACCGCGTACGGCGAGCCGGTTTCCACCCACTCGACCCCGGCCGCGGCCAGCGCCCGCTGCACCCG
Source organism: Propionicimonas sp. (assembly GCA_035349055.1). GTDB lineage: Bacteria > Actinomycetota > Actinomycetes > Propionibacteriales > Propionibacteriaceae > Propionicimonas. The sequence continues at coordinate 9,709 of DAOPRQ010000074.1, forward strand.
CTGGTCGCGCGCCAATCCGCCGGGTTCGGTCTCGGTGGAGACGTGCACCACGACAGCGCCGACCTCGGCGGCCAACTCGGGCACCACCCGAACCGGATCGCCCCAGCGCAGGCAGAGCCGAGAGTCGAGGGCCTCGCGGAGAGCAACCAGGTTCGCCGCCAGCCAGCCCTGGCGAACCGCGCCGGCATTGTCGAAGAAGGCCGGGTCGAGGACGAAGAGCGGCACCACGGGCCCGGCGGCGGCCGCTGCGGCAAGGGCCGGGTGGTCGCCGAGCCGCAGGTCGCGCCGAAACCAGAGCAGCCTGGGTTCAGCCATGCCGGCTCGCGGCGAGGGTTCTGGCGGCCGGGCCGATCAGATGCCCGAGCGTCCGCGCCGGTGCCGGTACGAGGTGCTGGAAGCGTCCCCCCACCCACACCGAGACCTCCGGCAAGGACTCCAGTTGGGCGGCCACTCGGGTCACCCGCTCGGAGTCGCGTCGCTGTGGCACCGAGGTCACCACCGCGAAAGCCCGGGTTCGCAGGGCTGCGTCCCGCCAGGCCGGCAGCGGCACTTTGGCGCCGAGGTAGACCGTGGCCAGGCCGGCCCGACGGCAGGCGACGGCGAAGGCCAGCAGGCCGAGTTGGTGGTCGACGCCGGGGGGTGCGCCGATCAGGACCGGGGGCCCGCCCTGCCCGCGGCGGACGGAGTCGTAGGCAGCGGCAAGGCGGCGCATCAGGGCGTCGGCGACGAGATGCTCACCGGCGACGGTCACCTTGCCGTCCGCCCAGGCCTGGCCGAGCCGGGCGAGCGCCGGCAGCATCCAGTCGTCCACCACGGTCTCGAAGGCGGCCGCGCCGAAGCTCTCGGTCACGATCCGGTGGATCGAGGCCGCGTCCATCGCCGCCGCGGCTTCGATCAACTCGGCCGAGGAGTCGGTCACGTCGCCCAGCGGCGGTGGCCGGCGAAGCAACTCAGCGGCAGCGGACTTCGGCGACCAGCCGGCCTGGACCAGCTCCTGCATGGCCCGCACCCTGGCCAGTGTCTGGCGGTCGTAGAGCCGGTAGCCGGACGCCGTCCGCTGCGGGGCGAGCAGTTCGTATCGGCGCTCCCAGGCCCGCAGGGTGTGCTCCGACAGGCCGGTCACCTCCGCGGCGGCCTTGATCGTCAGCAGCGTGGTGGTTTCGGGTATGACCGTGTCCGGCATGTGTCTAAGGTTACCCAGCCTTGTCTTAGCCCGGATCCACCGATGGGGTGGGGGTTGTGGGCGTGGCGTGAAGCGCGAATGC
>DAOPRQ010000075.1:0-10914 GCA_035349055.1 Propionicimonas sp.
TCCGGCAGTACGGGCTGCACCAGTTGAACGACATCTACGACCACAAGCCCAAGGTGTGGGAGCTGTTCAACGACAACAGCGTGCTGACGATCCAGATGATGAACCAGACCATCGCGGCGTTCGCCGCGCGCGGCAACGTGGTGATCCTTGGCCGCGGCGGTTTCAAGGTGCTCGAAGGCATGGGCGACGTGTTGAACGTGTTCGTCAAGGCGCCGCAGGACATCCGGGTGGCCCGGATCGCCAAGCGGGAAAACTTGTCCGAGGATGCTGCCACCGATCGGATCAAGGCCGACGACGAGCTGCGCGCCCGCTTCACCCGGCTGTTCTATTCAGCCAACTGGGCCGACGAGTCCCTGTTCGATCTGGTCGTGGACACCGGGGTCGACTCCGACGAGGCCGCGCTGGCCCGCATCGTGGCAGCGGTGAACGCACTGCAGGTTCCGGGCGAGGTCGATCGGGCCGCGGCCAACATCGACGTCGATCCGGTCCTCAACCGCACCATCGACGGCGTGCTCGGACGCCGCACAGCCAAGCTGGGCTAACCGACCACGTCGCTGAACGCCGTCCGCGGCACGAACAGAAGGGCGAGCGCGGCCACCAGGGCGGTGGCCCCGCAGATCACCCAGACGGTCACATAGCCGCTGAAGGAGCCGGCGGTGCCCTGCAAAGCGCCGACCGCGTGGGTCGCAAGGGCGACGCCGAACACCGCGGACGCCACCGAGCCGCCCACCGTCTTCACCGAATTGGTGAGTCCGGTGGCGACGCCGGTCTGGCCGTGCGGAGCGGCCGCAGCCGCTGCGGCCGGCAGCGCCGCGACCAGTGCGCCCGACCCGATGCCGGCGATGATCATGTTGGTCAGCGTCTCGGCGAAGCTGGTGTGGAAGGGCAGGAAGAGCAGGTAGCCCAGACCGACCAGCAGGCTCGCTCCGATCAGGGCCCAGCGCGGGCTGAGCCAACGGGTCACCAACGGCAGCAACAGTGCACCGGCCGTGAGGGCGAGCACGTAGGCCCCGATCAGAACCGACGTGAGTCCGCTGCTGGCGCCCAGCCCGTAGCCGTAGACGGACGGGTCGGTGCGGGCGAACGTGGACAGCGGCGCTTGGGCACCGAGCACGCTCACGCCGAACAACCCGGCGGTGAGGAACACCGGCCACAGCGATGGGTTCACGAACATCCGCACGTCCACCAAGGGGTCCTTCTGGCGTAGTTCCCAGCGAACGAACGGGACGAACAACGCCAATCCCACCAGGATCGCGAGCCAGGCGACCGGGCTGCCCGGTCCGTTCACGCGCAGTAGGAAGAGCCCGCCGGTAAGGCCGAGCAGCGCGATGGCGACCAGCACCATGCCGGTGGTGTCGAACTCGCCGCCGTGCAGCTCCGGGGACTCCTTCACCCCGAGAAGGATGACGAAGAAGCACGCGGCCACGGCAACCGCCGGGATCCACAACACGACCGCGAGTGGCAGCACATCCACCAACTGTCCGGCCGAAAGCGCGCCGGCGATCACCCCCACTTCCAGTGCGGCGACCAGCCAGCCAGCGGCCCGTCGGGTGAGGGCGGCTGGGTGACCGGTGCTGCGGGCGCGGGCGTAGATCAGCGCGGTCTCCAGCGGCAACCAGACGATGTAGAAGGCCTGCAGCGACCAGGCGAGCAGGAACATCCAGAAGTTGTTGGTCAGCGGCAGGCCGGCGCTCGCGACCGCGGTGAGTGCGGTCGAGATCAGCAGCATCCTGCGGTGGCCGATCATGTCGCCGAGCTTGGCGAAGGCCGGAATGATGATCGCAGCAGCCATCATCTGGCCGCCTTCGAGCCAGTTCACGTCCGCGTCCGGCACGTTCAGATGCCTGGCGATGTCGGTGAGCAGCGGGGTGTAGAAGCCCTGCAGGATGCCGCTGGTGAACTCGACGTACACCAGGAACCCGACGACGGCCGCGAGCGCGCCGAACCGGATCTGGCGGGGATCCTGAACGGCGCTATAGCTCATCACGACTCCCCTCCGGGCAGGTTGAGCAGCAGCGCGCGATAGAACTGCTCGCCGCGGACCAGACTGTCGATGTCGACGGATTCGTCAATGCCGTGGATCGCGGCCCGCTGCGCCGCCGACATCCGCAGCGGCGCGAAGCGATAGACCGCCGAAGTGAAGCGGTGCCAGTGCCGGGCATCGGTAGCGGCCATGGTGAGGTAACCGAGCGTCGGCGTGCCGGGATAGCTGGCCTCGACGGCTTGCGCGATCAGCGCGAACTGGGCGTTGTCGGACGGCGACTCGGGAGTCGGCTCGTCTCCTTCCAGCACGCGGACGGCGACCAACGGATCGTTGATCACCCGGCGCAGGCGGGCGATCACGCCGGTGGTGGTCTCACCGACGTTGACCCGGATGTTAAGCGTCGCCGAAGCCGCGGACGGCAGCACATTGGGGCTGCTGCCACCGCTCAGCATCGTCGGCGCCAGGCTCGTTCGGACGAGCGCAGCCCCGTCCGCACCACCACCGGCCAGCAGGGCTCGGGCGGCCGGCCCCGGGTTCCTGGCGGCGAGCCGCCAGAGCCGGGCGTACTTCGGCTGGGCGTGCGCGGCAAGCTTGCCGAGCAGGTCGATCACGGTTCGGGGCATCCGGACATCGAACGGGTTGCGGTTGAGCTTGGCGACCACTCGGGCGATGCGTCCGACCGCTGTGATCCCGGTGGTGGCGGAGGCGTGTCCACCCTGCCCCGAAGCGTTCAGTTCAACACTAAGCACGCCCTTCTCGGCCAGTCCGACCATCGCGAAATGGCCGTCCACGCCTGGGAACGGCACCTCGGTGATCGCGCCGCCTTCGTCAAGCACCAGCCATGGCCGCACGCCGCGGTCGCGGTAGGTGGCGGCGATCAGCCTGGCAGTCGCACCCATCACTTCCTCGTCGGGGCCAAGGCACAACAGCACCGGACGCGGCGGCGTCCAACCTTCGGCCACCAGGTTCTCGACCGCTTCCAGCAGCACGCACAAGGCACCCTTGTCGTCGAGGGTGCCGCGTCCCCAGACCTTTCCGTCGGCGACGCGGCCCTCGAAAGGCGGGACGGACCACTCGGCCTCCTGGCCGGTGACCGGTACTACGTCGTAGTGCGCCATCAGCACGACCGGATCCAGGGCTGAGCCTGACGATGCCCATGTGTAAACCAGCCCGAACCCATCGAAGCGCTCGAGCTGCAACCCCGCATGCAACTGGGGGTAGAGCTCAGCGAGCAGGTCGACGAACTCCTCGAAGGGCGCCAAGCCCTGAGTCTCGCGCTCAGCCGAGACCGTTGGCACCCGAATCATCGCCGCGAGTCGATCCGCTATCCCCTGTGACATGCGCGCAGACTATCGCCGCCCACTGACGTCGTCGCTAGCCTCGATCCGTGACCGAAGAGTTGGCGCGAGTCCTGGCCGCGAGCAAGCGGATCGTGTTCTTCGGCGGCGCCGGTGTCTCGACCGAGAGCGGCATCCCCGACTTCCGCTCCGGCGACGGCCTGTACCAGCGCGGTGGCGCTCGCTACGCCCCGGAAGAGATCCTCAGCCACAGCTTCTTCGTCCGCCACCCGGAGGAGTTCTTCGATTATTACCGGACCAACCTGCTGCACCCGAACGCCCGACCGAACCCTGCGCACCTGGCCCTGGCCAGGCTTGAGGCGGCGGGACGGCTGACCGCGGTGATCACCCAGAACATCGACGGCTTGCACCAGGCCGCCGGCTCGAAGCGGGTGCTCGAGCTGCACGGCAGCGTGCATCGGAACCGCTGCCAGCGCTGCGGTCGCGGCTTCGGCCTGGACGCGATCCTGCGCTCATCCGGTCTGCCGCGCTGCGATTGCGGCGGGATCATCAAGCCCGAAGTGGTGCTCTACGAGGAGGCGCTCGACCCGGACGTCCTGGATGCTGCGCTCAGCCACCTGGCGGCTGCCGACACCCTCGTCGTCGGCGGCACCTCCCTGGTGGTGTACCCGGCAGCCGGACTGGTGCGCGAGTTCCGCGGCCGGAACCTGGTGCTGATCAATCGGGAGCCGACCGGGTATGACGATCTCGCCACGCTGGTGGTCCGGGAGCCGATCGGCGCAGCCTTCGGCGCTGCGGTTCCGGGCTGAGGGCTGCCAGAACTGCCACTCGACCCGCCGGTGGGGGTCCGGCAGGATGTGGCCATGGCGGCCGCGGGTACTCAGCACGTGACCGTGGCCGGTCGCACGCTGGCGCTGACCAATCTGGACAAGGTGCTCTATCCAGCCACCGGCACCACCAAGGGTGAAGTGATCGCCTACTACGCCGCGATCGGCGACGTGCTGCTGCCGCACCTGACGATGCGGCCGATCACCCGGAAGCGCTGGCCGGACGGGGTGGGCGACGGCGGTCCGGACGTGAACGTGTTCTTCGCCAAGAACCTGCCCCGCGGTACCCCCGACTGGGTGAAACGGTTCCCGATCGAGCATTCGGACGGGACCAACCTCTATCCGATCGCCGACGATGTAGCCACCCTCGTCTGGCTCGCGCAGTTGGCATCGCTGGAACTGCACGTGCCGCAGTGGCGCTTCGCCGACAAAGGCACCCCGCGGAATCCGGACCGACTGGTGCTCGACCTCGATCCGGGGCCCGGCGTGACGCTCAGCCAGTGCGCGGAGGTGGCCGGCTGGGTGCGGGACGCCCTGCGTGCGGTCGGGCTGGAGCCGTACCCGGTCACTTCGGGCAGCAAGGGCATCCACCTGTACACGCACTTGGACGGGACGCTGACGCCGACCGAGGCGTCCGCGCTGGCCAAGCGCCTGGCCGAGGCCCTCCAGGCCAAGGAACCCGCCCGGGTCACCGCGGTGATGCGTCGCGCCGACCGGGACGGCAAGGTCTTCCTCGACTGGAGCCAGAACAACGGCAACAAGACCACGATCACTCCGTATTCGTTGCGCGGACGCGCCCATCCCACGGTGGCCGCCCCCAGGACCTGGGACGAGCTGTCCCGTCCCGGGTTGGTACAACTGGACTTCCACGAGGTGCTCGATCGCGTGGCCGAGCTGGGCGATCTGCTCGCACCGCTGGCCGGCGAACCGGAGTCTCGACCGGCTCGACCAGCCGGGGTCAGCCCGGCCCGACCGATGCTCGCCAAGCTCGCCACCACGGCCGAAGTCGGTTCCGGCGACGCCTGGGCGTTCGAGATGAAGTGGGACGGCGTCCGCGTCCTGATCGAGATCGAAGGCGAACAGATCCGGTTGGTGAGCCGAAGCGGACGCGACGAGACGCTGCGCTATCCCGATCTGATGGCCGACCTGCGCGCCATCGGCGCTGGTGAGGCCATCCTTGACGGCGAAATCGTCGTCGTCGACGCCGGTGGAGCGCCACGATTCGAACTGCTCCAGCCGCGGATCAACCTCACCAAACCGGCCGACATCGCGGCGGCGGCCCAGCGGGCACCTGTGCAGTTGATGCTGTTCGACGTACTGAGCTTGAACGGTGTGGACTTGACCGAACTTGCCTACGAGGAGCGCCGCAAGCGGCTTGAAGAGCTGCCGGCCCAGGGTCGCGTTCAGGTACCACCAGGGTTCGAGGGCGATCTGGCCGCGGCCCTGGACACCAGCCTGGCGCTCGGGCTGGAGGGCGTGGTGGCCAAGCGCCGCGGCTCGGCGTACGCCGCAGGTTCGCGCTCGCGCAACTGGTTGAAGATCAAGCACCGGCGAACCCAGTCGGTGGTGATCGGCGGTTGGCGTCCCGGGTCCGGCAACCGTGAAGGCACCATCGGCTCGCTGCTGGTCGGCGTCCCGAGCGTGCAGGGCCTGCGGTACTCGGGACGCGTGGGCTCCGGTTTCAGCGACGCCGGCCTGGCCGAGGCGCAACGGTTGCTGCGCGAACTGTCGCGAGCAGAGCCCAGCCTGGTCGATGTGCCCAAAGAAGACGCCAAGGACGCCGCCTGGGTGGAACCGCTGCTGGTGGGCGAAGTGGCCTACACCGAACGCACCTCAATGGGACGGCTGCGGCACCCGGTCTGGATGGGTTGGCGAACCGATCTGACCCCGGCTGACGTACATCCGGAGTGAGGGTGGAGAATGGCAGCAGGGGGCGCGATGGACGTGGTGGCGGCAGTTTTCACCGACGGTGATCTGGTTCTGGCCGGTCGGCGGAAGCCTTACCTGGCCGCCGGCGGGCGCTGGGAGTTCCCCGGTGGGAAGACCGTCGCGGGCGAAGCCCCCCAGGCCGCACTTGAGCGGGAGATCAGGGAGGAACTCAGCGTCGAGATCGAGGTGGGCGACCTCGCCGATCTGAGCGCCACGATGGTGAACGGCACTCTCATCCGGCTGGCGTGCTACTTCGTCCGCCCCTTGGCTGAGGTGCCCGCGACCAGCACCGATCATGACGTGGTGTCCTGGTTCCGACGCGAGCGGTTGATGTGGCTGGACTGGGCGGAGCCTGATCTGCCGTGCGTGCGGCGGCTGGCGTTCGCTGCGTCCTGAGCGACTCCTCGGATCAAGCAGAATGGGCGGCATGGCACTCTTCGCGCGCACCCGATTGGACCCCGAGCTGAAGGAAGCCGCCGGACGACGTCGCGCGCTGGCGTCCGGGACAAGCCCAGAAGGCCAGGTCGCCGGGTTGGTGGACGCGTTGCTGTTCCGGCAGGACGGTGCCTGGCAGGAGCAGCCGTGGCACCGGATCGAGCGCGGCAGCTGGGACGCCGAGACCCACTCGCTCAACTGGCTGGACGTGGAGGGGCGCTCCTGGCGCCTGGCGTTGTCCGAGCCGGGGCAGCTGCCGGACTTCTTCAACGAGCGCGTCACCGCGAGCATCGCCTGCGTCCGTACGGCGGATCTGGGACGGGGCCGGACGGCGCTGATCACCGCCCGCCGCGACCTGGGTGACGGCTCGCGTCCGCTGGTCTGGCGAGTGAGCCCCGGCAAGGGAGTTCGGGCCGATGAACTGGCACAAGACCCACTCGTGGCGATCGCGCTGGAGCAGTTGCGCGCCGAGTTCGACGCCCGGTGAAGTTCTGGTAATGTAACGGCTCGCGCCCAGCGCGATCCCCTGTAGCTCAATTGGCAGAGCGTCGGACTGTTAATCCGCAGGTTCCTGGTTCGAGTCCAGGCGGGGGAGCTTGGATACAGCGGCCCGTCCCAATCGGCGTGATCGTGCCCTGACTTGGCTCTTCATCGCAATCCCCGTGCTGGTGACCACCTCGATGGTCTGGCTTCGACGCTGGGTCTCCGACGACGGCTTCATCAACTACCGCGTGATCCAGCAATTGATGGCCGGACGCGGGCCGATCTACAACCTGAACGATCGCGTCGAGGTGGGCACGAGCACGCTCTGGCTCGGGTTGGTGTGGCTCGGCCAGGCGATCGTGCCGTCCGCCGAGACCGGAATGGTGATGGTGGTGCTCGGCACCGCACTCACCATCGTTGCGCTGAGCTGTCTGGCGCTGGGCGCCTGGGCACTCAATCCCGGTCGCCGCCTATTGGTGCCGGTCGGGCTCGCGGTGGTGGCCGCGCTCCCCCCGGTCTGGGACTTCGGCACGTCCGGCCTGGAGACTTCACTCTCGATGGCCTGGATCGCCGGGTGCTTCGCCGCACTGGCGTTCAGGTTGCGCGGTGGCAAGGATCGGCCGGCCTGGCAGCCCTGGCCGATCGCGATGCTGATCGGGCTCGGCCCGTTGGTCCGCCCGGACTTTGCGCTGATCGCACTATTTTTCGGCATCGCACTGCTGTGGCAGAGCCGGCGGCGCTGGCTCGACTGGCTGGCCGCAGCCGGAATCGCCCTGGTGCTGCCGCTGGCCTACGAGGTGTTCCGGATGGGTTTCTTCGCCTCGCTGGTGCCGAACACCGCGTTGGCCAAGGCAAACGGCTCGCTGGCGCAGGGCGTCAGCTACGTGCTCGACTTCGTCGGCACCTACTGGCTGTGGGTGCCGCTGGCGATCGGCGCCTGGCTGTTGGGCGCGCGGATACTGCGGCGTCCGTCCGTTGGCGAACCGGACGCTCGATCGATCTACGTCATCTTCCCGTTGACCGCGCTGGTGCACGTTGCGTTCGTGGTGAGCGTGGGCGGCGACTTCATGCACGGACGCTTCCTGCTGCCGGCCACGTTCCTGTTCTTCGCACCGATCGCAATGGTGCCCTTCACCGGCGTCCGGCGGGTGCTGGCCCCCATGGTCGTCGCGTGGGCGCTCTGCTGCGGGCTGCTGCTGCGTCCGGCGTTGTGGAACGGCATGATCGCGGACGAGCGGACGTACTATGCGGCCTTCGTCGCGGACGTGCCGGGTGCGATGGTGTCGCTGGCGAACTGGAGTGATGACATCGGCTTCAAGCTGGCGCGGGCTGCGGCGTCCGATCACGCGCGGGGCAAGAGCTACTACGTGACCGTGGTTCAGCCGGACGAACGGCTGGGACGCACCGGGCCGGGCGTGGTGATGGTGTTGAACAGCCTCGGGGTGGCCGGGGCCGCGTCCGGTCTGGACGTGGTGGTGAACGACCCGCCATCGCTCGGGGACGCGATCGGCGCCCGCCTGGTGCTGCCGCCGGACGCCGAGTTCCGGGTTGGTCACGCGTACAAGCCAGAGGTGTGGGCGCTGGCAAGGTTCGCGTCCGAAGATCGCACTCCCCCGGTGGCAGGCCTGGCCGAGGCGCGTCAGGCGCTGGCGTGCGAGCCGGTGGTCGAGTTGCTGGACGCGGTTTCGGAGCCGCTCACGTTCGAACGCTTCGTGAAGAACGTCACGCTCGCTCCGTCGCTCACCTTCCTGCGGATTCCGGTCGACCCGGCTGAGGCCGTCCAGAAGCTCTGCTGAAATCAGCGTCGAGGCTCTTACGCCGCGCCACCGACCCTTCTAGGCTGCATCTCAACTGCGGACCAGGAATCGGGGGAATCATGGCCGATCGAACTGACGAAGAGATCAAAGCAGCCGAGCGCAAGGCTGTGGCGGACGCGATCAGCGCCGAGCACGATGCTGCGAAGAAGCGGCTGGAAGTTGAGGCCGCCGAGCGGAACGCCATCAAGGACCTGGTGGCCGACTTGAGCGGGGTGGATCACGGATCGCTGACCGTGCCCGATTCATCAACGGTGTTCCAGTCGCTGCTCGGCTCGCGGGCTTTGGCGGACGCTGCCGCGAAGGTTGCGCCGATCGTCGCCGGCAAGCTGAAGAACGGTGCCAAGGTACTAGTGATCACCGACCTCAACCTCGCCGGGCGCGACCTGAGCTATCGCTCGGTGATTGACCAACTCAAGCAGTTGACCACACTGACCAGCACCTATCCGGATGCCCCTCAGGAGAACAAGGGGATCGATGATGTTCGAATGATCGACGGCGTCACGGGGGTGGCGACCGCTGCGGCCAAGCTTCTGCCTGGGCTGCTGTCACTGATCTCGGCGCGGCGCACGATCACCAACACGAGCGGCACCGCGGACGACGACGTGGCCGCGATCGCTGTGGCCGGAGCCCTGGCCAGCACGACTAAGCAGGTTGTAGTGCTGGACAAGGCGCGTCTGATCGAGGCCGACGGCGCGGCGCAGACCGCATGGACCGACCTTCGGACGGCCTGCGACGGCCTCGCGGAGAAGCTCAAGGCCGCCCCCGAGAGCTCCGCGACCAAGGGTTGGCTCGCGGGTGGTAACGAGTTGTTGAAGAAAGCGGAGGCCGTGCTGTCGGCGATGGTGGCCAGCGATGGTGCCGAGCCGAGCGCACTGGCGAAAGCGTCGCTGCAAGAGGCGCTCCACGATGCTGGGGGCTTTGACGCGGTTCTGGTGGTCAAGGGTGGCGCGACGTTGTCCTCCCAGGTAGTCGACGACCGTCCGCTGCTGATGAAGGACAAGATCAGCCTGGTCAGTACGGCGACGGTGTCGTACGTCCTGATCGACCACAAGAACGGTGGCCGGGTGCTCGCTGGTGGTCTGGCCGTCGGTGAAGCGCAGCTGCACGGTGTGCTCGGCGACGAACTGCTGCCGACTACGCCCCAGCAGGAACCGGTGCACGACCACACCGATCCGATGGAGCATGGTCTGGGCGGGGCGGGCCCCTCCTAAACCGTAGCTGGACCGCACCCTTGCCTCTTGACTCCGGCTTGACAGCTGGTGAAATCTGACGGGCTTGCCGCCACACCCGCTGGTGGGAGGACTGGAAATGGGACTGTTCAACAACATCAAGGACGCACTCACCACCGATGACGCGGAGCGCGCCGAGGCGGCCCGCATGCCGGAGCCGACAGTCGAGCCCGTGCCGCAGGTTGAGCCTCCGGTCGTGGAGGCGCCCGCTCCGGTCGTTGTGGAGAAGCCTGAGACGAAGCCGGCCAAGCCCAAGGACGACGAGCCGAAGCTGACGGTGGATGGCAAGTTCGGCCCGCGAACGATCGCCGCGACGCAGCGGTGGGTCGGCGCGAAAGTCGATGGGGTCTGGGGCGTGCAGTCAAAGCGAGCGCTCCAGGACAAGCTGGGTGTGAAGGAGGACGGCGAGGTCGGCCCAATCACGATCAAGGCGCTCCAGGCGAAGATCGGCGCCAGGGTCGACAGCATGTGGGGCCCGGACACCGTCCGCCACCTGCAGGAGTACCCTCAACAAGCACTGAGCTCGACGAAGGGGTCGGCTTCGGTCTAGTCGTGGGCCAGGCCGAAGTCGACCTCAAGCTCCACCACGGCGTGGTCGATGAGGTGTGCAACGGTGCGCTTGTCGGCTTCGTTCAGTGGCCGTCCGGACGCTTCGACGAGTTGGACGGGATCGAGGTCAGCGAATACCTGCTGGACGAGTTCGGTGATCAGGTCGACCGCAATCGCGTCCAGCCCGCTGCCGAACGGCGGCTGCTGCCAAGCCTCGTCTGATTGCATGTGATTCCTGCCGGTTAGCTTGTGCCGAAGGCTACCCGCGTGGACACCGCAGCCAGGCCCGGCTACGTTGATTCGCGACACCACCGGGGCGGTAGCTCAGCCGGTCAGAGCAGGGGACTCATAATCCCTGGGTCG
>DAOPRQ010000076.1:0-10878 GCA_035349055.1 Propionicimonas sp.
GCCGACGGAGGCCGCCTCGATCTGAGTCGTCCGTGTCGTCGCGCCCATTCCCGGGAGCGAAGCTTCAGCGCCTGCGCGCTACCGCAGCGGGGCGAGGTAGTACCAGCGACCACCCTCGCGGACGAACCTCGACCGCTCCTGCTGCACCTCGACCCCACCTCGTGGCGCGAGGCAGGTCGCCCGGAACTCGACTATGCCGGTGTCGTCGTCCGGCCCACCGTCGAGGGTGTCGACGATCTGCAGTCCACGCCAGGTCGGGTTGCCGGTCAGGTCCAGGTTCGCCGGTCTGGTCGACGGGTGCCAGGACGCGAGCAGCCAAGCCGCGTCCCCGTCCCGGAATGCCTCGAAGCGCGACCGCATCAGCTCCAAGGCGGTCTGCGGCCAGCCGTCCTCCTCAGATCTGCTCACGCGCGCAAGTCTGCCCCAGCGGGGGTCGGGGCTGAGCGACTTGCTGCTCGGTGAGCGTGCCTAAGCCTCGGCCCAGCCGAGTTCTATCCAGGCATACATGGGGATCAGCCGGTCGATCCGGTCGAGTACCAGCGTCGGTTTGAGTTGCTCAGGGAGGGCCGCAACATCCTCGGCGGTTGCTTCACCGGTCAGCACCACGGCCGAAGCCATGCCGGCCGCCAGCGCCATCCTGCTGTCGGTCTGCAGCCGGTCGCCGACCATGACCGAGCGGGCGATGTCTGCGTCCGGCAGGGTGGCCATCACCGTCTGCAGCATGACCGGGTCTGGCTTACCCAGGCTCTGCCGGCAGGTGGTGTCTGTGGACGCCTCGATCGCCGCGGTGATGGCCGCGCAGTCGGGCTCGCCCCGTCCGCCGGGGTAGGGGCAGAAGGCGTCCGGATTGGTCTGAATGAGAAACGCTCGCCGATGGAACCAGATCGCGTCGAAGGCGATTTGCGGCTTGCGGTAGTCGAACGTGCGGTCGTAGGACGCGATCACGATGTCGATCTCCGCCGGGTCCTCGCTCATCCGGATCCCGGCAGCGGCGAGCGCCCGCTTGAGCGGCTCCTCCGAAATCGGGAAGACGACCGCCTCGGGATGATGGGCCTTCAGCCACTGCGTGGTGGTCACCACGGTGTTCGCGATCTCCGCGACATCGGTGGGCAGCCCCAGGCCAGCCAGCTTGGCCGCAACCTGTGCGGGATCGCTGGTCGCGTTGTTCGAGAGAAACCGAATCGGGATCTCTCGGCGACGCAACTCCTCAATCGTCCGCTTGGCTCCCGGCAACAGCTCCTCGCCAAGGTAGATGGTGCCGTCCAGGTCGAAGACGTAGGCCTCGTAGAGCTGCGTCGGGAACCTGAGCGCGCCGAGAGCAGTCATAGCGGCCGGTCTCCTCACTGCCCTGATCCGGTTGGTCGAGCCTGTCGAGACTACAGCGGACGGAGCACATCGCAGCTGCGGCTGCGCTACTCGGGCAGACCGTCCCGGTCGGCCCACTCCAGGAGGGTGTCCAGGCGATGGGCGACGTCATCGATCGCGGCGTGCGGATCGCCCAGCTTGGCGAAGCGGGCGGGCACGGTGGCCAGGGTGAGTTCGCGGGGCGCGATCGCGTCCAGTTCGGACCAGTGGAAGGGGGTCGACACGGTTCCGTCCGGCACGCCGCGGACGGACCACGCGCTCGCGATGGTGTGATCGCGTGCGTTCTGGTTGTAGTCGACGAAGACGTGCCGCGGATCGCGCTCCTGGCGCCACCACGCCGTGGTCACGTCGTCCGGCGCACGCCGCTCCACTTCGCGGGCGAACGCGAGCGCTGCCCGGCGCACCTCGCCGAAGCTCCATTCGGGCACGATCCGGACGTAGATGTGCAGGCCGTTGCCGCCGGAGGTCTTCGGGAAGCCGATCATGCCCAGGTCGTCCAGCACTGTCTTCGCTACGGCGGCCACCCGCCGCACCCGCTCGAAGCCGGCCGCCGGCATCGGGTCGAGGTCGATCCGCCACTCGTCCGGACGCTCCACGTCCGCCCGCCGCGAGTTCCAGGGATGGAACTCGACCGTGGACATCTGTACTGCCCAGATCACCGCGCCGAGTTCGGTCACGCAGAGTTCGTCAGCGGTGCGTCCGTAGCGCGGGAAGTAGATCTGCACGGTCTCCAGCCAGGGCGGCGCCCCGGCAGGTACGCGCTTCTGGTGCACCTTGCCCCCGGAAAGCCCGCTGGGGAACCGGTGCAACATGCATGGGCGCTCCCGCAGCGCCCGGACAATGCCGTCGCCTACCGCGAGGTAGTAATTGGCCAGGTCGAGTTTGGTCCAGCCGTGCGCAGGGAAGTACACCCGATCAGGGCTGGTCAGCCGGACCGTCCGCGGCCCGACCTCGATCTCCACCGGCTCGGCCTTCGCCATGGCGTCAAGCTACCCGGGACGAGGCGGGTCGTCAGCTGTTGTCTGGGTATCGGCCTCCGGTCAGCGTTCGCTTGCTGGCCGGCTCACGCGGCCTCGACGCAGGTTGCCGGCGTCGGACGCAGCGCCGGACGCCGCACGGTGCGAGCGGATCGCCGCTCGACCTGGGCTGCGCGCAGGTCCTGCACCCGTAGCTGCGTCCAGGCGTTGCGCTGCTCGGCCTCGACCCGCAGCCAGTCGTTCATCGTTCCCCAAGGCATGGTGCTCATGATTCGTGGTCCTTCGTGTTAGTGATCTCTTACATTGTAAGAGGCATCTAACATAGAGCGCAAGAGCAGATGTATGATCGGTCTTACTTTCACGGCGAGGAGGCAGGGTGGGCTATCACCACGGTGACCTGCGGACTGCGATGATCGACGCCGGCACCACCCTCGTGGCCGAGGGCGGGCTGCCTGCGCTTTCGGTCGCAGAAGCGGCCCGGCGCACCGGCGTCAGCGCGGCCGCGCCGTACCGGCACTTCCCGACCCGGCAGCACTTCCTGATCGCGGTGGCAGCCAAGGCTGCGCAGGATCTGGACGCGGCCATGCGAACCGCAGCGGACGCGGCCGGCCCGGATCCGGTGGAAGCCATCGCCGCAGCGGCGGCCGCTTACGTCCGGTTCGCCGCGACCCGGCGCGCCGGCTTCGACCTGGTTTATGCGCCGGAGCTGCGTGGCGTCCACGACGAGGAGCTGCGTGAGGCTGGACGCTCCGTCAGCGACATCGTGCTGCTGCGCGCGATCGAGGCCACCGGCGGCGACAGCCGGGCCGCGGTCGACATCGTCCCGCAGTTCATGATCGTGGCCCAGGGTGCGGCGTCCATGCATCTGATCGGCATCCTCAGCGACGTCGAATCCGCCGCCCGGCTGGCCGCCAAGACGATCCGTAGCCTGCTGCGTTCTGCGCCGGGGGAGTAGCCCTGGGTCTCGGTAGGTCCAACTTCTCGGCTGGCCAGACAGCTTGCAAGATCCTGTACCGACTTCGGTGCAGGATCTTGCACGTTCTGGGTTGAGGGTGATTTCGGCGGGTGGTGAATCGCTGGGTCAGGTGCCGCGCGGTGCCGGCGCCCGGAGTCGGGCTTGGCCCATTCGAAGAGAGAATTCGCTTAGCATCGCTAGAGTTGCTTGTCTGGCATCTCTAGCGATGCTAACCTCGTTGTCTCAGCTGGCTGAGCACGCGAACCGGGAGGGGGCTGGCATGGCTGCGGCAAAGGGCGCGATCAAGGGTTTCTTCCACATCTTCACCGCCGATCACCTCTTCACACACGCCCGGAACAGACCTGAAGAGACCCCGTACCATCTGGTCACAATCCTGGACGTGCTTGAGCCGCAGCGTCCGAGACGCTGAATCGCACCCCGGATTGCCAGTAGGGTGCGGACTGTGTTGACGACCTCGCAGGCCGCTGCCCTGGTGGGCCTCCCCAAGGAGCAGTTCCGCTCGGCGATGTCCAAGGAGCGCAAGAACGGCAAAGAGTTCCACGCGCCCAAGGAACTGTGGGCCGATGCCCGCACGCCGCTATGGGACGAGAAGAAGGTGCTCGCCTGGGCGAAGGACCGCAAGAAGCGCAAGAAGCGCAAGAAGGAAGAAAAGGAAGAGAAGGAAGCTTCCTAGCGATCATCCTCCGGCGGAGACCATCACCTTGCCGAGTACCGCACCGGCGTCCAACGCGGCCAAGCCGGACGCGACTTCAGCCAGCGGCAGCGCCCGGTCGATCCGCGGCTTCAGCCCCGTTGCAGCCACCAACTCAGCGAGCTGTGCCAGTTCCTCGCGGGTCCCCATCGTCGAGCCGTGCACGCGCAACTGCAGGAAGAACACCCGGTTCAGTTCGGCGGGCGGGTTGTAGCCGGAGGTAGCCCCGCAAACGACGATCGTGCCGCCCGGCTTCAGCGCCTTCAGTGAATGGCTCCAGGTGGCTTCGCCCACCGTTTCGATCACCGCGTCCACCCGTTGCGGCAGCCGAGCGCCGGCTTCGAACGCGGCGTCCGCGCCAAGCTCGAGCGCAAAGGCGCGTTTGGCCTCGGTGCGTGCCGTGGCCCACACCCGTAGGCCGAGCTGGCGCCCCAGCTGAATCGCTGCGGACGCGACCCCGCCGGACGCACCCTGAATGAGGATCGTGTCGCCCGGGGCCAGGCCATTGCGCGTGAGCATGCGGTAGGCCGTCAGCCATGATGTTGGCAGACAGGCGGCATCCTCGAACGAGAGGTTGGCCGGCTTCTCGATCAGGTTGGCGTTCGGTACCACGACGTAGTCCGCCAGCGTGCCCTGGTGCAGCTCGGAGAGCAGCGTCCGCTTCGGGTCGAGGGTCTCGTCGCCGGACCAGTCCGGCGAGCTGATCACGGCGTGCACGATCACTTCCCTGCCTTCGTCGGTCGTGCCGGCCGCGTCCGTGCCCAGAATCATCGGCATGCGCTCCGGCGGTAGACCGACACCGCGAAGCGACCAGAGATCGTGGTGGTTCAGGGACGCCGCGCGCACGCGCACCCGCGTCCAACCGTCGGGCACCTCCGGCTCGGGCAGTTCCCCGACCACGAGCGCGGCCAATGGGTCGGCCGGGTTGGCCGCTTTCACGTACGCAGCGCGCATGCCGCCACTCCAGGTTCCTAGGCTTCGCGGGCGAGCCTGACCCGCTCCTGCTCGGCGATGACGGCGCGGTAGCTGTCGCGCTCGTGCAGCAGCCAGCCGGGTGGGTTGGCGATCAGTTCGCCGATCTGGTCGGCGGTCAGGGCGTCCTCGATGCCGCCGCGGGCGAGTCCCGATCTGGAGACGCCCAGCTTCTGAGCGACCACCTGGCGCGGGAACGGCCCGTTGCGGCGCAGGTCGACGAGCCACTGCGGCGGGTTGGCGCGCAGTTCGTCCAGCTCCTGCCGCGTGATCGGGGTGCGCTGGAACTCCTCCGGCGCCGCCGGTAGGTAGATGCCGAGCTTGCTCGCCGCCGTGGCTGGCTTCATGGTCTGACTCACGAGACCCCAGCGTAGTCACGCGGACGCGCCTGGACCGCCTTGAGCCTGGCGAGGACGCCGCCGCCCATGGCTCAACTTGGGGCGCGGCCATCGAAATGAGGGCTGTCAGCCTGCTGCAGGCCCGCATAGCCCTCATTTCGGTGCCCGAGCGGGTCGGCTAGCCTTCACTGGTGACCGGGGACAGTGCTCAGGCAGCCGAAGCAACGCTGCGGGTGGGCTTTGTTCCTGGGGTGACGCTCACCAAGTGGCGACGGATCTGGGGCGAACGGTTCCCCCGCGAGCCCCTCGAAGTGAGCGAGGTAGCCGAAGCCGAGCAGCGTCGCGTCCTCGTCGAAGGCGCTGTCGACCTCTGCTTCATCCGGCTGCCCATCGAGCGGACGGGACTGCACGCGATCCCGCTCTACGAAGAGGTGCCGGTGGTCGTGGTTCCCAAAGACCACCCACTCGCAGCCTTCGATGACGTCGAGCTGGCCCAGTTGGCAGACCTGCTCGCCGTCGATCCGCAAGCACATGACCCCTTCGACCTAGTGGCGTACGGCCAGGGCGTGCTGCGCGTGCCACATTCGATCGCGCGCTCCGGCAGCCGCCGCGACCTGGTTTACCGGCCGATCATCGACGCCGAACCGACCACCGTCGCCCTCGCCTGGCGCATCGACAACGCCAACGAACTGATCGAGGAGTTCATCGGCGTCGTCCGTGGCCGGACGGTGAACAGTTCCCGGACCGCCCAGTCCCGCGCCGCGAACAAGGCCGCGAACAAGTCGGCCGGCTCGAACCAGGTAACCCAAGCGAACCAGGACCAGCCTGTGGC
Source organism: Propionicimonas sp. (assembly GCA_035349055.1). Classification (GTDB taxonomy): domain Bacteria; phylum Actinomycetota; class Actinomycetes; order Propionibacteriales; family Propionibacteriaceae; genus Propionicimonas. The sequence continues at coordinate 6,152 of DAOPRQ010000076.1, forward strand.
GGTCCAGAAGCGCGCCAAGGCGAAGTCCTCGACGGGCCGTCCCAGCAGACGCCGGGCGCGACGCCCCTGAGCCCCGGCCCACCGTCATCCCGGCGTAGGCCGGGATCTCAGAATGGGCCCTGGTCCACGTCATCCCGGCGCAGGCCGGGATCTCGGAACGCGTTCGACAGGTCTGGGCTGAGGGTTGCCCACGCAAGGCATGATTGAGACATGTTCGTGAAGTCGTCTGCAGGGTCGAGAAAGTCGCTGAAGCGCCCCATCGCGCTGACAATCGCGGGAGCGCTGGTCGCGGCCGGCCTCACCGGTCTGCTGGCGAGTGGCGCAGCAGCCGAGCCGGTGCTGCCACCGCTGACCGCAGCCGAACTGCTCGGCAAGGTCGCCGCCGCCGACGTGGACGGGCTCAGCGCCACCTTCGAGCAGCGCAGCGACCTCGGCCTGCCCGCATTGCCCGCCGAACTCGGCGACGACGATCTCAGTTCGGTCCTGGCGCTGCTCACCGGCACGCACACCGTCCGCGTCTGGGTGGCCGGCCACGACCAGGCCAAGGCCGCGTTGATCGATGGCAGCACCGAGAGTTCGATCACCCGCAACGGTCAGGACGTCTGGGCGTGGTCGAGCGCCGAGCAGGAAGCTGTCCATTCCAAGCTCCCGGACGCAGCACCGTCCGGTTCCAGTACCCCAACCTCGCCGACCGCCATCATTAGCGACCTGCTGACCAAGCTCGAACCCAGCACCGAGGTGGCCGTTGCCAGCACCGGCTATGTGGCCGGACGTGCGGTCTACCAGTTGGTGCTCTCACCTCGCGACGAGGCCAGCCTGGTGAACCAGGTGCGTGTCGCAGTGGACGCCGAGGAGTTCGTTCCGCTGGGCCTTCGGGTGATCGCCGACGACGGCCAGGACGCGGTCAGCGTGGCCGCCACTTCGGTTGATTTCAGCGTTCCGGACGCGTCCGTATTCGCCTTCCAGCCGCCGGCCGGGGTGAAGGTCACCGAGAAGAAGACCGACGCCGCTTCGACCACCAAGCCGGGCGACAAGGCGTCCGACCGTGCCTTGCCGAAGACCTTCGGTAGCGGCTGGGCGACGGTAGCGGTACTGGACGTGCCGAAGGGCGAGACTTCCGACGAGCAGGCCAAGATTCTTCTCGATTCGCTGCCGAAGGTGTCCGGGGTGTGGGGTCAGGGCCGGCTGTTCAGCACCTCGCTGGTGAACGCGGTACTCACCGACGACGGTCGCGTGGCGGTCGGGTCGGTCGTGCCGGAGCGGCTCTACGCAGCCCTGCTGACCAAGTGACGCTCGCTGCCGAGGCGGTGGCGGACGCGGCCGCTGACCGCGACGGTGCGGCGATCACTTCGTCCGGGCTGACCAAGCGGTTCGGCAAGCAACTGGTCGTCGACGACCTTGCCCTCGAAGTGCCCAGCGGAGCGGTCTACGGCTTCATCGGGCCGAACGGTTCCGGCAAGACCACCACCATTCGCATGCTGCTCGGCCTGGTCCGTCCGGACGCCGGTACCTGCGCGCTGCTCGGCGGCACCATGCCGGCGGCCGGCGGCGAAGTGCTGCCGAAGGTCGGGGCGCTGGTCGAGGGACCGGCGTTCCACCCCTACTTGTCCGGACGGGCGAACCTGTTGCGGCTGGACGCGGCCGATCGGCGCAGCGACCCGGCCACAGCGTCCGCCCGGGTGGCTGCCGCGATCGACCGGGTGGGCCTGTCCGCAGCTGCTCGCAAGCGGTATCGCGCCTACTCACTGGGCATGCGGCAGCGCCTCGGCATCGCCGCAGCGCTGCTGCAACCACGCGAACTGCTGGTGCTGGACGAGCCGACCAACGGCCTCGATCCGCAGGGCACGCGCGAGGTTCGGCACCTGATCGGCGACCTCGCCGCCGACGGCACGACGATCTTCGTGTCCAGCCATCTGCTGGCCGAAGTGGAGCAGCTGTGCACCCATCTCGGCGTGATGCGTACTGGCCGCCTGGTCGCTCAGGGCCCGATGCGGGAGTTGCGGGCGCTCACCGCCATCCGCTTCCAGGTGCGGACGCCCGACGCGGAACTCGCACTGGCTACCGTTGCCGCCCTCGGCGTGACGGACGCGGCACGCGTCCCAGCGGGTGTGGCCGGCAGCCTCGGCGAGGTCGCGCCCGAGCGGATCGTCGCCGCGCTGGTGAACGCGGGCGTGGCGGTGGCCGAGTTCGCGCAGGTGACGCCGACGCTTGAGGACCTGTTCGTCCAGCTGACCGGGGAGGGCTTCGATGTCAGCGGCTGAGGTTGCGTCCGCGCCCTCGCGGGTGCGTCCGGTGGCTGCGTGGGCGCGGCTGCTGGCGTCCGAGCTGCGGCTGATCTTCGGCCGCCGGCGCAACCAGGTCGGGCTGGCCACCCTGTTCGGACTCGTGGTGCTGGTGGGCATCGCGTTGAAGGTCTCGTCGCTGCGGCACCCCGGGTCGACCGGGGGCGACCTGATGTCGGCCGTCGCCGGCAACGGTTTGTTCCTCGGCTTCGCCGGCTTGAGCATCGAGATGGCGCTGTTCCTGCCGCTCGCGGTCTCGGTGCTCGCCGGGGACGCGATCGCCGGCGAGGCCAACCAGGGCACCTTGCGCTACCTGCTGCTGGCGCCGGTGAGCCGCGTCCGACTACTGGTGATGAAGGCGACCTCGCTGGCTATCGGGGCGCTGACCGGAGCGTTCGTGGTGGCCGCCGGCGGCCTGCTCACCGGCATCGTGCTGTTCGGCGCGCGTCCGCTGACTACGCTCTCGGGCACCTCGATCGGCATCGCGGACGGGCTGTGGCGGCTCGCGCTAGCGGTGCTCTACCTGGCGGCAGGGCTGACCGCGCTGGCGATGATCGGGTTGTTCATCTCCACGCTCACCGAGCAGCCGATCGCGGCCACGGTCGCCACCGCGATGGTCGGCACGCTGCTCTGGATCCTGGACGCGGTGCCCCAACTCGACTGGCTGCATCCGTGGCTGCTGGTCGACCGCTGGCCGGCGTTCATCGACCTGCTGCGCGATCCGGTCTTCACCGATCGCCTGGTCGCCGGTCTCTGGGTGGACGCCGCCTACGCCGCCGCGTTCTTCGCCCTGGCCTGGCTGCGTTTCCGTCGCGCCGACATCACCAGCTGATCGGACGCCCGCACGCCGGCTGAGCCTGATGAAGCCCGCCAGAACGGTGGCTGAGCCTGACGAAGCCCTCAGTCAGCGAGTCAGTGCTGGTGAGCCATCACATAACCGAGCACGCCCGGATCGAGCATGCCGAAGATCATCGCGACGTGCGCCACGACCAGGAAGACCGCGATCCAGATGGCATGCCACTTCATCGCCTGCCGGCGCCCCAGCGCCACGACACCCAGCTCGACCAGCGTGATGCCGGCCAGGGGGATCACCCCGGAAAGGTAGAAGCCGACCGCGATCACGTCCGCCGGGCCACGCCAGCCACCGCTCATGGTGAGCGGGACGACCGCGTTCAGCAGCAGGTGCAGCAGGATGGCGACCATGACTGGACCGGCGAGCAGTCCGGCGATCCGGCTGGTGCGGCGCACCCACTCCGGGGCGGCCTCCCGCTGGAACAGCAGGACGAGTTCGGTGATCGCGAGGGTCTCGGCGAGAACGACCGGCGCGCCCATGAACAGCAGCAGGTTCCACGGCTGGTTGGCGGCGAGCAGTTCCATGTAGTGGGTCATGCCCATGCTCATCGCCATGCCGAGGTCGCTGGCAGCCAGGTTGGGTCCGAGCAGCGCGGCAAGGCCGAGCACCGCGGTGAGCGCGAGGACGGTGATCGCTGCAGCCGGTGAGACGGATTTGGCCGCGGCTTCGGTAGTTTCGGGACGGGTGGACGTGGTGGTCATGGTGATCCTCAATTCGGGTACTCGACCAGCCTCCCGTGGCGCCACCCAGCCCAGCCCCGGTTTCAATGAAGTTTCCATGAAGCTTGCCGCCGAGCGACGAGCAATCCCAACGAACGCTCCCTGAGGAGGCTTTCCGAGGAACGAGCAGTCCCAACGGAACGCTCCCTGAGGAGGCTTTCCGAGGAACGAGCAATCCCCACGGAACGCTCCCTGAGGAGGCTTTCCGAGGAACGAGGAAAGCCGTCACGAAGGGCGTCCGCCATCCCGATCCGTGAGTTCTACGGAAGCACTGATCAACGATCCCTGAGCCGGGCGTTGGGTCGTCCATTCGCTCTCGGCTACGGGCTTCGTCAAGCTCAGCCAGCATCGGTCGGCATTGATCAGCGGTTCCCTAACGCACCGCAGCAGAGATCTCGACAGGCTCAACCAGCCGAGTCAGCTCGCGCTGCGCGGCAACTCCAGGGTGAAGGTGGCGCCTCGACCCACCCCCGCGCTGACTACCGAAAGACCGCCGCCGTGCGCTCGGGCGATGGCCTGACTGATCGCCAGCCCCACCCCGGATCCGCCATGCTCACGGTCGCGGGCCGCGTCCGCCCGGTAGAAGCGTTCGAAGACGTGCGGCAGATGGTCGGCGGCGATGCCTTCGCCGTTGTCCGCGACTTCGATGCGCACCGTGGTCGCGAGCGGACGCACGGCAAGCGTCACCCGACCTCCGGACGGAGTGTGGCGCAGCGAGTTCGAGAGCAGGTTCGCCAGCACCTGACCGATCCGGCCCGGATCCACGTCGACCATCAGACCGGTGGCCGTCGGCTCGGCAACGAGCTCAACTTGCTTGCGGGCGAACTCCTCGCGCGCAGCGACGTACGCCCGGTCGACGAGAGCGCTGACCGC
>DAOPRQ010000077.1:0-10552 GCA_035349055.1 Propionicimonas sp.
TTCGGTGGTGGGCCTCCAGGAACTTCTCGGCCTGCACGAACATGCCGCCGGAGCCACAGCACGGGTCGTAGATGCGTCCGGCCTGCGGTTCGAGCATCTCGACGAGCACCCGAACCACGCCCGGCGGGGTGTAGAACTCGCCGCCGCGCTTGCCTTCAGCCGAGGCGAATTTGCCCAGGAAGTACTCGTACACCTCGCCGAGCAGGTCGCGCGCCTTGGTGGCCCCATCGCCGGTGAACCGGGCCGAGTTGAACAGGTCGAGCAGTTCACCAAGGCGCCGCTGGTCGACGGCTTCGCGGTTGTAGATCCGGGGCAGGGTGCCGGCCAGCGCCGGGTTGGCGTCCATCAAAGCGCCCATCGCCTCGTTGATCAGGGTGCCGATCGTGATGCCGTCCACACCCTTGGCCCGGGCCGCCAGGAAGCCCCAGCGGGCGGTCGGCGGTACCCAGAACACGCCGGCGCCGGAGTATTCGTCGGCGTCCTCCAGGGTGTACTCGATGTCGTCGTCGCTGTAGCCGCCCTCGGCGTCCAGTTCGGCGCGAATCTGGCCACGGCGCTCGTCGAACGAATCCGAGACGTACTTGAGGAACACCAGGCCGAGAATGACGTCCTTGTAGTCGGACGCCTCCAGCGAGCCGCGCAGCTTGTCGGCCGCCTTCCACAAGGTGTCCTTCAACTCCTTCATCGTGGTCGGACGGACGGGCTCAGCCTTGGGTCGGGCCATGGTTCTCCTTGGTGATGCGCAACTGTCGGCTCTCGACAGCTGTGGTGAGGTCTCGGGTGAGGGCGTCCACGGCGGCGAGGTTCGCCACCAACCGTGCCCGGCGTTGCTCCAGTTCGGCCAGCGCCTCGCCGAGGGCGTCGCGATCAGGCTGTTCGAACTCGGCGACGGTCCAGCCCCGCCAGTCGGTCGAGGTGGACTGGTTGATCCGCGCCGCGATCGCCAGCGGCAGCAGCGGTGCGTTCGGACGCACCCGCAGCACCCGGGCCGGTGCCAGCACCAGGGCGCCGCCGTGGGGGTCGACGACCGCGTGCGGGGTCGGTCGGACGGTGAACACGACGTCGCCGGGCTCGGTCAGCTCGACGTCGGCACGGGCCAGCAGCGCCAGCCGGTCGACCGTGATCTCGGCCGCTTCCGCCAGCCGGGACGCCGGGGAGCTTGCAACCAGGTCGCCGGAAACCACCGCGACGTTGCCCGGCGGCAGTCCGTCGAGGAGCAGTTTGCGTCCAGGAATCATCCGGAGCCAGCCCTGCTCCAGGGCCCGGGCGAGGGTGACCAGCGCCGCCGGACCGTCGGCCACCTCGAACCGGTAGTCGCTCAGCCAGCCGGCGGCGTCGGCCGAGCGCAGCTCGACCACCCAGTCGGCGCCCGCCCGAGAACTGCGGTTCGCCCGAGCCGGCGGACGCGGCACCAGCGTGCCGCTGGCCGAGACCAGGTCGCGGGTCAGGATCGGATGCAGGTGCGCCCAGGCCCGGCGACGGGCCCCGTCCGCCCCCTGCCAGGCGGCCAGCAGGTCATCGGCCAGCCCGGAACACTCCCGCACAGCGAGGCGGCTCACGTCGGCGACCAGGGTGCGCCGCTCGGCGGGCTGGGCCGGATCGGCCGGCCCGAGCAGCCACAGCGCCAGGTGCTCGCGCGATTGGGCTGGACGCAGGCCGGCCGGCAACCGGACGATCGCCCGCAGGTAGCCGTCGCGCAAGAGCTGGTCGCGCCGGGCCAACGCAGCGCCCGACAGCGGATCGGTGAGCACCTCGGCCGGGGCCAGGCACAGCGCCAACTGTCCTTGATCGAGTTGCAGGGCGATCTCGTCGATCATCGCCAACTGCTCCAGCGGGGATGCGTCCGGCTCGGCCGCGTCCGGCAACAGCACCAGGTGCGCGACCGGGCCGGTGACCGACCAGTCGCCAACGCCCCACCCCACTGCCCGTGTCGAGGCGTCCACCAGCAGCAGCTGGCGCCGGGTCAGCCGGTGGGCAGCGGAGTCGCCGTCCATCAGCAGCACCGGCGACTCCAGCGCCGCCACGATCTCGGCGAACACGTCCCCGGCGCAGCCGGTCGGGTCCATCACGCTCGGCTGTCCCAGTTCGCGCGCGAGCGGGCCGAAGATCGCCAGCAGCAGTCGCCCGGCCGGCTCGGTGAGCGCCAGTCGGGCCAGCGCGCTCCCCGGCGGACGCAGCCGGGCGTCCACCAGCCGCCGGTGGGCGGCCAACTCTCCCCAGGCCGCCTCCACCAGGTCTTCGGCGGCCGCGGCCAACGAGGCCACGTCATCGGCCCCGGCCAGCTCGCTCAACAGGTAGCGATCGTCGGGATCGGACGCGTCGGCCAGATCGAGAAGCTCATCGCCGGTGTGGGAACCGAGCGGTTCACCGGTGAGATGCCGCAGCGTGATCAGGGCGCTCAGCGCGTTGGCTTCGGCGACCCCGCTGGACGCGAGCAACGTGTGCGTCGCCGCATCGGCCCGGACGTCGGGATTGTTGCCGCGCTGGGTCGCTTCGAGCCACGCCACCACGTCGGCGCGAAGGAAGAACTCCTGGCCGTCGCGGTGCAGTTGGGCCGCGGGGAACGGATGGACGCTGCCGCGGGCCCGGCGTCGCCACACCGTGACCACCGGACGCTGCACGCGCGCCAGGCCGGCGATGTCGCGCATCGTCATCAGCTCAGCCATCGCAGCCTCCCGTCCAGGACATTCCACCACTCACCGCTGACCCTTCGCGGGCGAATGGTGCGATAACCCCCCTTATCGACGCATCGCTGTCCTTCGGGAGCGCTTGCGCGACACCGTGGTGGCCAGCAGGAGTCGCATCGAAAGGAATCGACCATGTCCGTCCCGCAGCAGCCCACCCCGCTGGGCCCCCAGCCGTTCGCACCAATGCCGGGAGTGCCGCCGACGCCGCCGAACAAGCGTGCCAATCCGCTCACCTCCAAGCCGGTGATCGGCATCGTGGCGTTGCTCGCCGGAATGGCTCTCGGCTCGGCAGGTGGCCACGGCGGAACCCCCGCCGGAGTGAGTGCAGCGGTGCCGGCGGCCACCGTCACCGCGACCGCCGTCCAGACGATCACCGCCCAGGCCGAACCGGCCGAGCCGACCGAAGAGCCGACCGAGGAAGCGACCGAAGAACCCGCCGCCGAGGAAACCGCGGCACCCGAGCCGGCCAAGAAGAGCTACGCCTCACTGAGCAAGCGCAAGTTCAAGCTGCTGGCCAAGGATCCCGACTCCTACATCGGCAAGACCTATCTGGTCTACGGCAACGTCACCCAGTTCGACTCGGCCACCGGCACCGACACCTTCCGGGCCGACGCCGGACCGAAGAAGCTGCGGATCTCCTACGGCTACGTCGACTACGACCAGAACTCGATCTTCAGCGGGACGGAGTCGAAGCTGAAGAAGCTGGTCGAGGGCGACTGCTTCACCGCCAAGGTGACCGTGCTGGGGTCCTACTCCTACGACACCCAGATCGGCGGCAACACCACCGTGCCGATGTTCGCAGTGGACTCGATCAAGGTCTACGGCTCGACCGACTGATCAGAACCAGACCGGTGTGGGCTGATCAGGGGGAATCGGCCCACACCCCGCTTCCACGGAGAAGGATGCACTCATGAAAATCCCGCCGGTAGCCGAAATGATGATCGTTGCTCGACGAGCCCTGCACGCTCGCGGCATTCCGGTCACGATGCAGCTCGATGAAGACCAGCCGGTCCTGGCGGACGACGCCGGACGCTTCGTGATTCCCGCGGGCTACCTGGTGAACCTGGTGGACGGCAGCGCGCCCTAGGATTGGCCGGACGTCTTCGCGGCGCTGGCCGACAACGTGTCCGCCTCGCTGACCCAGGCTCATCCGGAGGATCTGAGCGCGGATCAGCTCCGAGCTCAGATTCGCACCCGCCTGGTTGCGACCAGCGAGGTCGCGTCCGCAGACCTGACGCCTCAATGCGAAGGCACGATCACACCAAGGGGTAGGTGGTGTTCTGGACGGTTGCCGCAGTTCGGCGGCGCCGTCCGCGAAGCCCGCACCCAAACCGGCCTGACCCATCGGGAACTCGCCGACCGCGCGAACGTCTCCCGCCCTTGGCTCGGAAACACCCCAGTGTCGCTATCCATGCCGCTGGTCCAGACCGAACAGGGACCGTGCCGTCGAGCCGTTCCTCGACGGGCTGCTTCCCGACCGAGACCACGCGCCCGGCGAAACCGATTCAGCGGCCCGGCGCGGCAGAGAGCCGCATCTCGATGTGCCCAGCTTTCGACCCACAACAGCACAAGAGCCCCCAATCAGATTCTGACTAGGGACTTCGTTGGTGGGCGACACTGGGATCGAACCAGTGACCTCTTCCGTGTCAGGGAAGCGCGCTACCGCTGCGCCAGCCGCCCGAGGTGGAGACGGGATTTGAACCCGTGTACACGGATTTGCAGTCCGTTGCCTCGCCTCTCGGCCACTCCACCGGCGAGAGCCGGCCTCGTCTTCGATGCTTGAGACCTTCTCCGAGCGGACGACGGGATTCGAACCCGCGACCCTCACCTTGGCAAGGTGATGCTCTACCAACTGAGCCACGTCCGCATGCTCCCGGCCCGTTTCCGGCCCAAGTGCGAGTGCAACCATAACCCAGCCGCGAAGATGCCGCAAAACGAGGGCGCGGACGAGTCAAGCCAGCGCGTCGCCCGGCTTGGGCTGCCTCTCCCGATACAGCAGCAGCATGATCGCGAGCAGCGGCAGCGGCGCCAGGAAGGCCGTCCGCAGATCGACCACCGTCGCGACCGCAGCCAGCCCCGCCGGCGCCAGCATCACCGCCACCCCGGAGCCGAGAGCGCCCAGGGACGCGCCCAGTTCCGGCGGAAGCCCTGGCGTGGCCATCACCCGCGCGAGCGTGATCGGATACATCGTCGCGATGCCCAGCCCTGCGACCAACTGGCCCACACCCACGATCGCCGGATTCTGTGTTGCCGCCACCGCCAGCGTGCCGACCGCGGCCACCACCGAGCCCACCGGCACCATCGGGAACCGTGCGATCAGGGCTGGGCCGACGATCCGTCCGACAGCCATGCCCACTGGGAAAGCGGCCCCCACGATCGCGGCGGTGGCCATGCCCAAGCCGGTGTCCACCAGCCGCGCAACGCCCCACACCACGAAGCAGAACTCCACCGCCACCGCACTCACCTGCGTCAGCACCCGCCGCAGCACCAGGCTGCGCCGATACCGCTGAACACCGGACGCCGCGTGTGTCGGGTTCGGCACGATCGCCGCCGGATAGCGCAGCGCAAGCACGGTCAAAACAGCCATGCATGCCACCACCAGCAGCATCGGCAGCCGGGCGCCGATCCCCAGCGCCTGCGCCGCTCCGAACAGCAGGGGTGCGGCGATGCCGACCATGCTTGCCGCCCCGTTCACCGTGGTCAGCTTGGACTCCGCACCCGGACCGTTGAGCAGCCCCGGCGTGACCAGCAACAGCCCCGATGTCCCGAACGCCTGCAAAATCACGCCGGCATAGGCCGCGAACTGGCCCGGCACCACCGCCAACAGGAGACTCCCCACACCCAGCACCACCGCCGAGCCGGCGAGGAAGCGGTGCGCGCCGAACCGCAGCAGCATCGGGCCCGCGAACGCGACGACGATCAGCGCGACGCCGTACAGCGAACCCAGCCAGGCCAGGCTCTCGACCGGAACCCCGAACTCGGCAGCCAACACCACCAGGACCACCCCGATGCTGGCCACGTAGAAGCCCACATTGACCATGCCGAGCCCGACCTGGAACTCAACGCCGACGCGCTGGGACGTCTGCACTTCACCGCCTGACACTTGCCACTCCTCGCCGAATCCGAAATCGCTTCCCGCTGCCGGTTCCCGCGACCAACTCGCCGATTGTGCGTCACCACCGCCGCTGGGCTATGGTTGTTCCCCGCGGGCGATTGGCGCAGTGGTAGCGCGCTTCGTTCACACCGAAGAGGTCACTGGTTCGAACCCAGTATCGCCCACCATCCCGCGCCTGCTTTCCACTTGATGGAAAGCGGATTCCCATTCCCTGAGACAAGTCCTGGGTTTTGCGGCCCGGTTTTGGACTCATCGCCAGGCTAAATGGATATCTCCGTCTCTCCATATGGACAATCGTCTCATCATTCGGTAAGCAGAATTGCGTCACAACTTGATAACGGACAGAGTTCTGCCTAAAGAACCTCGGCAATGAAGCCCGGTCCCTTCGGACAGGAAGGCAAGCCATGACCGCCCCCGCACTAGTGATGGTGGCCCGAGGTAGTTCTGACCCCACGGTGGCGCAGGTCACCCACCAGCTCGTCCGCGGCCTCGCTGAGCTGCGTCCAGAGATGGCCGTCCGCGGCGCCTTTCTCGAGCAGAGCCCGCCGAGCGCGAACCAGGTCATCGACCAGCTGGCGGCGAACGGACACCACGAGATCGTCTTCGTCCCGTTACAGCTCACTCACGCGGTGGATTGCGATCCCGCGATGTCGGACCTGCTGCACCGGGCCCGAGTCACGTACCCAGACCTGCGCTTCACGCTCTCGCGTCCGATCGGCCCGGAGATCAGCCTGCTGACCGTTCTCGACCAGCGCCTGCGCAGCGCGCTCAGCCAGGCTCGCTGCCTGGAACTGGACGGGCTGGTGCTTTCTGCATCCTGCACCGGCGACGTGCGCGGCAGTGCCCTGCTGGCGCGACGCGCCCGGCAGTGGTCGACCCACCACCGGCTGCCCTGCCTCACGGCCGTCGCGGACGATTCCGGCCCAAGCGTTGCCCAGGCGATCATGGGGCTGCGCTCCCAGGGCCGACGCCACATCGCGGTCGGCTCCTTCTTCCTGAGCGCGGACGAGGCCTACCACGCCCAGTCCGATCTGGCGTATCGATTCGGCGCCGTCTCGGTGAGCGATCCGATCGGAGCCGCTCGCGAGGTTCTGGACGTGGTCCTGGCCCGCTACGCCTTCGCCGCCATGGATCTGCTCGACTTCGGTTTCGAGGAAGAGATCGAGCCCGCTCGGCACCTGAGCGTCGTCGGCGCCTGAGTCTTTCGACCCACCCGGCCCGCTCGGCTGGCCACTAGTCCCTGCGATCGGAACTTCGCTCCCGAATGGGACCCGTGCTCCCGATAATTCAGGAGCGCGAGTCCCATTCGGGAGCGAAGTTGCCTACGGACGGGCAGACGACCGGCTCAGCTTTCGGCGACTCGCTTCTTCTCGACCTCGACATCGAAATCGGCGACCGGCCAGCTCAGGCTCATTCCGTCCAGAGTCTCGCGGAGCAGCTCTGCGACCGCCCAGTTGCGGTACCACTTCTTGTTTGCCGGAATGACGTACCACGGCGCGTCCGCGGTGTTACAGAGCTCCAGTGCGGCCGCGTACGCGTCCATGTAGGCGGGCCACTTCTGGCGAGAATCCACGTCACCGGGGTTGTACTTCCAGTGCTTGGTCGGATCGTCGAGCCGCTCGGCCAACCGAGCCTTCTGCTCGTCCAAGGACACGTTCAGCATGCACTTGATCAGCTTGGTGCCACCGGCCACCAGTTCGGCCTCGAACTCGTTGATCTCGGCGTACCGCTTGCTCCACTCGGATTCGGGGACGAGGCTGTCCACCCGCACCACGAGCACGTCCTCATAGTGCGAACGGTCGAAGATGCCGATCTTGCCGGGTCCGGGCAACGCGTTCTTGATCCGCCAAAGGTAGTGGTGGGCCCGTTCCTCGGCGCTCGGCGCCTTGAAGGAGGTCAGGTCCACCCCTTGCGGATCCACCAGCCCGATCGCGTGGCGAATCACCCCGCCCTTACCGGACGTGTCCATGCCTTGGAGCACCACGAGCACCCTCGGCGCGGTCTCGGGCGTACTGCGTCCGGCTGCATAGAGCATCTCCTGCAGATCGGACAGCTCCGGACCGATCGCAGCGGTCAGTTCTGGAGCGTCCGACTTACCCTCTCCCGGATAGCCGGGGCTGGCTTCCGCGTCCAGGTCGGCCATGTTCACCGGCCCGCTGGGCAGGCGCAGCAGCTCCGATAGTGGGCTGCGATGCTTCCTTGATTCCTGGGAACTCATTGCCACAGTCTGGACCGAATAGCCACCTTTGGTGCCAAGATTGGCGAATGTCGCTGCCACTACGTCCGCCGCTGGAACCGATGCTGGCCCGCTCGAGCCCCACCATTCCCGCTGGCATGGCCTACGAGCCGAAGTGGGACGGGTTCCGCTGCCTGGTCTTCCGGGACAACGACGAGGTGGAGCTGATCAGCCGCAACGGCCGGGACCTGGCCATTTACTTCCCCGAGGTGGTGGCCGCTGTCCTCGCCAATACGCCGCCGCGCTGCGTCCTGGATTCCGAACTGGTGGTGGTGCAGGGCGACCGGCTCGATTTCGAACGTCTCTCCCAACGCATCCATCCTGCCCAGAGCCGCGTCGAGATGCTGTCGAACACGATGCCCGCATCCCTGGTGTGCTGGGACCTGCTCGCACTCGACGACACCGAACTCAGCGCGCGGCCGTTCCGCGAACGTCGCGAACTTCTGGAAGGGGCCCTGCGCCACAGCGAGCCGCCGATTCACATCACACCGATCACCTACGACCTGGAGCTCGCCAAGAAGTGGTTCACCCAGTTCGAGGGCGCCGGGCTGGACGGCGTGGTCGCCAAGGCACCGGACGGGCCCTACCTGCCCGGACAGCGCGCGATGGTCAAGATCAAGCATTCGCGCGAGGCGGACGTGGTGGTGGCCGGCTGGCGCCTGCACAAGAACTCCACCTCGGAGCTGCCGCTGCTCGGGTCGATGCAGCTCGGCCTCTTCGACCCGGACGGGGTGCTGCACTTCGTCGGCGTGGCCGCATCCTTCCCGCAGGCTCGCCGGGCGGAATTGGCCGCCGAGTTCGCCCCGCTGACCCTGCCGGAAGGCGCCACTGATCATCCCTGGGCAGCCAGCATGGAGATCAACGGACGCCGGCCCGGTGCGATCAGCCGCTGGAGCACCGAGCTCAAGACCACGCTGCTGATCTCGCCGCAGCTGGTCTGCACAGTCGGCTACGAGCACATGGAGGGCACCCGGTTCCGCCACACCGCTCAGTTTCGGCGCTGGCGCTCCGACCGTGATCCCGAGTCCTGCGGCTTCGATCAGCTCGAAGAGGTGGTCGGCTACGACCTCGCCGAGGTCCTGGGCGCCGGCTGAGAGTCGGTCACGCCCAGTTCGCTTCGTTCTTCTTCGAGGGCTGCACCCGGGGCGGCTCGCCCGGCATTTTCGGATACTCGGGCGGGTAGGGCATCTCGCCTTCGCCGTTCACGGCGTCGCGGTCGTACCACTCCAGCGCTGTGTCCAAGCGTCCAGGCGCGGTCGCGTCCATCCCGGCCCACGGGTCGCCGATCCTTGCGAAGCGGGTCGGCATGGTGCCGAGGGTGAAGTCGGCCGGGTCGGCGTCCGGCAGTTCGGACCAGTCCAGGGGCGCCGAGACCAGGCCTCGCGGCGTCGGTCGGATCGAGTAGGCCGAGGTCATCAACCGGTCCCTGGCCATCTGGTTGAAGTCGACGAAGACCCGCTCCCCGCGCTCCTCCTTCCACCAGTTCACCGTCACCTGCTGCGGCATCCGCCGCGCCAGTTCGCGTCCGATCGCGATCGTGGCATGCCGTGCCTCGATGAAGTCCGCGCCATCGATCGGGGCGAACACGTGGACGCCGCGTCCGCCGCTGGTCTTGCAGAACCCGGTCAGACCAGCCTCAGCAAGCACCGAACGAAGCTCCAGCGCTGCCGCGACCGCGGTCGAGAACTCGACTCCGGGCTGCGGGTCCAGATCGATCCGCAGCTGGTCGACCGAATCGGTATCCGCCGCCCGCACCGGCCAGGGGTGGAACCGCACGGTACCAAGGTTGACCATCCACGCGATGCTCGCCAGGTCGGCCGGCGCCACCTCGACTGCGCTGCGCCCGGAAGGAAAGGTGACCTGAGCGGTCTGCACCCAGTCCGGCGTGTTGGCCGGCGCACGCTTCTGGTAGAACGCCTCGCCCCGGTGGTCCTGCCGGGTGGCGATCACCACATCCTCGCGGACGCCTCCGGGCCAGCGCTCCATCGCGGTCGGACGGTCCCGCAACGCGGCCAGGATCCCGTCCCCGACGCTGAGGAAGTACTCCACCACGTCCAGCTTGCTCAAGCCCAGATCGGCGAAGTAGACCTTGTCTGGACTCGAGATCCGGACCGATCGCTCCCCTACTTGGACTTCGGTGGCATCAGGCATTTCCGAAGGCTACAAGGTGTCGGCGGCTACGCCTATGGTGGAGGACCCAAGAGGAGGAACGATGGAACTGAAGGTGATCAAGACCCCGGAAGAGTGGCGCGCGCAGCTCACGCCGCTGGAATACCGGGTGCTCCGCGAGTCGGGCACCGAGGCGCCGTTCACCGGGGAGTACACCGACACGACCACGGCCGGCACCTATCGCTGCCGAGCGTGTGGCGCCGAACTGTTCCGCAGTGAGCACAAGTTCGCATCCCACTGCGGCTGGCCGTCGTTCTACACCGCGGCCGCCGAGGACCGCGTCCGCCTGCTGCAGGACAACAGCCTGCCGATGCACCCGCGTACCGAGGTGCGTTGCGCGGCCTG
>DAOPRQ010000078.1:0-10551 GCA_035349055.1 Propionicimonas sp.
CCAGGACATCTACCCGATCAACTTCGACAACGATCCCGAGGGCATCTACCACGAGACGCTGCGCGTGTTGAAGCTGTGGATCGCGCACGGCGTCCGGATCTTCCGGGTGGACAACCCGCACACCAAGCCGGTGCAGTTCTGGGCCTGGCTGATGCGGCAGGTGCGCGCGACCGATCCCGACGTGCTGTTCCTCGCTGAAGCCTTCACCAAGCCGGCGATGATGGGCGCGCTGGGCAAGGTGGGCTTCCACCAGAGCTACACCTACTTCACCTGGCGCAACGCCAAGTGGGAGCTCGAGGAGTACCTGACCGAACTGAGCACGAAGACTGACCCGTTCTACCGGCCGAACTTCTTCGTTAACACCCCCGACATCAACCCGTTCTTCCTGCAGTCGGGCAACCCGGCGGCGTTCTCGATCCGGGCGATCCTGGCTGCCACACTCTCCCCGACGTGGGGGGTGTACTCCGGCTTCGAACTTTTCGAGCACGAGGCGCTGGCACCGGGCAAGGAGGAATACCTGAACTCGGAGAAGTTCGAGTACCGGCCGCGCGACTACCAGCGCGAGCCAAACCTGAACGTGCTGCTGGGCAAGCTCAACCAGGTACGGCGCGACCACCCGGCGCTGCAGCAGTTGCGGCAGCTGCAGTTCCAGCACGCGCCGCATGACAACGTGATCGCGTTCGCCAAGCGGGACGGCGACGACGCGGTGATCGTGATCTGCAGCCTCGATCCCAACCAGGTGGTGGAGACCGACATCTACCTCGACCTGGACTGGTTGGGGGTTCCAGGCGACAGTGTGCAGCTGCACGACGAGCTGACCGGCGCGACCTTCACCTGGGGCGAGCGCAATTTCGTCCGGCTCAGCCCGGCGAACCCGGCGCACATCCTGCACGTACGCGGGCACTGAAAGCGCACCGGTGACCACTCCGAATGCCGCATGGGCGGACTACCTGCGGCAGTGCCGCTGGTTCGGCGGCAAGGGCCTGGCCGCGGACGTGACGTCGATCGAGCCACTGCCCTGGTACACGCCGCCGGGTAGCTGGCCCGCGGTGCGGTCCGAACTGGCCACGGTCAGCTACGCCGACGGTCGCACGGAGACCTACCAGTTGCTGGTGGCATACGTGCCCGCGGACAGTTCGGCGCCAGGGGTCGCGGTCGGCAGCACGGAGCTGCCCGACCTCGGCGCGGTCGACTTCCTGGACGCACCGGCTGATCCGGCGGCCATGACCGCGCTGGTGCACGCACTGCGGGAACGCGCGGTGGACGGCATGAAATGGCTTGACCCGGAACCGGTCGACGCCGAGGCGGAGATGCGGCTCTACACGGGTGAGCAGAGCAACACCACAGTGAACGTCGGCGGCGGAGCCCTGTTCAAGCTGTTCCGCAAGCTCGAACCGGGACGCAATCTGGACGCTGAAGTGCTCGCCGCGCTCACCGGTTCGGGCATCACCCCAGCGGCGTACGGCGTCCTGGCCTCCCCGGACTGCGGGTACGACCTGGCCCTGTTCCTGGAGCGGGTGCCCGAGGTCACCGATGGCTGGGTCTACGCGACCGCTGCCTGCGCGTCCGGACGCGACTTCAGCACCGAAGCCAGGGCGCTCGGCACCGAACTCCGCGAACTCCACCGCCGGCTGGCGGACACGTTCGGCACCGCCACCACGAATGGCGACGCGCTGAGCGCGGCAATGCTGGCCCGTTTCGACGCTGCCGCCGCTGGAGTCCGCGAACTGGCCGACCACCGGCACGCAGCCCGGCTGATCTTCGCCGCAGCCAAGGGCACCCAACTGGTCACGCAGCGGATCCACGGCGACTTCCATCTCGGTCAGGTGCTGCACCGCCACGCGGAGCCGAGCTGGGTGATCATCGACTTCGAAGGCGAGCCGTTGAAGTCGCTGGCGGAGCGGCGCGAGTTCGATTCGGTCTGGCGCGATGTCGCCGGGCTGCTGCGCAGCCTCGATTACGCCCGCAGCGCTCACGCCGAGCCGGACGGACGCGAGGCGCTGGCCTGGTGCGCGTCCGCCAAGAACGCCTTCCTCGAAGGCTACGTCGGCGGGCCGGCGTCCGCGTCTGAGCTGCTTCGGGCCTACGAGTTCGACAAGGCGGTCTACGAAGTCGTCTATGAGGTGCGCAATCGACCCGATTGGGCACATATCCCCTGGCGGGGGGTCCAAGATGAGGTCATGTTGGCCACACTTGAGGCGTCCGCTACGAAAACCGAGGAGCACTGATGGCACACGATCTGGCTGGCGGACTAACCGGTTGGGACCTTGAGGGTTTCCACAACGGCGGCGACACTGAGTGCTGGCGACGCCTCGGCGCCCACGAGGTCACGCTCTTCGACGACGAACGCGGCGAGATCCGCGGCACCCGCTTCGCGGTCTGGGCGCCGAACGCGCGCGAGGTGCGACTGAACGCCGACTTCAACTGGTGGACCGGCGACTCGATGCACCTGGTCCCGGGATCCGGCGTCTGGGGGCTGTTCGTCGAGGGCGTGGGCACCGGCGCGCTGTACAAGTTCAACATCCTCGGCCCGGACGGGGTCTGGCGCGAGAAGGTCGACCCGATGGCGTTCTTCGCCGAACAGGCGCCGGCCAACTCGTCCATCGTCTACACCAGCAAATACGCCTGGGCCGACGACGGGTGGATGGATCGCCGCGCCAAGGCGGAGCCGTACAAGGAGGCGATGAGCATCTACGAGGTGCACCTGGGCTCCTGGCGGCGCGGCAAGACCTACCTCGAACTAGCCGACGAACTGGTGGAGTACGTCACCTGGCAGGGCTACACCCACGTGGAACTCATGCCGGTCACCGAGCACCCGTTCGAGCCGTCCTGGGGCTACCAGGTCACCAACTACTTCGCGCCACAGTCGCGGCTGGGCCGTCCCGATGAGTTGCGCTACCTGATCGACCGGCTGCACCAGGCCGGCATCGGCGTGATCCTCGACTGGGTGCCCGGCCACTTCCCCAAGGACGAGTGGGCGCTGGGACGCTTCGACGGTACGGCCCTGTACGAACACGCCGACCCCCGCCAAGGCGAGCACCGGGACTGGGGCACGTACATCTTCAACTACGGCCGCAACGAGGTGAAGTCCTTCCTGGTCTCCAACGCGCTGTACTGGGTGACCGAGTTCCACATCGACGCGCTGCGGGTGGACGCGGTCGCGTCCATGCTCTACCTGGACTACTCCCGCGAGGACGGCGAGTGGGTGCCGAACATCCACGGCGGCAACGAGAACCTGGAGGCCATCGACTTCCTGCGCTACGTGAACAAGCACCTCTACGAGCGGGTGCCGGGCGTCGTGATGATCGCCGAGGAGTCCACCTCGTTCGGTGGGGTGACCAAGCCCGTCCATTCCGGCGGCCTGGGGTTCGGGTTCAAGTGGAACATGGGCTGGATGAATGACTCGCTGCGCTACCTCGCGCTGGAGCCCATCCACCGGCAGTACCACCACAACGAGATGACGTTCGCCATGGTGTACGCGTACTCGGAGAACTTCATCCTGCCGATCAGCCACGACGAGGTCGTGCACGGCAAGGGGTCGATGATCAACAAGATTCCGCAGGACACCTGGCGGCAGTTCGCCACCCTGCGCGCGTTCTACTCCTACATGTGGGCCTTCCCCGGCAAGAAGCTGATCTTCATGGGCTGCGAGTTCGGCCAGCGCTCGGAGTTCAACGAGTCGGCCAGCCTGGAGTGGTGGGTCTCCGACCTGTGGGGGCACAAGGGCCTGCAGCGGATGTTCAAGGACCTCAACGAGCTCTACCGCAGCCATCCGGCTTTGTGGGAGCTGGATTCCGATCCGGCCGGCTTCCGCTGGATCAATGCCGACGACGCGCCCGCGAACACCTTCAGCTGGGTGCGCAGCGACTCGTCCGGTCGCCAGGTCGCGGTCGCGGTCAACTTCTCCTCCGAACCCTGGACGCGCTACCGCATCGGGCTGCCGAAGGCCGGCGTGTGGAAGGAGATCTTCAACTCCGACTCCGCCACCTACGACGGCTCGGACGCCCACGGCAACCTCGGCCAGGTGGTGGCCACCGATGAGGGCTGGAACGGCATGCCGGCCAGCGCGATCGTCGTGGTGCCGCCGCTGGGCGCGGTCTACTTCGAGCACGTCGAATCGGAGTGATTCGGGACTCGCTGCCGTTCAGTATTGCGGACGGGGTGGCCGTCATCGACTTCCGCGGTGATGACGGCCCGGAGCGCTACGAACTGCTGCTGACCGGCACCTGCCAGCAGGTCTTCGATACGGACGGGGTCCGGCGGGCCGAAGTGAACATCTGCGCTGCGGACGCGCCCCGCCGGCGGGCGCTGCACCGGGCCGGCTTCCGGCTCGAAGGGGTGCTGCGGGAGCGACTGCTCACTGCTTCCGGGCCGGCCGATGTGCTCTGCTACGCCCGGCTGGCCACCGACGAGGCCGCCGGGAGGACCGGGTTCACCGCGGTGATGAACACCGTGACCCCGCGCAAGCGGCTGATCAGCCACATGCTGCTCACCGACGAGTCCGGCCGGGTGTGCATTCTCGAGACCACCTTCAAGCCCGACTTCGAGCTGCCCGGCGGCATCCTGGACGTCGGTGAAACTCCTCGCCAAGGCCTGGTTCGCGAGATCGAGGAGGAGCTGAACCACACCATGAGCGTTGGCCGGCTGCTGGTGGTGGACTGGCTCGCGCCCTACCTCGGCTGGGAGGACGCGGTCGAGCTGATCTTCGACGGCTGCGAGATGCCTTTGGCTTCGGTGGGGCTGCTGCGTCCCGACCTGCGCGAGATTCGAGCCGTCCACTGGCTCGAACCGGACGCCGCCGCCGAGCGGATGGCTCCGTTCGCCCGCGGCCGCCTACTGGCCGCCTTGGCCGCCCGAGCCGAAGGCCGCACGCTCTACCTCGAAGCCGGCCAACGGATCAGCTGACATAAGCGGTCCCTGAGGAGCGAGCCCAGCCAGCGCCCCGAACGGAACTCCCGCTCCCGAGAGTTCGGGAGCAGCGGTCCCGTTCGGGAGCGAAGTTGGCATTGCGGTGCTTGAGGGAGTTCCCGGCGCGCCCATTAACTGTGGCTCCACCCACCGTCCGCGGTGCACCCAGCCACAGTCAAGGCCGCACAGCTCCGGCACAACCTTCGACAGGCACCCGCCGACCCAGAAGCCGGTCACTATAGTTCGCTTGAGACTAACTAACCGGAGCGATCTTGAGCCTGACCGCCCAGCCAGCACCCGCCAGCGCGCCCGCGCGCCGCCTCGGCGTGTTGACCGCGGTCTACCTGCTTGGCATTTTCATGGGCGCGATCGACACCGGCATCGTTACCCCCGCGCGGACAATCATCCAGAACGACCTCGGCGTGAACGAGCAGACCGGCATCTGGATGCTCACCATTTACACCCTCGCTTACGCCGCGGCGATCCCGGTGATGGGCAAGCTGGCCGACCGCTACGGCCGCAAACCGGTCTATTTGGCCAGCATCACCCTCTTCGGCGTCGGGTCGCTGCTTTGCGGGCTCAGCCAGGACTTCGGCAGTTTCGAACTGCTGCTCATCGCGCGGGCGATCCAGGCCATCGGCGGCGGTGGCATCGTCCCGATCGCGACCGCTGAGTTCGGCACGTCCTTCCCGCCGGAGAAGCGGGGCATGGCTCTCGGCCTGGTCGGCGGCGTGTACGGCGTGGCGAACATCTTTGGGTCGAGCGCAGGCAGCCTCATCCTGGACATCTTCGGAACCGCGAACTGGCAGTTCATCTTCTATGTCAACGTGCCGATCAGCATCGCGATCATCATCGCCGGGCTGGTCTTCCTGCCCAACCACAAGGTCGAACAGGTCGCCAAGATCGATCTGCTGGGCATCACGCTGCTGGTCGCGATGATCCTGTCCCTGCTTTACGGCCTGAGAAACCTCGACTTCTTCGACTTCGCCAACAGTGTCACGAGCACCGACGTCTACCCGTACCTAATCGGTTTCCTCGTGCTGTTGCCGCTGTTCATCCTCGCCGAGCGCCGGGCGGCCGACCCGGTGGTTAACCTGCGCTACTTCACCGAGGGCGCGCTGGTGGTCACCCTTGCGCTCTCGTTCCTGTCCGGCGTGATCCTGATGGGGGTCATCTTCGTACCCCAGTTCGCCGAGAACGCGCTGCGGATCCCGTCCGGTGATGGCGGCTACTTCGTGATCATCCTCGGCCTGTTCTCGGGGATCGGCGCGCCACTTTCGGGACGCCTGACCGACCGGTTCGGGCCCAATCTCGTGCTGGGCTTCGGCGTGGTGATGTCGGCTGCAGCCGCGGCAGCCGGAGTGTGGTGGGCCATTCCGCACGCGTCCTGGTTAAGCGTCTGCACAACCCTGGCGCTGATGGGGCTCGGGTTGGGCTTCACCATCGGCTCGCCGTTGAACTACATGATGTTGGAGCGGACGCCGGCCGAGGAGTCCAACTCGGCACTGGCCACGCTGTCGCTGGTCCGCTCGATCGGCACGACCATCGCGCCGGCGTTCCTGGTCGGCTTCCTCGCGCAGGCCGGCACTGCCCTGCCGGACGCCCTAACTGCCCAGCTACCGACCACCGTGGCCGCCCCGGCACTCCCCTACGCCGCCGAACTGCAGGCCAAGTTCGCCGAGTTGAAGGCGGACGAACGGCTGGAGGACCGGCTGGCCGGGGTCGAGTTCCCTGACCTGACCAGCGCGACCACGATCGACATCGGCACAATGGACGGGAGCGCGACGCTGCCCGACGACCTGCTCGAACTGGTGCAGACCGCCGACGTGACCAACATCACCGAGCGCACCAAAGTGGTGGCCGAGCACATGTTCGCTGAGCAGACGCCTGGCGTGATCGCCGACATCACCGCGGGCGTGGACGAAGGGCTCGCCAGCCTGGCGGACGCGCATACCGAACTGACTCACGCTCGCACCAAGCTGGTGGACGCGGTCGCCGGCATCGACGAGGGCATCGCCGGAATGGAGAGAGCAGCCAAGGGCATGCGCTCTGGGATCGCCGGGCTCACCAAGGCGATCAGCGGGATGGACTCGGGTCTGGCGGGCACCGCGAAGGCCATCAAGGGCATGGAGAAGGCCATCGCCGGCATGACCAAGGGCGTCAAGGGGCTCGACCACGCCATCGCTGGCCAGCAGCGGGGGATCGCCCAGCTGCAGGCCGCCTACGACCAGCTGATGGCCACGCTGCCGCCGGGCACGCCCGAGCCACCTCCTGCCCAGGCGATGCGGGCACAGCTGGAGACGCTCAAGGCCAAGCTCGCTGACACCAAGAAGTCGCGCTCGTCGCTGGTGGCCAAGCGGAACACGCTGGAGGCGAACCTCAAGAAGGTGAGAGCCGAGCGAAAGCAACTGACTGCGCAGCGAGCGTCCGCGGTGAGCAAGCGCGCGAAGCTGCGCGAACAGCTGACCGGCGTTGAGGCGAAGCGCGCCAGCGCGGTGAAGGACCGCAAGAAGCTGGTGCAAGCCAGGGACGACCTGAGCACCGCGATGACCGAACTGGCCGAGACCAAGCGTCAGCTGACGGTGCTGTGCGCGGCCGTCCCCGGGGCCTTCGAGACCGCCAAGGCCGACTACCTCGCTGAGATCGACGCGCGCGCTCCCAAGCTGGAGCAGACCTTCGCCGCCACGCTGAACGTGGGCTTCCGCGGCATCTACCTGGCCACTCTCGGCGCCAGCCTGCTGGCGGCCGTGCTGCTCCTGCTCAGAAGAGGGCGCTGACTATCAGATTCGCGGCGCGCTCCCCGCGTTCCTGCGCGACACGGTCATGACCAACGCCATGATGCCCACTACGACGGTCAAGCCCACGGTCAGCCAAGTAATGGTGGACAGTGCGGCCAGGTCGAGCCCGGCCGGCGCAGGTGGCGCGCCGGCGAGTTCATCGGCGCGAAAACCGGCGACCAATCCAGTCACGTAACTCACCAACACCAGGCAGCCGAACGCGAGCCATAGTGCCCTGGGTAGCAACGATCGTCTTGAACTCGTCATATCGCCAGCTTAGTTGCAGAGATTCGCCATGAAGCCCCAATACCCTCTGTCCTTCGTGTACGCCTCAAGGTTCCACGAGCCCTTGAACGCCACGAGAACCCGGTTGTCGTAGTGGCACAGGAACTGGTTTTCTAGAGTGGACGTTTGGGGAACACCCTTCTTCTTGGTCTCTGACCATGCATCCCCCCGCGCCAAGCGACTCGCCCCAACGCGACCCCACCAGGTGGGGAAGACTGAATAGCGGTAGCCCTTCTTCGCGCTATCCCAGACACGTGTGACCTTCTCGATGAGGTCAATCCCGAGCCACGGGTCGGCTACAACAGGGTAGACACGGGCATCTGATTCGGCCACGGTCTGAACGATCGTGTTGCCTTCGATTCGATAAGCGGTTGCTACGTCGTTCCCTTGAGAGTCCTTTGCCCAAGGCGGGCGCACCCCAGCAACGAAACCTCCATGGGCGTCGGAGGCGAGCACTCCGCCATCGTCGGTCAACTCCAAGATCGTCCCGGCTGGCAGTGTCAGCGGATAGCTAAACTCATGCGGAGAGGTCCTGTCCGAGATGATCGTCTGGACTCGAATCGAGCCGTCCGCTATCACCTGAGCGGCGATATCAACGCCCCCCTCTCCCGATTCTTGGTAGATGACAGTCCCGTCCTGGGCGACGGCGGGGCGCTCGACTTCGGCTTCCACCGGCAACCCAATCGCCACAGACGTTCCGCTCTTAAGGTCTGTCAAGGAGATCTCCTCAGCATCAAGTGCAAGCGCAACCTGCGCTGAACCATTAGCCGACTCGGCCACGAGATCCGCGCCACCACGCGTTGGAGAGATCACCGGCTCACTGGTCTCGATCGCTGCGGCCACCTGATCAGCCAACGACTCGACAGGATCTGCAGTATCAGCAACGGCCATCGGTGACTGAGGTACGGCCAACGCCATTGCTGCAGCGATCGTGGCGATGAGGGTGCGTGTTCGGATCATGAGCGTCCTAATCTCGGCGGTAGGTAGATAGCCACCGAAACTAGTGCAATTCAATGTTCGAGGCTCATGTATTTCACCACAAAGTGTACGACAACTCTTCTGTCCGCTTGCCCCCAGCCCGAGAGCGCGCAGGCCTCACGGGCTTGTCCCCAGTCGAGCCTAAATCGAACCCGACGAGACCCTCCGTAGGCACTGGAGTCGGCGCTCTCTGCCAGCCCATGCCAGTCAGAAGAGGGCGCTGACCAGGTCGCGCCGCGCCTTCAGCACGGCCGGGTCGTCGGGAGCCACGGTCTCGAACAGTTCGAGCAGGCGGACGCGAGCCTGCTCCCGCTCAGCTGCGGTGCTGTCACGGATCAAGGCGATCAACCGTCCGAACGCGGACGGGATCGCACCGCCCAGCAGTTCGGCGTCCGCTGCGGCCAGTTGCGCCGCCACATCGGTCGGGTTGGCGTCCGCCGCGGCCAGCGCCTGGGCTGGATCGAGCTTCGCCGCACGCGACAGCAAGGCAGCCTGGGCGCGTCCGGCCTTGGCTTCGGTGTCATTCGGGCTGGCCGCGAGCAGCTTGTCGAACTCGGCCACGGCGGTCTCGAAATCGCCGGAGGCGAGTGCTGCGTCCGCCGCGGCGAATCGCGGGTCCGGCCCGGCGTCTGCATCGATGCTGGCCGGTTCGGCGCGGCCGGTGACCCCGTTGGCCGCGGCGGCCTGCAGCAACTGCGCGAGATAGGCCTTGGCCTCGGCTTTGTCCTTCGTACCCTGCCAAAGTGGCGCGAGCTGACCGGCCACCACACCGATGACCGCCGGAACCGCCTGGATGCCAAGAGCGGCCGCGATCTGGGGCGACGCGTCCACGTTGACCCGAGCCAGCAGGTACGCCCCGCCGGCCTCGTTGGCGAGCTCGGTGAGCGCGTCCGACAGCGCCTGCGCGTTGGCCCGCGGCGAGGTGAGTTCGAGCACGATCGGGTACTTCACCGAGCCGCCGATCACCGCTTCGAAGTTGCGCTCGTCCACTTCGAGCACATAGGTCGCGCCCGACGGTGGCGGCGGCGCCTTGGCGGCGGCGACGATGCCCGATAGATCCATGGCGCGGGACGGGTGAAAGCCAGCTGAAGTCACAAGCAAGCATTCTGCCAGCCGTACCGAAGCGGTGCGAATGTGGTCCGGCGGTTCCCCACTGTCGTACGTAGGAGCCTGCTGAACAATCATGTCCCGGCTGCGGCGCACTGGGCGGGCGATCTGCTGCGGCCACATCTTGGGTCGGTAGGCCCACTACAGACCCCAGATGTGGCCTTGCAGCTCATCCCGCCCAGCACGTCCTCGCTCGGAACAGCATTGTTCAGCAGACTCCTAGGCGGCAGGATGGCCCCATGGCACACGAACGCGCCGGGCAGGTTGCACTGCCCGAAGACCTGATTGACGTCGACGCCCTGCTCAGGGCCTACCACGACCTGGTGCCCGATCCGGACAACCCCGACCAGCAGGTCGTGTTCGGCACGTCCGGGCATCGCGGCTCCGCGCTCGACGCGGCCTTCAACGACGCGCACATCGCGGCCACGACGCAGGCGATCGTCGAGTACCGGGCCAGCCAGGGCGTCACCGGTCCGCTGTTCATCGGCAAGGACAC
>DAOPRQ010000079.1:0-7063 GCA_035349055.1 Propionicimonas sp.
AGCAGGATCGAGTCGATCGCTCGGCTGCGCACAGCCAACAGGCCGACCCGGGTCTGGGGCAGCAGCCGCAGCAGGCCTCCGGCGGTGATGGCCGCGCCGATCAGGGTGCTACCGGCCCGCCAGTGTCCGAACGCGACCACCACCAGGCCGAGAGCCACGCCGGTGAGCACTCCGGCCAGCGGCCATTGGCCGAGCACCTGCTGCATGAAGGTCTTCGGCGGACGCGGGTCGGTGGGCGTGGTCACCCTGCCAATGCTTCCGCACGGTCGACCACATTGGAAAGCAGCATCGCCCTGGTCATGGGCCCGACACCACCGGGGTTCGGCGCCACCCACGACGCCTTCTGCAGAACGTCGGCCGCCACATCGCCGACCAGCTTGCCGTCGACCCGGCTGACGCCCACGTCGAGCACCACCGCGCCCTCGGCGATCATGGCCGCCGAGATCAGCCCGGGCACACCCGCTGCGGCGATCACGATGTCCGCGCGCCGGGTGTGTGCGGCCAGGTCCCGCGTCCCGGTGTGACACAACGTCACCGTGGAATTCTCGCTGCGCCGGGTGAGGATCAGCCCGATCGGCCGTCCCACGGTGACACCACGACCCACCACGCACACCTCGGCCCCGGCCAGCGGCACGTCGTGGCGCCGCAGCAGTTCGACGATCCCGCGCGGCGTGCACGGCAGCGGCGCCGGCTCGTTCAGCACCAGCTTGCCCAGGTTGATCGGATGCAGCCCGTCCGCGTCCTTGTCCGGATCGATCAGTTCGAGCATCGCGTTCTCGTTCAGGTGCCGCGGCAGGGGCAGCTGCACGATGTAGCCGGTGCAGGCCGGGTTCTCGTTCAGCCCGGTGATCGCGGCGGCTACCCGCTCGGCGGACGCGTCCGCGGGCAGGTCGACCCGGATCGACTCGATGCCGATCTCGGCGCAATCGCGGTGCTTCATGGCCACGTAGCTGCGCGAACCGGGGTCGTCGCCGACCAGCACCGTGCCCAGGCCGGCCCGGACGCCGCGAGATTCCAGCGCGGCCACCCGCATCGCGAGTTCACCCTTGATCGTGGCCGCTACCGCCCGGCCGTCCAGGATTCGTGCAGTCATACCGAGCCTCAGTGGAAGAAGTGACGGGTGCCGGTGAGGTACATCGTGACCCCGGCAGCCTCAGCGGCAGCGATGGTCTCCGCGTCCCGCACCGAGCCGCCCGGCTGCACGATCGCGCGCACCCCGGCCTCGATCAGGATCGCCGGCCCGTCCGCGAACGGGAAGAACGCATCGGACGCGGCCACCGAACCCCGCGCGCGCTCCCCGGCCCGCTCGACCGCGAGCTTGCAGGAGTCGACCCGGTTCACCTGGCCCATGCCCACCCCGACCGACGCCCCACCGGACGCCAGCAGGATCGCGTTCGACTTCACCGCCCGGCAGGCCCGCCAGGCGAACTCGAGATCGGCGAGCGTGGCCGCGTCCGCTGCCTCGCCGGCAACCAACTGCCAGTTCGCCGGGTCGTCGCCGGGGGCATCGATTCGATCCGGACGCTGCAGCAGCGCACCACCGGAGATCGGCAGCAGTTGCACGCTGCGCTGCGGATACGGCGGCGCCACCAGTACGCGCACGTTCTTCTTGCGGGCCAGCACTTCGACGGCCCCGTCCGCGTAGCCGGGGGCGATGATCACCTCGGTGAAGATCTCGGCCACCTGCTCGGCCAGTTCGACGCTCACCTCACGGTTCGTGGCGATCACGCCGCCGAACGCCGAGACCGGGTCGCAGGCGTGGGCTTTGCGATGCGCCTCGGCGACGTCCGCGCCGACCGCGATGCCGCACGGGTTGGCGTGCTTGATGATCGCCACCGCCGATTCGGTGAAGTCGTAGGCCGCACGGTAGGCCGCGTCACCGTCGGTGTAGTTGTTGTAGCTCATTTCCTTACCGTGCAGCTGCTCGGCCTGGGTGAGCCCCGCCGGCCCGGACGGTTGGGCGTACAGCGCGGCCCCCTGGTGCGCGTTCTCGCCGTAGCGGAGCGTGCCGACCTTGTCCCAGGTGCCGCCGATCCATGCCGGGAAGCCGTCGCCGCCGGACGAATCGGTAAGCACCGAGCCCATCCAGGACGCCACCGCGACGTCGTAGGTGGCGGTGTGCACGAAGGCTGCGGCGGCCAGAGCCTGCCGCTGCGCCAGGGTGAATCCACCCGCAGCCAGGGCCGCGGTGAGTTCGGCGTACTGCGCTGGTGAGGTGATGATCGCCACGGACGGATGGTTCTTGGCCGCGGCCCGCACCATCGACGGCCCGCCGATGTCGATCTGCTCCACGCACTCGCCGACGGCGGCACCCGAAGCGACGGTCTGCGTGAACGGGTAAAGGTTCGAGACCACCAGGTCGAACGGCGCTACGCCCAGCTCGTCGAGTTGCTGGCGATGGGACTCCAGCCGCCGGTCGGCCAGGATGCCGGCGTGGATGTGCGGATGCAGGGTCTTCACCCGGCCGTCCAGGCATTCGGGGAACCCGGTCACCTGCTCCACCGGTGTCACCGGCAAACCGGCGTTGGCCAGGGTCGATGCGGTCGACCCAGTCGAGACCAGCTCAACTCCCGAGGCCACCAGTGCCTGGCCGAGTTCGATCAGGCCGGTCTTGTCGTAGACCGAAACCAGGGCGCGGCGGATTGGCAGCAGGTCGTTCATGCATCCCCTTGGCAGAGTTCGTTGACGGTGTCGACCAGCAGGCGCCGCTCGACGATCTTGATCCGTTCGTGCAGGACTTCTTCGGTGTCGTCCGGCAGCACCGGGACGGCTTCCTGGGCCAGGATCCGGCCCGAATCGACGCCTTCGTCAACCAGGAACACGGTCGCGCCGGTCACCTTCACACCGTGCGCCAGCGCGTCCCGGACGCCGTGCATGCCGGGGAAGGACGGCAGCAGGGCCGGGTGGGTGTTGATCATGCGGCCGCCGAAGCGGGCGAGGAACGCCGGACCGACCAGCTTCATGAAGCCGGCGCTGATGATCAGTTCGGGCTCGTGGGCGGCCACGAGCCCGGTCAGTTCCGCGTCCCAGGCGGCGCGGTCGGCGCCCTTGGTCAGCGGATGCACGAAGGTGGGCACGCCGGCGGCTTCCGCTCGGGTCAGCCCGTAAGCGTCCGGACGATCGGCGCCGACGGCCGCAACCACCGCCCTCAACTCGCCGGCGGCGGACGCGTCCAGGAGTGCCTGCAGCAGGGTGCCAGAGCCCGAGACCAGGACGACCAGGCGCTTCGGCATGCGGTCGAGCCTATCGAACCCCGGACGGCTCAAGCCCGAGAGCGCCTACGGCGGACGAACCACGCCACCAGCCCGCCGACCGCCGCGCTGAGCACCAGCAACGGCGCCCCGATCACGGCGCTTTCCGTCAGTCGGGGCCCGAGGTCGACCAGCCGCAGGATGCCGAGATCACCCCGGCCGGCCGCAGCCCAGGCCAGGTAGCCGAGCGCGGCCAGTAGTCCGGCCAGCACGGCGGAACCGAGAACGCCGACCACACTCGTCCGTCCTTTGCTCGCGACCACCACCCCGGCGACGGCTCCGGCTGAAACGCCCAGCACCAGCCAGGCCAGCAGCCAATCGGACGCGACCCCGGCCGGCGGGAGGGCTCCGAAGACCGGGACGGCCGGCAGCATGCCCAACTGGGTCGTCCACAGCGACACCAGCGACCCGGTGCCTACCGTGAACCCGCCACCGAGCACCCAGGCCAGCGACCACACCAACAGGTTCGGCAGGTAGGCCAGCGCGACCAGCGACCAGACGAACAGGCCGCCGTTGTCGAACTTGAGTCCGGCCTCCAGCGCGGCGATCCGGGTCTCGCCCAGCAGCATCGCGGTGCCGAGAGCCACGCTGCCGGCGATGATTAGCCCGAGCATTCCAGCGGCCGCTCCACGTATCGAGCGACGTACCCAGCTCGGCCCGATCGCGTCCAATCGCTGTCCGGACGCGGTCAGGGCCCCGATGCCGGCCCCGACGACACTCACCGCGAGAGCGCCCAGCGCCGGCCGCAGGATGCCGGCCGTTCCGGCGAGCGTCCAGGCCACCAGCACGGTGTAGGCGAGGTAGCCGGCAGCGACCTGTCCGATCGAGCCCAGCACGAGAGCGGTCTGCTGGCCGCGGGTGGGCTCGCCGGTGCGGGCCTGGCGTCCCTGGCGGTAGGCGAAGCCTCCGATCGCAGCGCAGAGCGCACCGAACAGGAAGGTGAGCCCGAGCGGCACCAGGGTGATCTGGCTGCCACCGATGGGCAGCACACCACCGTGTGCGAGCAGCCAGGACTGGGCGGCGAAGGCGAGCACCGCGGGTAGTTCGATGGCGATCGCGCTGAACCAGGCGACCATCACCACACCCGCCAGGAGCAGCGAACCGGCCAGCCCGGCCAGCAGCCCGCCGCCGATCGCGGCCACCGGCCAAGGGAAGAGCGGCGGCGCGTCGGTGACAGGGATTCGCACCGTTCGAGCGCTGGAGACGCTGAACTGGACGCGTTCGGTCGCACGGCGTTTGGGACTAGGCATGGTCTCTCCATGCTGACCCACCAGTTGCGCGACCGAAGGTGGGACACGCCAGCGGATGGCTAGACTGGCTAGGTCGTCTCCGGAACGGTCAAGGGAAAGCAAGCGTGACAGCAGAGAATTCGTCCACGCCAAGAAGGGCGCTGGCTCCGCTCGACGACGACACAACCGGTAACGCGCGCTACGGCTTCGCCGACTTCGGCGACGGTATCGACGACGACGAAGACGCCGGCGAGAACACGGTAGTGCTGCGCCGCCTGGCCATGAGTCCGCTTTCGCCGGACAGCGCCGGCAGCCCCGCGAGCCCTGCCGAGTTGAGTGCAGGCGACCCCATTCCGGCCAGGGCATCTGCGGCCACGCCCGCGAGCGCGAGCAGCGCCGGTGATCCGCTCGACGTGGAGTCGACCACCCCCGTCCCGCCGCCGATGCCGGTGCTGCCCGATCCGGAGGCCGCACTGCCGCCCGCGTCCGGACGCCGGTTCTCGGCCTCCACCGAACCGTTGGAATACGCGTGGGCCGCCCCTCGCCGCTCGGCAGCCAGCCCGCTCTCGCCGACTTCACCGAACCCGGCGATCGAACCGGCAATCCCGCCGGCGCCGAGTCGCCCGACCGCCCCGCCCAGCGTGACCGTGGACGCGCTCACGGCAACCAGGGCGGACGCGGCGGAGCCGGCCAAGGCGGCGCAGTCGAAGACCAAGCAGCGCAATCGCAAGCATCTGCTGATCATCTTTGGCGCACTGGCCGCGTTCGCGGTGCTGGTGTCCGGGGTGGTCTACCTGCTCACGCTGGACTCGATCGCTCCGAGCGGTGCGCCGACGACAAGTGCCACCGCGGCAGCCCTCGACCCGCTGGTCACCCCCGAAGATCTGGGCAACCTCGCCGGCTTGGACTGGGCTTCCGGAATCACGACCGCAGATGGCGCGCGGCCGATCTGCCTGCCCGCTGAAAGCGACGGCCTGCCCGAAGCGCAGCGCAGCGTGAACCGCAAGATCACCGTTGGCACCGCAGCGGTGGTGAACGTGGTCGACACCTACGCGGATGTGGCGACCGCGACCGCGGCCTACCAGATTCGGCTGGCCGAGGCCGGCACCTGTCCGGAGACCACCGCGCTGATCACCGGCGCGAGTTCGATCAGTGGGCTCGCCGATTCGGCCGACGCCGTCCGGGTGACCGTGCAGAACGAGGCGAACGAATACCACTCCCTCCAACTCACCCGGACCGGCCGGACGGTCGGCCTGCTCGATGTGATCACCAGCACCGACGATGTGAACGCCGCCGCGGTGGCCAGCGCTTCCGCGGCTTCGCAGAACCGCCAGTGCACTGGCTCCGAGGGCACCTGCCCGAGCAGCATCTCGGTCGCAGCGGACGTGCCGGCCGCCGGCGCACTGCCCGGCTGGCTGGTGGCGGCCGACCTGCCCCGAATCACCCCGGCCGCCGGCCGCTGGGGAGCCACCGATCCGGCGACCACGCTGCACCTGATCGGCAGCCAGTGCGAGGTCATTGACCTGAACGCGGTCACCGGCACCACCAGCGTCGGCCAGCGCACCTTCCTCTTGGCTGACGACGCAAAGGCGCCGTCCGGCTTCGGCATCGACCAGGCGGTGTACAGCTTCAGCGCGGCCAAGGCCGCCACGAACCTGCGCGACAAGCTGGCCAAGAACATCGATGGATGCCCCGACCGGGCACCGACCGCGAAGGTGACCGAAGGTCCGAGCATCAAGGGCACCGGGGTCAACGGCGCCAAGATTGCGGGCTCGACCTACCTGGTCACCCAGAGCACTGGCACGACCACCGTGGCCTTCCGGGTCGCGGTGCTGACCGTGGACACCCGCATGGTTTACCTGCTCGCCAACCCGTCCAGCAGCTTCGACTTCAGTGACGACGACTGGCGCCAACTCGCCGTCCGCGCCGGCCAGCGGGTCAGTCAGAGCAGCTGAGCTGGCAGCGTGGTCGGACCCGCGCCACAAAAGAGGAGCAGCACCTGCCGCTACCTGGCCTGACTCAATCGAGGTAGCCCGTCTCAGGGTTGATATTGTCCATGAACTCGCGGATGACATCTTCCAGTATCTGCGGTGTCATCTCTGCTTCCCGTCCGCCCAAGTTCATCGAAAAGCCATAGTTGGGGCTGTTCTCCCTAGTCCAGCTGAGATCATATTGACCGTCTCCACGGTGGCTCACGTCCCACAGCTCGCCGTCGACGCTCATACGGCATACCCCCTCTGGTTCAGTCATCGACAGCTGCCCGCTCGCTCGAAAGATGGTCTGAGGCAACGCACTCAACCAGTTGCTCAATAGCAGGAGAGAGTCCGATCCACTGTGTACGCAAGCGGGGCGGAGTCTGCGTGCCCAACGATGTCCGCAAGGATTATGGACCGCCATTGGTGACTGCTGGAGTTCACACACTTCACCTTGTTGTTGACTCGCTGAGTGCTCCCGCTCCCTGGTGCCCGGTTCTTTCCGGTTACCGCGCTGCCCTGAAAGTACCAAGTGCCGTTGAGCTTCTCCTCCAGCCAGATCGTCACGTCGGCGCGGTAGCCACTTGGGCAGGTGAGATTCCACCAGTAC
>DAOPRQ010000079.1:7163-10457 GCA_035349055.1 Propionicimonas sp.
ACACTTCCCTCTGGGTGGGTTCGAGTGCACCGTCGCACTCCTATGTCCAGTATCGAAGACGCAGGCATGCCGCCGTCAACCAGAAAGTGTACGACCTTCACTATTGCTCCTACGTATACGCGACAGTTCGTGAGCGGGGCACGGCTGCGATGGCTCAGCTGGGCCCCCCTCGAACTCCAGATGCGGACGGTCGACCTCTCGGCCAAGGAGGGTCCGCGGGCGCGGTAAGCACGGGCACGGGCATGGGCCCTTCCGAGAGCAGTCATGACCGTGGGACCACCCGTGTGGTCTACTTGCTGGCCAGCCCGTCCAGCAGCTTCGACTTCAGCGACGACGACGCCTGGCGCGCGAACTGGCCGTCCGTGCCGGCCAGCGGGTCAGTAGAGCAGCTGATCGGCCGCAGATCAGTGGAGTAATCCACTAGGCAGAGGTGGAGTAATCCATCAAGAGCTGGTGGAGTTATCCCCTATCCTTGCCTATGCTGGCGTCTGTGACTTGGTATGTTCCCCGGATCATCGACGCCCAGGCCGAGCGTGCCGTCGCCAGTGCTGGCGCAGTCGTATTTCGCGGTCCGCGCGCGGTGGGAAAGACCGAATCGGCTCTCCGCCTGGCGGCTTCCGAGTTGCGCCTTGACTCCGCCGATCCTCGGGCCGCCCTGGCGAGGACGCAGCCCGGCTCCGCCCTGGACGGCGCGACGCCCCGGCTGCTTGACGAGTGGCAGGTAGTCCCCGAACTGTGGAACGAAGTGCGCCACGCGGTCGACGATCGCCGAGCCAGCGGTCAGTTCATCATGACCGGGTCGGCCTGGCCCGACGATGACCGACTGCTGCACTCCGGTGCCGGACGATTCCGCCAAGTGACCGTACGGACGATGTCACTCGCGGAGACGGGCGAATCGACGAGTGCGGTGTCGCTCGCCGGGCTGTTTGAAGGTGACCTGAGAATGGCAGAGTCAGCGACGGACTTCCGTGGAGTGGTTCAGCGGCTGGTGCGTGGAGGATGGCCTGGGTGGCTGGACGCCGATGAGCCCGCAGCTATCGCCAGGGCAACCTCCTACGTGACCGACATCGCCGAACACGACTTCGTCACAGTCGCCGGCCCGCGCCGCGATCCTCGCCGGTTAGTCGCCTTCCTACGCGCGCTGGCGGGGCTGACTGCTCAACCAGCAAGCTACGCTGCGATCACCCGGCGCATGAACGAGAAGTTCACGAACATAGGCGCTGCCGCGGTTCCCGAGCTCCACGACCTCGCCCAGAGGCTTTATCTCGTCGAGGACCAGCCCGCCTGGTCGCCGTCCCTTCGATCACGGACGGCGTTACTGCAAACTCCGTCCAGGCATCTGGCCGACCCTTCGCTGGCCGCAGCACTGCTCAGCGCGGGAACCGATCGCCTACTGAGCGAGCCCCCTACCCTCGGCTTCATCTTCGAGTCTCAGGTGGTCCACGACCTGCGGGTCTATGCCCAAGCGGCAGACTCGCGCGGCGTCTTCCACTATCGCGATGCAAAAGCACGCGATGAGATCGACGCGGTAGTCGAGGCGTCCGACGGTCGCTGGCTGGCGGTCGAGGTCAAGCTCGGCCCGGCACAGGTGGACGCGGCAGCTGCGAATCTGCTTCGAGTAACCGCCAAAGTCTCCCGGCCCCCATCGGCGTGTGTCGTCGTCACCCCGAGCGGAGTGGCGCACCGGCGGCCCGACGGCGTCATGGTCGTGCCGCTGACTGTGCTGGGCCCCTGACCGACCCGTGGCCGCTCGGACGAACCCGCAACTCGTTCCGAGCGAACTCAACCCAGGCCGGCGACGATCTCGCGTAGCAGGGCCGCGGTCTCGCTGGGCGTCCGGCCCACCCGGACGCCGGATGCCTCCAGCGCGGCCTTCTTGGCCCGCGCCGTGCCTGCGGAGCCGGTGACGATCGCACCAGCGTGGCCCATGGTCTTCCCAACCGGGGCGGTGAAGCCGGCGACATAGCCGACCACGGGCTTGGTGACGTGCTCGGCGATGTAGGCGGCGGCCCGCTCCTCCGCGTCGCCGCCGATCTCGCCGATCAGCACGATCGCCTTGGTGTCGGGGTCGTCCTCGAAGGCGGCCAGGACGTCGATGTGGGTGCTGCCGTTCACCGGATCACCGCCGATGCCGACCGCGGTCGAGAAGCCGATGTCCCGAAGCTCGAACATCATCTGGTAGGTCAGCGTGCCCGACTTCGACACCAGGCCGATCGGGCCTGCGCCGGCGATGTTCGGCGGAATGATGCCCACGTTCGACTTCCCTGGGCTGATCAGGCCGGGACAGTTCGGGCCGATCAGCCGGGTGTGTCCCTGCTGCCGGGCGTAGGCGACGAACTCGGCGGTGTCCTTCACCGGGATGCCTTCGGTGATCACCACGGTGAGGTCGAGGTTCGCGTCCACCGCATCGATCACCGCCGCCCGGGCGAACTTTGCCGGCACGAAGACCACGGACGTGTTCGCGCCGGTGGCGGCCTTCGCGTCCGCCACCGTGTCGAAGACTGGTACCGGGTCCTCCTCGAAGACCACCGACTGCCCACCCTTGCCCGGCGTGACGCCGCCGACGATGCGGGTGCCCGCACCGAACATCCGCTGGGTGTGCTTACGACCCTCCGCGCCGGTCATGCCCTGCACGATGACCTTGGAGCGCTGGTCCAACCAGATCGACATGCTCAGCTCTCCTTATTCGGCTGCGGCGAGTTCGGCGGCCCGCCGGGCCGCTTCGTCCATGGTGGACACCAGTTCGACCAGCGGGTGCGCCGCTTCGGCCAGCATGTGCCGGCCGATCTCGACCGCGTTCCCGTCCAGGCGCACGACGATCGGACGAGTGGCCCGGTCGCCGAGGATGGCGAGCGCGTCGATGATGCCCTTGGCCACTTCGGAGCAGGCCGTGATGCCACCGAACACGTTGACGAACACCACCTTCACCTGCGGGTCGGAAAGGATGATGTCAAGACCGTTGGCCATCACCTGCGCGGACGCGCCGCCGCCGATGTCCAGGAAGTTGGCCGGACGCGGCGTGCCGGGCAGGTCGGCACCAGCCGCGGCGACCACGTCGAGGGTGCTCATCACCAGCCCGGCGCCGTTGCCGATCACGCCGACCGACCCGTCCAGCTTCACGTAATTGAGGCCCTTTGCCCGCGCCTTCACCTCCAGCGGGTCGTCGGAGGACTCGTCGGCGTAGTCGGCCCACTCGGGATGCCGGAAAGCTGAGTTCGCGTCGAGGGAGACCTTGCCATCGAGCGCGACGATCTGCCCAGACCCGGTCTTCACCAGGGGGTTCACCTCGACCAG
>DAOPRQ010000080.1:0-10402 GCA_035349055.1 Propionicimonas sp.
GTCAAAGGCGATGAAGCGCAGGAACTGACCGAGCAGGTTCTGCCGGCCGCGCAGCGTCTTCGCGGTCGGCAGCGGCGACTTGGACAGATCGGCGACCGGCTCGGGAGCGGGCAGGTTCGACTCAGTCATGATCACTCCGGAATCATTTGCCAGCCCGGCAGGGCCTTGGCCTTGTAGAGGAACAGGTAGTGGAGCATCAGCTTCACCCAGTGGCCGTGCAGGCCGAGTTCGCCGCGGGTCTCCTTCTCGTCCCGGCCGGTGGCGAAGCGTTGGTAGTCAGGCACCACTGGCAGCATCGTCATCGCGGCAGCCGAGCCCTTGGTCAACCCCGTCCCTGCGGACGCGACGCAGGCTGCGCCCATCCGCGCCATCGACGCGGTGTGCGCCGGGGCGTCCGCGCCGTGCCGGATGCGGTCGGCGATCGTCTTGGCGACGGTCTTGCCCATTACGCCGGATGGCATGCCGGTGCGTGGCGGCGAGGGCGCGATCATCGTCCCGTTCGGGGTCTTCAGCGGCTTCGAGATCTGGTGCGGCGGTGCGAACGCAATCCCGACCGCCCACAGGTTGTCGTACCCGGGAGCGGCGTAGGTGGTCGGCCAGTCCTCGGCGCGCCATTCCGCATAGGGCTTGGCGGTGTAGTCGGCGTCCACCTTCATGAAGCCGCTGGGTGCGAAGAGTTCGCTGGTGATGTCGCTGCCATCGGGTGCGTAGGCCTTCAGTGGCACCCCGCCGAACGGCGGGATGAGCATCGCGAAGTCGAAGTCGAGAGTGTACGTGGCGCCGTCCAGGGTCTCGTAGTGGATCAGCCCGGCCTCCACCTTCTGCACGTGCGCACCGAGGATGACCTCGACGCCGCGTTCGCGGAACAGAGAACCCGTCCACAGTTCGCTGGTGGTCTGGAAACCCTGCTGGTCGAAGACCATCCCGTCGACGCCGAAGTCGCCCAGCGCTGCCTCGTTGGTCAGGTAGACCACGCGGGCCAGGTCGCGGACGCCGGCTTCGCGCAACTCGTGGTCGACGTTGAAGACGTACTCGAACGCCGCTCCCTCGCAGGTGCAGGTGCCGTGACCCATGCCCACCACGAGGGTCTGCGGCTTGCCGCTCTTGAGCACCGCGATCACTTCGCGCAGCTTCTCGGCCGCCTCCATGGCGTGGTCGGCAGTGCAGACCGACACCGTGTGTCCGTCCGGTCCCATGCCCTCGGTGGCTTCGAAGCGGAGCTTCGGACCGGTGGCGTTGATCAGGTAGTCGTAGCGCAACTGGTCGGCCTGACCGGACTTTTCCTTCGACGTGTACTCGATGTCCACCGCGCCACGGCCGTCGTGCGTGTCGCCGGCAGGGCGGATCGCTACTGCCTTCGCCTGGCGGAACTGGATGCCCTTTCGCTGGTAGACCGGCGCGAGCGGGAAGACGACGTCCTTCTTGCTCATCTCGCCGACGCCCACCCAGATGTTGGACGGGATCCAGTTCCACTGCGAGTTCGGCGAAACCACGGTGATGGTGTGGTTGCGACCGAGCATTCTGCGTAGGTGCAGGGCTGCGGTGTGGCCGGACACTCCGGCTCCTAGGATGACTACCTCTGCCATTGGTGCTCCTTCTGCGGCTGCGTTGCCGACGTCTTCAGCCTATACGGGTTGGGGTATCGACACGGGCTTCTTCAGAAGTTTCAGTGGCTGATGCGGACGCCTCGATCTGAACGCCAGCCTTAGCGCTCGAGCGCCAGCACCAGTGGCTAGGGCTCGATGCTTGCGGCTAGCGCTCGGCGCCGCCCGGCTAAGTCTTCCAGTTCAATGACTCCGTGGGGTCCGGCTTGAGGCATGCTTGGACGACGGAATAGGAGTTCAGATGCGTCGAGTGCTGATGATGTTGGTGGCGGTCCTGGTGGCGCCCCTGGCCGCATGCGCGAGCAGCGCAACGCCGAGCGCTGCGGCCGCCCTGATGGTCGAGAGCCCATGGGTGCGCACCACCACGGGCGCCAAGGATCCGTCCATGACCGCCGCGTTCCTGACGGTTGTCAATCCGGGCGCGGCCGATGTGCGGTTGGTCTCGGCTGACTGCGCGGACGCCGGCATGGTGCAAATTCACGAGATGGTGAAGTCGGGCGACAAGATGATGATGCAGGAGGCCAAGGACGGCGCGTTGGTGCCGGCCGGCGGTCATCTGCACCTGACCCCAGGCGGCTACCACGTCATGCTGATGCGACTGTCGCGCGAGTTCGCGGTCGGCGATTCGGTGAACCTCACCCTGCACTTCTCGGACGGGAGTTCGCTGCCGGTCACGGCACCGGTGAAGGACTTCGTCGAGGAGGAGGATCATTACCACAGCCCGTCCCCGACCCCATCGAGCTGATGACCGAGCAATCCTCCGAGCCTTCCGGGGTCGACCGGCGACACCTGTTCGGCTACGCCGGGGCGGCAGGTGTTGGTGCGCTCGCGGGTTTCGGTGGCGGACGTGCGTCCGCCCCTGCGCCGAGCGTGCCGGTGGCGGTGACCCGGCAGACCTATTCGCCGCACGACGTCCACCAGGCCGGCATCGTGACCCGCACGCCGGCGTTCACCCAATTGGTGTCGTTCCGGCTGCTGCAGCCGTCGGTGGACTCGCTGCAGAAGCTGCTCAAACTGTGGAGCGGCGACATTCCTCCGCTGATGGCCGGCAAGCCGGTTCCGGCCGATCCCACGCCTGAGCTAGCGCAGGCGGGGGTGTCGCTTTCGGTGACCGTCGGGCTCGGTCCGCGGGTGTTCTCCCTCCCCGGGCTGGAGCGCAAGCGCCCGGACGGGTTCGTGGAGATTCCGGCCATGCAGCACGACCGGCTCCAGGAGCGCTGGAACGGCGGCGATGTGCTGGCGATCGTCGCCGCGGACGACGCCACGACGGTTGACTACGCGGCACGGCGGTTGACCCGGGACGCAGCGAGCTTTGCCGAAGTGGCGTGGGTTCAGTCCGGCTCCTGGCGGGGAGTGGACGCGTCCGGCGCGCCGGTGACCGGACGCAACCTGTTCGGCCAGGTGGACGGTTCGGGGAATCCAGCTGGAGAGTTGCTGGACGCGACCGTCTGGGCCACCGACCCGCTGCCCTGGTTCGTGGGCGGGACGACGCTGGTGGTTCGGCGGATCGAGATGGACCTCGACTTCTGGGATCGCACCACTCGCGAGCGTCAGGAGAAGGTGATCGGCCGGCGCCTGGACAACGGCGCCCCGCTGACCGGGCAGCACGAGACCGACGCCCTCGACCTGGTGGCGACGGACGCCGATGGCCGTCCGGTGATCCCCGTGGACGCGCACGCGCGCCGCTCCCACCCGGACGAGAACGACAATCGCCGGATCGCCAGGCGTGGCGTCAACTACACCCACACCGAGGTGGTCGACGGCCGCCCGGTGACCAGCGCCGGACTGGTCTTCCAATCCTTCCAGGCGAACATCGCCCAGCAGTTCGTCCCGATCCAGAACCGCCTGGACTCAGGCGACGCTCTGAACGACTGGACCCACGCCATCGGATCCGCCGTATTCGCGATCCCAGGCGGCTTCCCCGAAGGTGACTGGATCGCCCGCGCCCTGTTCGAGTAACCCCAACGGTCCGGCCTCGGCACCCGATCGGCAAGACCGCTCAGGGCGTGTGGGCGAGGAAGAGGCGGGCGTCCACCAGTTCGGACCAGCTGCCCTGGAACTCCAGACCGACCAGCGTGGCCGGGGGGTAGTTGTACTGAATCCGGTCCAAGGCGGCTGGGTCGGAGGTTTCCGGATCAGCCAGGCCCGCCGCCAGACCGGGAATCCCGGGTGCGTGAGCCACGATCAGCACCGTCCGCACCAGGTCGGATACGCCGGCCACCTCGGCAAGCAACTGCCGGACGCCACAGTTGTAGAGCCGATCGAGGTGCCGGATCGGCGCCGGTATTTTCAGCAGTTCGGCGGTCTGTCGCGCCCGGATCGCCGTCGAGCAGAGCACCAACTCCACCGGCTGGCTCGCCAGCTTCTCACCGACCGCTCGCGCCTGCGTCCGTCCGCGCGCAGACAACTCGCGGCTGGCGTCGCGCCAATCCGGACCGACGCTCAGGGCCTCGGCATGGCGCAACAAATAGAGCCGGTGAGCCTTCGGTTCGCCGCGAGTCGCCATTCAGTCGCCAGGGAGGATCACTCCCGGGTGAACTCGTTCTCATACGAGGTGCCGCGAGCGCGTGCCCAGCTGGCCCTGATCTCGACCTCGGCCTCGGCGTGGCCCACCCACACGGCGCCTTCGACCGACTTCCCCGGTTCGAGGTCCTTGTAGACGCTGAAGAAGTGCTCGATCTCGAGCAGCGTCAGGCTTGGCAGGTCGGTGAGTTCCTTGATGCTGGACTGGCGCTGGTCGGCCACCGGGATGCACAGCACCTTGTCGTCGCCGCCCATCTCGTCCTTCATCCGGAACATCCCGATTGCGCGGCACTCGATGAGCGCGCCGGGGAACGTCGCCTCCGGCAGCAGCACCATCGCGTCCAGCGGATCGCCGTCCTGGCCGAGGGTGCCCTCAATGAACCCGTAGTCATTGGGGTATTGGGTGGACGTGAACAGCGTCCGGTCGAGCCGGATCCGGCCGGTGTGGTGATCCATCTCGTACTTGTTCTTCGTGCCCTTGGGGATCTCCACAGTGACATCGAAATGCAGGCTGGGCTGGATCTTCGGACGGGCGAAAGAAGGGCGATCCACGGTCATCTGAGCCTCTCTGTCATGATTGGTACTCGATGTGTGAGCCGAGCCTATCGTTAGCCGCTGCCCGAGCAAGGTGGCGCTCCTCGGCCGGTGGGTCCGCCGGGCCGCTCCGGATCGTCGCCGCGTGTCTGGCCGCGCTGCTTTTCGCCGGCTGTTCGACCCAGGCGTTCAACCCCAACGAGGTGCTGCCGTCCGCGGTCGTACCAGTGCCAAGCGCGGACGCGTCCCCGACCACACCGGTTGCGCCCCAGCCCACGCTGATCCCGATCCCCGAGAAGTTGTCGGTGCAGCTGAAGAAGGTTTCGCGCAGTGGCATCGGGGCCGGCGGCGTGGCCGTGCTCGCTGACAACGGCTCGATGCTGACCAGCCGCAGCCCCGACAAGGCCGTGGCACCGGCGTCCACGATGAAAGTTCTGACCAGCCTTGCTGCCGTCGATCTGCTCGGCGCCGACCACACCTTCACCACCAAGGTCGTGGACGCAGGTTCAGGACGGATCGTTCTGGTCGGCGGCGGCGACCCGCTGCTCACGATCAAGCCGTCCAAGTCGGTCAACAAGCCCGCTTCGCTGACCGCACTGGCCCAGGCGACCGCTGTGGCGCTGACCGCGTCCGGGGTCGCGAAGGTCAGTCTGGGCTACGACGCGTCGCTGTTCAGCGGCGCCGGGTACAGCCCCAAGTGGAAATCCACCTGGCGCAGCTACACCGCTCGGGTGAGCTCGCTGGTGGTCGGCTCGGGCATGGCGAACAAGTGGCAGGCTGCGCCCGATCCTGCACTGGCTACGGCAAAGGCCTTCGCTGCCAAGCTCAAGGCTGCGGGTATCGCGGTGAAATTGGCCGGTGCGGCGAAGGCGCCAGCGGACGCGTCCGAGCTGGCCAGTGTGCAGTCGGCACCGCTGAGCCGGATCGTCGCGCGCACCCTGCAGCTCAGCGACAACCTCGCCGCAGACATGCTGGCGCGCCACGTCGCGCTCGCGTCCGGGCAGCCTGCGACCTTCGCCGGCGGCGCCACGGCGACCCGGCAGTGGCTGAGCGGCCACGGACTCTGGGCCGACGGCATGCGGCTATACGACGGCAGTGGCCTGGCCCGCGACGCCCGCGTGACCCCATCGGTGTTGGCGCACGCCGTTCAGCTCTCGCTGAACACGGAGCGGCTCGCGGCGGTGGCGCAGGGGCTGCCGGTGGCCGGCCAGAACGGCACGCTCAAGGACCGCTTCAACGACAAGTCGGAGAAGGCCGGCCGCGGCAACGTGCACGCCAAGACCGGGACGCTTCGTGGAATCGCCGCGCTGGCCGGCTACCTGACCACAGCGGACGGCGCCCGGCTCGCGTTCGCGCTGATGGCCACCAACACCGTCGGCCAGACCACGGCCTACAACTGGCTGGACCGCACGGCCGCGGCGATGGTGCGTTGCGGCTGCAGCTGACCTTGCCCTAGGGCAGGAGGACGGTCAGCTTCACCAGGTTGTGATCGGACGGGATCACGCCGGAGAAGTTGCCGGCGGCGTCCAGATCGACCACCGTCTTCCACTCCAGCGCGGTGATGCTGCGGCTCGATAGCAGGATGTAGTCCATGTACGAGCCGATTTCGTAACCGGACAGCGTCTTCGGTGCCGGCAGGTAATCGTTGAGGCTGCTGTACTGGGCGTTGACCAGGCTTTGCGCGAAGACCGAGTCGTTGCGGCTCTTGAGTCGATAGGTGTTGCCGAGCGGGTCGGCGTAGCCGGCGTCGATGAACGCTTGGTGGGCGGAATTCGTCGCTTCGTTGTCGTTGAGGTCAGTGAACTTGGTGGTAGCCAGATCGCCGACCATGACCACCGGTAGCCGCGCGGTGTTCTCCTCGGCGATCTCGGTCAGGATCAAGCTTGCCTGCCCGGCGCGCAACGCCTCGGATCGCCGGATGCCTTCGGCGTCGTCGTCCTTGGCGTCGAGCGGCTCCAGGTGGGTGCTGACGAAGAAGAAGCTGCGGCTGGTGACGCGATCGGTCAGCTGAGCCCAGGTGACGTGCCGGGCCGAACCGCTCCGGTCGGTCCGGTCGTCCAGCGAACGCGAGCCTTGCCGATCCAGCGCCAGCCGGCTGGTGTTGAAGATGATCCGGTCGCTCTGGCCAGCGCCGTTGGGGCACTTGGCGTAAGCCGGGCCGTCGCAGTACTCCGCGGTATTGGTCAGGGCGTACGTCCCGCCGAGCTCGTTCATCAGGTTGGTCAGGTCCTGGAACTGAGCGACCCCAGTGGGCACCTGCCTGGCCGATGCGGACGCCTCCTGGACGCCAACCACATCGATGCCCTCCCGCAGGAGTTGTCCCGCGACCGCGCTGCGCCGCTCGGCCCACGGACGCATGGTGGCCGTCGGGGTTGTCGTGGCGGTGGCGACGGTGACGTTGAAGCTGGCCACCGCGAGCTGCTGGGTGCCGCCGGTGACCAGCGGCGGGGCGGCGGGCGCGGTGCCGTACAGGTAGCGGGCGCCGGCTGAGGTGCCGTAGCGTCCGACGACCTTCACCTCCGCGTACCCGTTCGGCCGGGCGGGCACCACCACGGTCAGCTTCTTCGACGACTTGACCTTCAGCTTCTTGCCCTTGACCCCACCGAAGAGCACCTTGCTGACCTTCGTGAATCCCGACCCCTTGATCGTGATCCGCTTCCCGCCCTTCACTGGGCCGGCGGTCGTGCTCAGCGATGCGATCGCCGGAGGTGCGATGAAGGTGAACCGGGAGCGCTTGCCGGTCTTGGAGCGTCCGGACGCGGTCTGCACCCGCACGTCCGTCCGTCCCGCGGCGCTGGCCGGTGTGGTTGCGACCAGCTTCTTCGAGGATACGAAGCGCACTGAGGTGGCCGGCGTCGACCCGAACGTCACCACGGCATCAGCGGTGAAGTTCTTCCCGCGGATCACGACGCTGGTGCCGCCGGCAGTGGGGCCGGTTTTCACCGACAGCTTGGTCACCTTCGGGGCGGCGGACGCCGCCGCGTCCGTGGTTGACGGAACCAGGCCGAGGCCGAGCAGGACGGTAAGGAGAACAGCGGCGAGCCGCTGCAGCTGGGGGTGCATGCCCGCATTCTGGCAGAAGGCCGCTGCGGCGGCAGGCTATGGAATTCATTGGCTCAGCCGCAGCGGCTCGGAAAACAGACCACAAGTAGGGTTGACGCCATGGAGCACATCCCCGAGGTCGACTGGGCGTTGGCGGCCCGCACTGGACGAGCGCTGGTGCACCCGGGTCCTGAACTCAGCCGGACGGAGGTCGCGGCCGTGGTCGCCGAACTGCGGCAGGCTGCAGCCACCGCGACCGGGCACATCGCCGAGGTCACCCAGCTCGACCGGCCGGCTCCGGCTGAAGTCCTGGTGGTCGATCGGGCCAGCTGGCTCGCTGCGGTGACCCAGTCCGCCCAGGCCATGCTGGCCGGCGTGGGTGCCGAAACCGCTGCTGAGAAGCG
The DNA here is from genome assembly GCA_035349055.1 of Propionicimonas sp. Lineage (GTDB taxonomy): Bacteria > Actinomycetota > Actinomycetes > Propionibacteriales > Propionibacteriaceae > Propionicimonas. The sequence goes on from DAOPRQ010000080.1 coordinate 8,108, forward strand.
CTCCTTGCCGGCGCAGGTGAGCTCGAAGGCGCTCGGGGTGCAGGCCGCCGGCGTGTTCGCCCTGGTCGCCAACCGCATCCTCGGGCAGTTCGACCCGTTCGTCAGCCCGTCCCGGTTGCTGCTGGTCGCCCCCAACATCGTCTCCGTCGAGCGTCAGCTCGCCGCGGTGCCGAGCGACTTCCGGCTGTGGGTGTGCCTGCACGAAGAGACGCACCGCTTCCAGTTCGGGCACGCGTCGTGGCTCAAGGGTCACCTGCTCGGGTTGCTCGGCGAACTCGTGGACGGCGACGAACTGCGCTTCGGCTGGCCTGACGGCAAGGACGGGATCCGCGGCCTGATCGGAACGCCCGAACAGAAGCAGGCGTTCGAGCAGGTCACCGCGTTGATGTCGTTGATGGAGGGCCACGCTGACGTGATGATGGACCGTGTCGGCGCGGAAGTGGTGCCGAGCTACGAGTCGATCCGCAAGTCGTTCGAGGCGCGCAGGAACGCGGGCGGCTGGGGAGCCTGGCTGCGCAAACTGCTCGGCCTGGACCTCAAACGCGCGCAATACCGGGACGGAGCGAAGTTCTGCCGCGAGGTGATCGCGTCCGCTGACGTGGCGACGTTGAACCGCGCCTTCGAGGCGCCTGGACTGTTGCCATCGTTGGCGGAGATCCACGATCCGCAGCGGTGGCTGCATCGGCTCTGATGGCAAAGCGCGCTCTCGGCCCGGCCACCCAGCAGGTCGTTGCTGCGGTTGAGGCGGTAGCCGACGCACCGATCTTGGTGGCGTGCTCGGGCGGGCCGGATTCACTGGCGCTGGCGGCGGCCGCCGCAATCGTCGGACGGCGGCGCGGGCTGCCGGTGCGCGCGGTGACCGTCGACCATGGGCTGCAGCCCGGTTCGGCAGCGGTGGCTGAGTTGGTGGTTGCCCGGCTCGCTGCCCTCGGGTTGGCGGCCACGGTGCTGGCGGTGGATGTTGTCGCTGCCGGGCTGGGCATGGAAGCGGCAGCTCGAGAAGCCCGCTACGCGGCCCTCGCTTGCGAGGCCGAGCCCGACGAGGACGTGCTCCTGGGCCACACGCTTGACGACCAGGCCGAAACCGTCCTGCTCGGCCTGGCTCGCGGCTCCGGCGCGCGAACGCTGGCCGGCATGGCGTCACGTCGCGGACGCTTCGTCCGGCCGCTGCTGGGGGTGCGTTCCGTCACGACGCGCGCAGCCTGCGCCGAGCTCGGGCTGGAACCCTGGCATGACCCGCACAACTCGGACGAGCGCTTCGCCCGCGTCCGCGCCCGCCGCTCAGTGATGGCGGTTCTCGAATCCGAGCTGGGGCCTGGCATCGCCGAAGCGCTGGCCCGCACCGCTGAACTGGCCAGGGCGGACGCCGATCTGCTCGACGAGCTGGCCGCGCGCGAACTTGCGTCCCAATCCGACGGTGATGGGCTGGATTGTGCCTGGCTGGAGTCCCTGCCGGACGCGATCGCGAATCGCGTCCTGCTGGCCTGGCTGCGAGGTTCCGGAGGCAATGACTTGTCGGCTGCGCACCTCGCGTCCGTGCGCGGGCTGGTGCACTCCTGGCGTGGCCAGCGATGGGTGGAGGTGCCCGGCCTGCGAGTGGCGCGGACGGGTGGTCGGCTGGTTGTCCGCGATCCGTTGGCTGGGGTCGCCGCGGAGCCGTTGGGGTAGGTTTCATCCGTGGACGCAGCAGACATCAGTACCGATCTCGCCGAGATCCTCTATTCGAAGGCTGACATCGCGAACCGGCTGGCTGAGGTGGCTGCCGAGATCGATCGCGACTACGCCGGGCTGAACCCGCTGCTGGTCGGCGTGCTCAACGGCGCGGTGATGGTGATGGCCGACCTGTCCCGTGCGCTGCACATCGACTGCGCGATGGACTGGATGGCGGTCTCGTCCTACGGCATGGGCACCCAGTCGTCCGGGGTGGTGCGGATCCTGAAGGACCTCTCTACCGACCTGGTCGGACGCCACGTGCTGGTCGTCGAGGACATCATCGACACCGGGCTCACGCTCACCTACCTGATGCAGAACCTTGCCTCGCGCGGTCCGGCCAGCTTGGAGATCATGGCGATGTTCCGCAAGCCGGACGCCATGAAGATCGAGGTGGACGTCAAGTACATCGGCTTCGACCTGCCCAACCAGTTCGTGGTCGGGTACGGCCTTGACTACGCCGGCCGCTATCGCAACCTGAACGACGTGGGCATCCTGGCCCCGCACGTCTACAGCTGACCCCACCTCTCCGCAAACTGGACAGTCCTGGCCCGTCCTGGGCCGCATCCGTCCAGTTTCTGCTGA
>DAOPRQ010000081.1:0-10155 GCA_035349055.1 Propionicimonas sp.
CCCTACGTCGCCACCAACTCGCGGCGCGGACGCAAGACCGGCACCACCGGCACCACGCCGCCGAAGCCAAGCAAGAACCGTCCGACCCGTGCTGTGATCAAGCCTGCCGGGGACTGATGGGCTGAATGGCGAACACGATCGTCCGCGGCGACTGCTTCCGCTGCGGACGGGTGAAGAACCTGCGCTGGAACCACGCCCTGGACCGGGGCGAATGCCGGGCCTGCCGCGCCCGCCGCTCACCTCAGGAGGCCTGCACCGGCTGCGGCAAGCAGCGCCGGGTCAACGCCCGCACCAGCGACGGCGGCGCGCTCTGCGTGACCTGCTACGCCCGAACCCGCACCGCCGACGATGCCTGCGCCGAGTGCGGCAGCATCGGCCCGCTGGCCACCCGAGTCGGTGGCAAGTTCGAGGGCTCGCGGAATCTCTGCTCACGTTGCTACCGCAACCCCAGGCGCCCCTGCGGCATCTGCGGCCGCCTCAAACGGGTCGCACTGAAAGCCACCGCCACGACGCCGGATGTCTGCCCGACCTGCTACCAGGCGCCGGTCATCGACTGCTCCATCTGCGGCCAGCAGGCCCTCGGCCGCCGCACCACCAACCACGGCCGGCCCCGCTGCTTTGCCTGCCAAGCCACCCAACAGATCGATGCCGCGCTCAGCGGCCCCGACGGGACGATCAACCCCGAGCTCAAACCCGTCCGCGACGCCCTGAACGAATTTCGCCAACCCCGATCACTGCTGAACAACTGGCACGATCTGCCCAGCCTGCATCTGCTGGCCGAGATCGCCCAAGGTCGGCTCGACCTGTCGCACGATGCCCTCGACGCCCGGCCGCAGACGTTCTCGGTCACCTACCTACGCTCCATGCTCGTCGCCACCGGGGCGCTGCCACCACGCGACGAGAACGCCGCCCGCCTGCACCGATACGCCGCCGAAGCCCTCGCCAACATCGCCGACCCGGAACAGCGCGGGGTGCTCATTCGCTACGCCCGCTGGCACGTCGTCGGCCGTGCCAAGACCAACCGCCACGGCTACATCAGCGCCGCCGTCACCGGACGATGCAAAGGCGACATTCAGGCTGCCAAGGGCTTCTTCGACCACCTCACCGCGCATGGTCAGACCCTGAGCGGCTGCTCGCAGGGCTATCTCGACGCCTGGCTCGCTACCGACCGCGACCGGCGCCTCGGGTTCCTGCGTTGGCTCACCCGCAACGGATACCTCGCGGGTTGCCGCCTGCCCGAGCCCGTCCGCCAGAAAGACCCCGCCCACGACGCCGACCCCAGCGCACAGACCGACGCCGCTCGCACGCTCTTACACGACCCCGACAGCGCCAGCATCGAAGACCGCGCTGCGGCCTGCCTGATCCTGCTCTACGCACAACCGGCCGCCAAGATCGTCACGTTGACCACCGACGACATCGAGGTCCGCGACGGTGACACCTACCTCGCCCTCGGCCCCGAATCCCTGCTGCTCGTCCCACCACTGGACGCCCTCATCACGGCGCTGCCCGTCACCAAGCTATTCGGCACCGCGAGCACCCTGGCCGATGTCCGGTGGCTGTTCACCGGGAAGAGTGCCGGCTCCCACCTGCATCCCGCTTCGTTGATGCGAAGGATGCATCGCCTCGGCATCATCGCGCGCACCGGCCGGAATACCGCGCTGCTGCACCTGGCCTCGACCACGCCGCCAGCCGTGTTCGCCAGCCTCATCGGCATCCACGTCAACACCGCGACCCGCTGGGCCGAGATGTCGGGCTCCGCTTGGAATGCCTATGCCGCAATCCGACGATAAGAGGACTCCCGGGCGAACACCGCTTCACCCCCGTCGGACAAGCGGGGACTGTCCTCACGGACCAGCAGCTCAGAACTCGCGCCCCTGGTCTCCCGGGAACGGCGGTTCCATCGTCGCGGTTGCTGAAGGCCAGGAAACCGACCAGGACCAGCACTGCGACGCCGATCATCGCCAGTGACAGCTGCATGCCCGACTCACCGCTCACCTCCCGCGACGGCAAGACGGCCCGAAGGTGATGCGACACCCGCTGCGGGCACGGCATCCTTCCGGGGCGTACGGGCAGCCCGAAGTCCATTGGCGATCACGATCACCTCGGCGACCTCGTGGACCAGCACGACCGCGGCGAGGCCGAGCGCGCCGGTGATCGCCAACGGCAGCAGCACGACAATGATCGCCAGCGACAGCACGATGTTCTGGTTGATGATCGCCCGGCCGCGGCGTGCGTGCAGCAGAGCCTGTGGGATCAGCCTGAGGTCGTGGCCGGTGAACGCGACATCGGCGGACTGGATCGCCGCATCCGACCCGGTCGCGCCCATCGCAATCCCCACGCTCGCTCCAGCCAGGGCGGGGGCGTCGTTGATGCCATCGCCGATCATCGCCGTCGGCGACCGCTCGGCCATTTCTGTCACGATGCGGGCCTTGTCCTCTGGTCGCAGCTCGGCGTGCACGTCAACGATGCCGGCGATCTGTGCCAGGGCGGTGGCGGTGCGGGTGTTGTCGCCGGTGAGCATGCTCACCTCGACACCCTGACCGCGCAGGGTCTCGATGACTTCGGGCACCTCGGAACGCAGTTCGTCGCGGACCCCGATCGCGCCGGCGACCTCGTCATCAATAGTGACGAGCACGCAGGTCTGCCCCGCAGCCTCCAAGTCCTCGACCCGGGACGCGAGCGGTCCGGGATCGATCCAGCGGGGGCTGCCCACCCGCACCCGGTGCCCCTCGACAATGCCGGTGATGCCATGGCCGGCTTCCTCGGACACGTCCCGCGCGGTCGGCACGGCCCCTGCGGCAGCGGCGATCGCGGCAGCCAGCGGATGGGTGGAGTGCTGCTCGATGGCAGCCGCAGCGGCCAACACCTTGTCCTCGTCGGTGCCATCGGCAGGGATCACCGCCGTGACGGTGGGTTGATTGCGGGTCAGGGTGCCGGTCTTGTCCACCGCCAGGTGCCGGATTCCGCCGAGGCGCTCGAATGCAGCGCCGCTCTTGGTGATGACACCGAACTTGCTCGCCGCCCCGATCGCCGAGACCACGGTGACGGGTACCGCGATCGCCAGCGCGCACGGACTGGCCGCGACCAGCACCACCAGCGCCCGGGTGATCCACAATCCCGGATCGCCGAACAGCGACCCGAGCACACCGACAAGGACGGCAAGAACCATCACACCCGGCACCAGAGGGCGAGCGATCCGGTCAGCCATCCGCGCTCGATCGCCCTTCTCGGCCTGGGCCTGCTCGACCAGTTCCACGATCGTCGTCAGCGAGTTATCGGTGCCCGCCGCGGTCGTCTCGACCTCCAACACTCCGGCGGTGTTGATCGCACCCGCGGAGACCTCATCGCCGGGCTCGACCTCGACCGGGATCGACTCGCCCGTGATCGCCGATGTGTCCAAACTCGACCGCCCCGACCGGACGATCCCATCGGTCGCGAGGCGCTCTCCAGGTCGGATCACCATCACCTGCCCGACGACGATCTCCTTCGCCGGGATCTCGACCTGGCCACCATCACGGGTTATGGTCGCCGTCTCGGGCACGAGATTCAGCAGGGCGCGCAGGCCACCACGGGCCCGGTCCATCGCCTTGTCCTCCAACGCCTCCGCGATCGAGTACAAGAACGCCAGCGCCGCTGCCTCCTCGACGTAGCCGAGGATGACCGCGCCGACCGCGCTGATTGTCATCAACAGGCCGATACCCAGCTTGCGCCTGGTGACAAGGTTCCTGATCGCACCCGGCACGAACGTGTACGCGCCCAGCAGCAGACCCACCCAGAACACCACCAGCGCGGCGGTCTCCAGCCCGGACCATTCCAGGACCAGGCCGGTGACGAACGCGACCCCGGAGAAGATCGGCACCAGCAGGGCAGGGTCGCGCCACCACGGACGCTCGACCTCCTCGGCCTCACCCGCAGGCTTGGTGGCCGGCTCGTCGCAACCGCATGCCGTGCTCACGACGCATCCTCCGCAGACCCCTGCGCGTCGCAGCAGCCCGGGACGGTGCAGGCCGGGTCGATGCACGGCACGTTCTCATCCACCGCCAGCGTCACATCTACCAGCGCCGTCAGCGCCGCCGCCAGATGCGGGTCGGCGATCTCGTACCGGGTCTGCCGCCCCTCGGGTTCGGAGACCACGATCCCGCAGCCCCGAAGACACGTCAGATGGTTCGACACGTTCGTCCGCGTCAGCTCCAGCTTCCGAGCCAGCTTCGCTGGATACCCCGGCCCCTCCAACAGCGACAATAGAATCCTCGACCGCGTTGGGTCGGCCATCGCCCGGCCCAATCGGTTCATCACATCTACCCGAGAAGCAATAGTCAGCACACACTGACCATACAGCGCTCAGTGACCTATCTCCAAATTGAATCCCACTGACTGGCATGAGTTTCGAGCTTGCTTGGAATTGTGGTCGTCCCATGGTCCGCCGCACTGGCCGAGCCTGTGGAACGGCCCGGCCAGCCGTGATGCCGAGTCGATCCTCAGCAGTCGCAGCCGCACACCTCCGGCGGGCACATCGGGTCCTCACAGCAGTCGTTCATATCAATCACCTCCCTCCTTTCGCAGCCACGTCCCGGGAATCGGCTGCGGGCAGTCGTCCGCGGGAAGCTCGCCAAGCATGGCGACCATCTGAGAGCGGAGCTCAGCCAGTCGGACCATCTCCTCATCAAGCTCGGTGAGCCGCCGGGCGAGCAACTCTCCCGCCGGCTCACACGGGCACGTTCCCGTGTCACGCACAGCCAACAGGTCGCGGATATCCTCCAGCCTGAGCCCCAAACGCTGCGCGCCCTGGATGAACCGCAGCCGATCCACCGCGCCGGCGTCATACTGCCGGTACCCGGCAGCCGTTCGCTCCGGCGGCGGAAGAAGCCCGGCCCGCTCGTAATACCGAATCGTGTCCGGCCTGACCCCCACGACACTGGCCAGCTCCGCGACGCGCATCCGCGGATTCGGCTCAACATCAACTGACATAACCCCACGGTAAACCTTGAAGCCAACTCCAAGATCAAGCCCTCGGGTCCGCCCGCTTTCCCACGACCCGGTGGTCCAACTGGCCAGAGCAGCCAAGATCAACCTGTCTGAGCCCCGCGCGCCACTGTCACGGATCGACCGGCGCGGGACCGCGTTCGACCGTTCGGTCTCACGAGCCGCCGGCGGCTCGGACCGGCCAACGTTCCGGCATCACCAACCGCAAGCCGCACCACCGTCCTGCTGCACTTCGTCTCGACCATCCCGCCGACGCCACCGCGACCCGCTGGGCCGAACTTTCCGTCGCCGCTAGGAACGCCTGCGCGATCCCTCACGCGGACACCAAGGCACCTGGACGAACCGTTGCAGCCAACTCACCGACCCTGGCTTTACGCGCCGGTGATAATGCCGTCGTGCGACACTAGAGAAACGCCCCTCGCGGCGCCCGGTGGTGGGGCTCACCGGAACCAACCTCACGGACGTGACAACGGTCCCTATCTCGACATTGCGCGCCACGGCGCGCCTGTGGGATAGGAGACTGCCGATGACAGACGAGTTGTCAGCCAACGAACCTCTCGACACCGACGCCGTCGCTGATACCGGACCAGGCCTGCGCGGCATCGGATTGGTTGCCCTCGGCGGAACGGCCGGGACACTGGCCCGCCACGCCCTCGACGCGCTCATCGGAGAAACGGCCGGACTCCCGGTGGGCATCTTCATCATCAACATCACCGGCGCCTTCGCACTCGGTGTCCTCATCGAGTCCCTAGCTCTCGGCGGACCAGACCGCGGACGACGACGCGACCTACGCCTGCTGCTGGGCGCCGGACTGCTCGGCGGTTACACCACCTTCAGCACCGCCAGCCTCGAAAGCATCCGCCTGCTCACCGCCAAGCGCTACACCGCAGCACTGCTCACCGGACCCGGCATGCTCATCGCCTGCACCACGCTGTCGGTCGCCGGCATCCTCATCATCGCGCCGTAACACCCGCCAACAGCAGTCGGCACTCCACCCGGCGGCGGGCATCAGCAACCAGCGGGGCCGTCCACGCGCACCTCACCATCATGGATTTCGAACGCTTCGAATACTTGCTTCCGCCAGTTTAATCTCGGAAGTTGCATCTAATGCACGATTCATGCACTTGCTACACGACGGAATCACGTCGATCTGCGGCGGCGCGGCAAGTCCGAGTTTAGCGCGTGACCCGCTCCTGACCTGGCGTTTCGGGGCCTGGATTGCATCAGATGCATGAATCGTGCATCTAATGTAAGGCCCGACGCGTTCAGCAGGACGAGGCGGCTCCGGCCCGCAATGCTTGCGGGTCGAGCGCGCCGGAGAGCATCGCCAGCGTCTCGGGGATGATCGTGTAGTACGCCCACTTGCCGCGCTGCTCGCGGGTGACCAGGCCGGCGTCGACGAGCTGCTTCATGTGATGCGACACGGTGGGCTGGGACAGTCCGACCGGCTCGGTCAGGTCGCACACGCACGCCTCCCCGCCGGACTGCGCGGCGATCATCGACAACAGCCTGACCCTGGTCGGATCGCCCAGCGCCTTGAACACCCGAGCCAGGCGCTGCGCGTCCTCGACTTCCATCACGCCCGCAGTCACCGGCGCGCAGCACCCGGACGCATCCGTGGCCAGCAGAGGCAGCGAAGTCGTCATGGCTCCACTCTACCCTGACGTATTGACAGGTGTCGATGCATCGACCATCATCAATATGAGTTGATCCGTTCCGACGAAGGAGACCGCTATGGGCACGAACAACGACACGGCCGAGAAGGAGGAGCTGCGTGAGCAGGTCCGCGCCCGCTACGCCGGGGCCGCGACCGCGGTCAAGGCCGGCGCCCGCAACGAGAACCTGCTGGTCGAGGACGCCTGCTGCGGCACGTCCTGCTGCGGCGGTGCGCCCGCCGACCGCGACACCACCCAGCCTGCGGCCGAGGATGCCTGTTGCGACTCGTCGTGCTGCGGCGACACGACCGCGACGGAGCGGAGCTTCGGCGCGGGCCTCTACGACGCCGCGACCACCGCCGGGCTGCCGATCGAGGCGGTCGAGGCGAGCCTTGGCTGCGGGAACCCGACCGCGGTGACAGAGCTGCACGAGGGCGAACGAGTCCTCGACCTCGGCTCGGGCGGCGGCATCGACGTGCTGCTCTCGGCCAGCCGCGTCGGGCCGACGGGGTTCGCTTACGGGGTGGACATGACCGACGAGATGCTGGACCTCGCCCGCGAGAACGCAGCCAAAGCCGAGGCCACGAACGTGGAGTTCTTGAAGGGCACCATCGAGGACGTGCCCCTGCCGAACGCCTCGGTGGACGTGGTGATCTCCAACTGCGTTATCAACCTCTCCACCGACAAGCCCGCCGTGCTCGCCGAGATGTTCCGCGTCCTCACCCCCGGCGGACGGATCGGGATCTCCGATGTCGTCGCCGAAGACCACCTGAGCCACGAGCAGCGCGCCGAGCGCGGCTCCTACGTCGGCTGCATCGCCGGAGCCCTCTCCAAGAGCGAATACCTCGACGGGCTCGCCGCGGTCGGGTTCACCGACGCGAACGTGGAGTTCACCCACGAAGCCGCCGACGGCATGCACTCCGCCATCATCCGCGCCACCAAGCCCGCCGCGTGACCACACCGCACGGCGTGAGCACCGCCACGGCCCCGGTCGTCGCGGGGGCTCGGCGGTTGTCGAGGCTGGATGCCTGGCTACCGGCCTGGATCGGGCTCGCGATGATCGCCGGCCTCCTGCTCGGCCGATTCGTGCCCGCCCTCTCCGACCTGCTCACCCGCATGGAGGTCGCCGGCATCTCCGTGCCGATCGGCCTTGGTCTGCTGGTGATGATGTATCCGGTGCTGGCGAAGGTCCGCTACGACAAGGTGGCCGCCGTCACCGGCGACAAGAAACTGCTCGTGTCCTCGCTGGTGCTGAACTGGCTGGTCGGCCCGGCAGTGATGTTCACCCTCGCCTGGCTGTTCCTGCCCGACCTGCCCGAATACCGCACCGGGCTCATCATCGTCGGCCTCGCCCGCTGCATCGCGATGGTCGTGATCTGGAACGACCTCGCCTGCGGCGACCGCGAAGCCACCGCCGTGCTCGTCGCGATCAACTCGATCTTCCAAGTCATCGCGTTCTCGTTCCTCGGCTGGTTCTACCTCACCCTGCTTCCCGGCTGGCTCGGCCTGGACACCCAGGGCCTCGACGTGTCGGTCGGAAAGATCGCGCTCAACGTCCTGGTCTTCCTCGGCATCCCGCTCATCGCCGGGTTCGCGTCCCGCTGGATCGGCGAGCACCGCCGAGGCCGGGCCTGGTATGAGGACACGTTCCTCCCGCGCATCGGACCGTGGGCGCTCTACGGGCTGCTGTTCACCATCGTTCTGCTGTTCGCCCTCCAAGGCGACCAGATCATCAGCCAGCCGCTCGACGTCGCCCGCATCGCCCTGCCGCTGCTGGTCTACTTCGCGCTGATGTGGTTCGCCGGCCTCGGGCTCGGCAAGAGCCTCGGCCTCGGCTACGCCCGCTCCACAACCCTGGCGTTCACCGCGGCGGGCAACAACTTCGAGCTCGCCATCGCCGTCGCGATCGGCACCTTCGGCGCCACCAGCGGGCAAGCCCTCGCCGGGGTCGTCGGCCCGCTCATCGAAGTGCCCGTCCTCGTCGCCCTCGTCTACGTCTCCCTCTGGACCGCCAGGCGCTGGTTCCACACCGATCCCTACCAACCCGAAACGAGCCCACGATGACCACGACCAAGCCGACCGTCCTGTTCGTCTGCGTCCACAACGCCGGCCGCTCCCAGATGGCCGCCGGCCTGCTCACCCACCTGGCCGGGGACCGCATCGAGGTCCGCTCCGCCGGGTCCGAGCCCGCCGACCAACTCAACCCCGCCGTCATCGCCGCCATGCGCGAGGTCGGCATCGACATCACCGCCGAACGCCCCAAGCTGCTCACCACCGACGCCGTGAGAACAGCCGATGTGGTCATCACAATGGGCTGCGGCGACACCTGCCCGATCTTCCCCGGCAAACGCTACGAAGACTGGCAGCTCGACGACCCCGCCGGACAAGGCATCGAGGCCGTCCGACCGATCCGAGACGACATCGAGGCCCGCGTCCGCGACCTCATCACCCAGCTCACCTGACCGAGCCGCGCCGTCGCAGGAGCGCCCGACGCACCTGCACGGCATGAAGCTCGCAACACTCACCAGGCTTCATCGAAGCGTGGAACCCCGGCTATTCCGGCACTTCGATCATCCGACTCTGCCGGTGGCTGTACCAGCGTTACATCAGTCAGTGACGCGGAGTGAGGGCTGATCGATGGCCCATTTCCACGAGCCGTCAGGCTGGCGACGGGCGACCTCGGCGGTGACGAAAGCACCTGGGACACGGGTGGAGGTAAAGGCGAGGTCGCCGTTGACCAGTGGCTCCGCTTGCTGGCCCAGCGATACCTGCGGGGCGGTAGCGAGGAATTCTGACCAGAACTCTCGGATCGCGGCCGAACCTACAACCGGGCCGTTGCTGGTATCCAGGATGGCGTCGTCCTCGTAGAGGGCGACGAGCCCGGCGAGGTCTCGGCTGTTGATGCGCTCAACGAGCAGCGCCGAGAGCTGGTTGGGTTCGGCTGCCGGTTCGATAGCCATGCGTCTGGTCCCGTCTCGAAGGTCGTTGTCGTCAACGCTATCGGGCGGGACCGACACGACCGGAACAGAAGCCAACCGGCGCTGGCCACCGCGCCGAGTTGCCTACCGCGCACCTTACGGTCATGGATCTCGAACCCTTCGGATACTTGCCTTCGCCGGTCGGCGGTGCGTGATGGACGTGTTCCCCGACTTCGACGGGCTCGGCGGCATCGGTGACCTCCGCGCCGTGGTCGGCGCGCTCTTGACGTTCGTCCTGATCGTCGCCGTCCTCATGCTGATCGTCTCGGCGATCGTGTGGGCCATCGCGACGGCCCACGGCAACTACGCCACCGCCAGCAAGGGCCGAATCGGAGTCCTCGTCGCCGTCGGTGCCGCCGTCCTCGCCGGAGGTGGCGTGGCCTGGATGAACTGGCTGCTCACAGTCGGGTCGAGTTTGTAGCTGCAGCGTTCCCGTCATTGGTCCGAGTCCTCCGCGTCAGCGTTCGCGGTCTCGCACCGATCAAGCAGGCGCGCGAGGTAGCTGTACGCCGCGAGGCGCTCCATCGCTTCCTGCTCGG
>DAOPRQ010000082.1:0-4216 GCA_035349055.1 Propionicimonas sp.
TGTTGGGCATCGAGCCGAACGGGGTGAAGAAGGCGTGCATCGAGCCGCCCATGCCCCGGTTGAAGCCCACCTTGCGGGCGAAGATCTCGGCCAGGGTGCCGAACAGGATGAAGTTCTCGGTCAGCTCCTCGGCGCTGTCGTAGCCGATCTTCTCGGCGTAGCGCAGGGTATCGCCGTCCAGGAAGGTGCTCATGATGCCCTGGAGCTTGGCCGGGTCGAGCTTGCGCGCCGCGGAGAAGCTCTTGGCGAGGATCTCACCGTGGCTGCGGTGGCTGCCGAAGATGTAGTCGTCGGCGTCCAATTCAGCGGCCTGACCGACCGCGGAGGCTTCCTGGCCCATCGACAGGTGCGCCGGGCCCTTGTGGTTGTACTCGATGCCCTGCCAGCCGCCGGTGGTCTTGATCGAGTTCAGCATGGTCTCGAACTCGCGAATGGCCAGCATGTCGTGGAGCATCGCGACCAGGCCGTCGGCGCCGTAGCGCTGCTTCGCGGCGGCGAAATCCTGGACGTAGGCGTTCACCGGGATCGGCGGCACCGTGATCGTCGAGGCCTTCCGGACCTCGGCCGGATTCACATTCAGTGACTTGGGCATGGTTGTTTCTGTTCCTCTTCGTTTGTCAGATCAGTGGATGGCCCAGGCCGCTTCGCGGATGGCCTCAGAGACGGTGGGATGCGGGAAGACGACCTGGCGCAGGTCGTCCACGCTCAGTTCGGTTTCGAGGACGGCTGCTGCTCCCCAGATGGTTTCGGGGGCGTAGTTGCCGAGCATGTGGATGCCGAGGATGGCGCGGGTGGCCGCCTCAGCGATCAGCTTCACCGCACCCGGGCCACGGACGCCCTGCTCGGCGACCGCGCGTCCGGAGACAGCGAGCGGGACGGTGGCCGTGACCACCTGGTGGCCGCGGGCCTTGGCCTGGGCCTCGGTGAGCCCGACGCCGGCAGCCTCGGGCATCGAGTAGACCGCCCACGGGATGGTGTCGACGCGCAACACCTGCCCAGCCCGCTTGGCCCCGGCCGGATCGATGATGTGCGCCGCGGCGATCTCACCCATCCGGTAGGCGGCGTGGGCGAGCAGGCTGCGTCCGGTGACATCGCCGACCGCCCACACGTTCGGCAGGTTGGTGCGCATCGTGTCGTTCACGAGGACCCCGCGCGGGCCGGCTTCCAGGCCGGCCTCCTTCGCGCCCCAGCCGTCGACCAGCGGACGCCGTCCGACCGCCATCAGCACCAGATCGGCCTCGGCGCGCTGCTCGTTGCCCTTCGCGTCGGTATACACGACGGTGCCGCCCTCGATGCCGGTGACCCGGCAGCCGAGGCGGAAGGTGACGTCCTTGAGCGCCTTGCGCAGGCGTCCGGCCAGGTCGTCGTCCATGAACGGGACGATCTCGGGCAACATCTCGACCACCTCGACCTGCGCGCCGAACGCCGCGAACAAGGACGCGAACTCGACCCCGATCACACCGCCACCGATCACCACCAACCGCTTCGGCACCGCGGCGACCGCCAGCAGACCGGTGGAGTCGACCACCAGCGGGTTGTCCTTGGCGCCCGGGATCGGCGGCATCACCGGCACCGAGCCGGTGGCGATGATCACGTGGTCGGCGGTCTTTCGCTCGCCGGCCACCTCGACCACCCCGGCGCCGATCAGGGTGCCGTGGCCGAAGACCACCTCGACCCCGTTGCGCTTCTCGGTCGCCGCGACACCGGCGACCAGCTTGGACACCACGTCCGCCTTCCACGCCTGCACCTTGGCCCAGTCGTAGCTGACCCCGGTCGCGGTCACGCCGAACTGCTCACTGTGCAGCGCGTGGGAGTACAACTTCGCCGAGTTCAGCAGCGACTTGGTCGGAATGCAGCCCACGTTCAGGCAGGTGCCACCGAGAAACTCCTTCTCGACCAGCAGCACCTTCTTGCCCGCATGCCCCAGCCGCTCGGCAGCCAGGTAGCCGCCAGGGCCACCGCCCAGGACGATCACGTCAAAGTCAGCCATCAGATGTTCTTCCTTGTCAGGATTCGGTTCAGCCGAGCACGGTCAGGTCGATGTCGGCGATCGCCGCGCACAGGTCCTTCAGGTAGCGGGCTGCGTCCGCTCCGTCGATCACCTGGTGGTCGGCGGTCAGCGAGAAGCCGATCCGCTGCTCAGCACCCACCGAGCCGTCGGCGTTGATCACCGCGCGGGGGAAGATCGCGTCCACGCCAAGGATGGCCACCTGCGGCACGTTCAGCAGCGGGGTGAACGACTCGATTCCGAACGAACCCAGGTTGCTCACCGTGAAGGTGGCGCCGCTGAGCAGGTCGGGGCTGATCGAGCCACCGATCGCCGCGTTCGCCAGCGCCTTGGACTGCACCGAGAACTCCCGCAGCGTCAGAGTGTCGGCGAAGCGGAGCGTCGGCACCAGCAGGCCGCGCGGGGTGTCGACCGCCATGCCGAGATGGACGTTGGCGAACTTCCGCAGGGTGCCCTCGGCCAGGTGCGCGTTGACGACCGCGTGCTTGGCCAGCGTCTTCACCGTGGCGTAACCGACCAGGTCGCCGATGGTGACCGCGGCCAACTCGGGATCGGCGGCGTTCTTCAGCCGCTTGCGCAGCTTGAGCAGACCGGACGCCGGCGCGGTCGCCGTGTAGGTCAGCTGTGCCGAGGTGGCCAGGCTGTTCATCATCCGCTCGGCGATCACCTTGCGGATGCCCTTCAGCGGGATGTCGGTGAACTCACCGGGGAACTCCGCGGTCGCTCGGCTGGTCGACCCTGTCGAGACCGCAGGGGACTTCTCGGCCGACTCAGCCACCGGAGCAGCCAGATCAGCGCGGGTCACCCGTCCGCCGATCCCTGTACCGGCAGCACCCGGCACGAAGCCCTCCGCCGCAGCCCGGGCGCCCGGGGTCAGCGCAGCACCGGACGCGATCGCGGACTGCACGTCGCGCTCGATGACCCGTCCCTGCGGACCGGTTCCGGCCAACTGCTCGGCAGCGATCCCCTGGGACGCGGCCAGTCCGCGAGCCCGCGGCGAGACCGCCGAATCCTCGTCCGACCTGGCCACGGCCGGCGCAGCAGGCGCAGCCGCGGAAGCCGAGACGGCCGGAGTCAGCGGTTCAGGAACGGACTCGTTCACCTCGCCGGCCTCACCGGTGGTCACCGGCGGCAGCCCGGCCCCGGCCAGCAGCTCCTCGATGTTCTCCCCCGGCTCGCCGACGATCACCAGCGGCTCCTTCACCGGCACGTCGTCGCCCTCCTCGGCGAGCAGCGCCAGCACGGTGCCGGCCACGCCCGAGGGCACCTCCATCGCCGACTTGTCGGTCTCGATCTCGCACAGCAGCGTGGCGGCGTCCACCACATCGCCGACCTTGACCAACCAGGTCGTGACCAGGCACGACTCCACCGTGTTGCCCAGCTGGGGCATCACCACTACCTGCGCCATTGAGAACTCCCTTTGCTAGACATAGCGGACTTCAAGGCCGCTGCTGTTGAGGTCGGATTGGGCGTCGGCGGGCAGGCCGACGTCCGTGATCACACCGGTGAGCGCGCCGAGGTCGGAGACCGCGACGAAACCGGCCTGGTCGTACTTGGCCGAGTCAGCCACCAGCCATGACTCGACCGCGCGAGCCTGCATGGCCCGAATCACGTCCGCGCCTTCGGCGAAGCCGGTGGTCAGCCCGCCGGCGACGCTGAAGCCGTCGGTACCGAAGAAGGCGAGCCGGACATTGAAGTCGGCGAGGTTGCGCAAGGTCACCGGCCCGACCAGCGACTCGCTCGGACGATGGAAAGCGCCGCCGACGAGGATCACGGTCAGCGCCGGGTTGAGCCGCGCCTGGCGCAGCACCAGCGTCGAATTGGTGAGGATCTGGACGCCCTTGCGTCCGCTCAGGTGGGTGACGATCTGGGCGCAGGTGGTGCCGGCCTCGATCATGATGTGGTCGAAGTCGCGGACGAGTTCGGCGGCGGCAGCGGCGATGCGGTCCTTTTCGCCGGCATGCTGCAACTGCCGCTCCAGCACGGTGCGGTAGCCCGTCGCCTCGGCGCCGCCGTGGGTGCGCACCAGGACGCCGCGCTCCTCGAGATTGCGCAGGTCAGTGCGGATCGTGACTTCGGAGACCTTGAGATTGCGGGAGAGCCCGGAGACGGTGAGGAAGCCGTCACGCGCAAGCTGACCGAGGATGTACGACTCGCGCTCCGTGCGCTCGATCGTCATCGATCGTCCTTTCGCTTCTCTTTCGGCTT
>DAOPRQ010000082.1:4316-10135 GCA_035349055.1 Propionicimonas sp.
TCGGCGGCCTTGGTCCAGCGAGTGCCGTCCATGGCGGCGGCGACCGCCGGGAGCTTCTCGGCGAGTTCGCTGAGCCGGATCAGGCCGAGATCGGGCAGGCTCGGGTAGACCATGATCTTGCCGCCGGAGGTGCGGTTGTTGACCGCGTCGATGGCATCTTGGAAGCCCGCCATCCCGCAGACCGCGTCCAGGGAGATCGAGGTGTCCAGCGCCTGGGTCTCCAGCTTGTCCAGCAGGGTGCGCATGTCGCTCATCTCCGAGCCGGAGGTACCGATCACGAAGACCCCGCGCTCGATGATGCCCTGCAGGTCCAGTTCGGCAAGGGTGCCGGCCGGGAAACCAGCGAAGGCGTTCACGATCGCACCCTCACCGGCCAGGTCCACGGCCTGGGAAAGCAGCGCAGGGACGGGCACCAGGCAGGTCACATAGCTGTAGCCAGGCTGCAGCGGGGTGGCCGAGGAGTTCACCACCTCGAACGGGACGCCGCGCTCGGCCGCGGTCGGGTTGACCACCGCGGCCAGGTTCGCCAGCCGCTCGTCACTGACGTCCGCGCCGACGACGCTCACCCCGGCCAGTCCGAGCGAAACGGTGCGCACGGTGTGCATCAACCCCATCGGGCCGGCCGCGCCGATGATCGCGACCCGGTCGGCCTCGCGGATTTCGCCGTTGGCCGGGACGTGGGTGAACGCCTCGGCCGGGTCGCTCCCGACGGTGCCGATGTAGCGGGTGAAGTCGTAGTGGACGCGACCGACGTCCAGCTTGACCCGCCGATCGATCCTCGCTCCGCCGAGCACCACGCAGAGCAGGCTGCGCGCACTCAGAAGGGCGCCGAGTGCCTCGATCGTGGCCGCGTCCGAACCGAAGTAGACGATGTCGTCCCAGCCGGCCTCGAGCGCATCCTTCGTCGAAGCCACAGCCTGTGGGTCGACCGAAGCCGGGTCAGCCCCCACCACCGTGATCGAACCCGGACGGGCCGCCGCGAGCAAAGGCGCCAACCCGGACGGGACCACGCCGGCGTCGGCCACCACCAGCAGCCGGCCGCCGGCAGCCAGCGTGTTGCGCTCGGCGCGGGAGTAGGAGGCCTCCACTGTCGACCAGGGCTCGACCAGCGCAACCTGCGCGGCGGTGGGCGCGTCCGAGACCCGCAGCATGAACTCCTCACCGGAGTGGACGACGATCCGCTCGTCCACCACCACGTACTCCTGCAGGGCGCCCTCGAAGTTGTAGCCGAAGGCGCCGTTCGAGGCGGCGGTCGGCAGGTGGCGCCAGTCGGCCTGCACCAGCAGCCGCTCGCCCACGCGATAGTGGGTCACCTGATCGCCAACGGCGACCACCCGCACCACCGGCTCGTGGCCGGGCACGGTCGGCTGGCCGTCGGGACGGTAGCTGGGCACCTGCGCCAATTCGTCGGCGGACAGGCCGGCCACCACGGGCGACTTGCGCGGGTGATCCTCGAAGGCGTGCAGCAGCTTGGTGTCGGAGAAGCAGATGCCGCAGGCCTCGACCTTCAGCAGAATCTGGGTCGGGCCGATCGGGTCCACCGGCTTGGCGGGGTTGACCACCACGGCGTCCTTGCCGGTGAACTGGATGGCGTACTGGGTGCTCGGAAAGTCGGTCATGTCTGGTTCCTTGGGTTCGTTGATCTCGCAGGATCGCTCAGTTGAGCATGTTCTGGCCGCCGGTCACCGGCACGGCCTGTCCGGTTTCGTAGGTCTGGTCGACGATGTAGTACACAGCCTTGGCCAGATCGGACGGCAGGCAGCCGCGTCCCATCGGCACCTTGGCCTCGTAGAAGGCGCGAACCTCGGCGACCGTGGTCGCGCCGGGCACCTTGCCGGCCCGCAGGTACTGGACGAAGAGCCCGCGCTCGGGATCCATCCACAGCGGTCCGTCCAGGTAGTTGCCCGGGCAGATCGCGTTGACCTTGATGCCGTACTCGATCAGCTCCAGCGCGAAGCTCTGGGTGAGCCCGATGCCGCCGAACTTCGAGCCCGCGTAGGCGAAGTTCCGCTTCGACCCTTCCAGCCCCGATTTGGAGTTGATCTCGATGATGTCGAACAGAACCTCTGGACGTGCGGCATGTTGCGCCGCGAGCACCGGCGCGGCCGCGCGGACCCCAAGGAAGTAGCCGCGGTAGTTCACGTTGGTGACCAGGTCGAAATCGGCCACCGGCTGGGTCATCACCCCCTCGGCCCGCAGCACGCCGGCATTGGAGATGAAGACGTCCAGCCCGCCGAAGATTCGCACGACCTCGGCGATCGCATCCAGCTGGGACTGCTCGTCGGAGACGTTCACCTGCACCGCGACCGCCCGGCCCGCGCCGTGCTTCGCGCTGAGTTCGGTCGCGTTCTGCCTAGCCAGATCAATGTTCAGGTCGGCAAGCACGACGGACGCGCCGGCGTCCAGCAGTTCGGTGGTGATGCCCAGACCGAAGCCCTGCGCGGCACCGGTGACCATGACCACCTTGCCGGTCATCCGGCCGGCGGAACCGCCGGCGGCCACCGACTTGCGGTAGCTCTCGGCCTCCCAGTTCTCGATGAAGCCGCGCTCGGCCGCGTCCATGCAGCGGACGGTGCCGATGCGGTTCGCGTCCCTGGCCACCCGAAGGGCGTCGGTGAAGGTGGCCAGGGCGGTCTGAGCGGACGCGAGGTCGGCACCGGCGCCGAACGCGATCACGCCGGGGATGACCGTGATGATCGGGTTCTTGCCGTGGGTCTGCGCATACTCGGCGACGGCCGCCGTGAGCTGCGCGGCGACATCGCCCTCGCCCGGGACGAAGACCAGCGGCAGCGACCCGGCGTAGACGATCTGATCGGGGATCAGCGGGCCGTCGGCCAGGATCGCCCGACCCGCCGGCGTGGTCGTGACGCTGCGCACCAGCTCGGACGCGTCCGAGGTGACGACGGCGAGCCGCTCGGGGTTGCCCAGTAGGCCGCGCAGCGTGGGTGCGACGATGTTGATCAGCGCCGACTCGGTTGCGGGGATCCCGGCCTGCGCCGGGATGACGTTGGCCTGGTCAGCCACCGTCCCGGCCTCGATCGCGGCGGCGATGGTGGCGGTGAGCCACTGCGCGCGCTCGGTCAGCTCGGCGGCGGTATTGCCAGACACGATGATGCCGTGGTTGCCCAGCAGGGTGACCCCCGGCGCGGGCCGGCCGGTGCGCGCGGTGTAGGCGTCGCGCACCTCGGCCACCTTGCGGGCCAGCGGCACGCCCGGATCGGTGTAGGGCACGAATACCGCATAGTCCCCGAGCAGCCGGGCAGCCAGTGCCTCGGCGTCGGCGTTACAGGTGAGGGCATTGGCGACCAGCGGGTGGGTGTGCAGCACCAGCGCGTCCGGGATCAAGGCGTGGAACAGGATCTCAACACTCGGACGGCGTCCGCCGGGAGCGTCCACCAGCGCCTTCTCCGCGGCCACCCGCACCGGGTCGCCCTCGGTCGGCACCTCGGAGGCGAGCGACTCCAGCAGCACGTCGTTGCGCAGTCCGACCAGGTCGTCGGCGGTCAGCGTGGCCAGCGGAACCCCGGACGGCTTGATCCGCAGCACCCCGTCCACCTTCACCGAAGCGTTGCCGCCGCCGGCGCGGGAGTACTCGGGGTCGGCGCCGAAGGCGTTGGCGACCGCGATCAGTTCGGCAACCAGGTTCACTTCGCAACTCCGATCAGGTTCGCACCGAGCTCGACCAGCTCGGCGACAGTCGCCGACGTGCGTTCGCCGGACGCGTCCACATATCCCATCCCACCCTGAGCGACCTGGTGCTGATGCGCGGCGACCACGCAGGTGGCCTCCCAGAACGCTTGGCGGGCGAAGTCGGAAACCGGGCCGTCCACGCAGGCCACCTCCACCGGGATCCGGTCGGGGGTGTTGTGCTCGGTGCCGCCCATCACGACGATCCCGGCTTCGGTGAAGGCCTTCACATAGGCGTCCACGCAGGCGGAGGTGTTCCGGATCGGAATCAACTCAGCGGCGTGGATGCCGCGCTCCAACAGCTTCGCGGCGAGCTCGGTGGCCGGCTCCTCGAACGGGCAGACCGGGCTCACTCCGTCCGCAAGCGTGGGATAGGTGGGGATGCCGCCCATCTCCAGGACGTAGGCGTAGGCGTCCGCGAAAGCCAAGGGCACCTCCGGCACGAAGCCCGGCGTACCCACCTTGATCAGCCTGGAACGCAGCTCGCCCTGCAGCGCACCCGGGTTCTCCAGGTCGACCCCGGAAGCCGAACCGTACGCAGCTTCGAGCACTTGAGCACGTTCAGCAGGCGGCAACTCGAACAACGCCTGCTGGAAGGCCCGCGCAATGTGCCGCTCCTGCAGCGAAACCCATTCGACCGGGACGCCTCCTGCGGCGGCGACCTTCGCCGCGATCGCGTCCGCGGTCAGTCCGGTGTCCAGGCCACAGCGAAGGAACCAGGCAGCCAGCTTGGCAACCATCGCCTCGGCCCGCTCGTCGTTACCCGACCTGATCTCAGCGGCCACTCGCGATGCCAGCTCCGACTTCTCGCGGAACGGCGCGATGCCCTTGCCGCACAGGTACATCCGGCCCGGATTGGCCGGGTCGTTCACCCGGATGCCCGCAGCTGAGAGTTCGTCGTCGAGGGTGATGAACTCGAGGCCGTAGAGCGGCACGATGCCCGCGACCGCTGCCTGTTCGGCGAAGTCGGCGTAGACCTGCTGGTCGAAGAAGTTGGAGATGCCGATCGCTCTCGCGCCCTCAGCGGTGGCGGTGGCAACCACGTCGGCCACAGTCTCGAAGGCGGAGAAGTTCGGCGGGAAGTGGATGTGCGTGTTCACCACTGGAATCGGCTGAGCTGAGTCCCGGACGGCGGTGTCGGTCATGGCCTACCTGTTCTTGGTTCTGGACGGTTTCTTCACGTCTTTTTGGAACGATTCAAGAGCCTAGCAGTTGCGTGCGTCGAGCACTAGCCCCCGACGCTCGCCGGCTGCCCACAACGGCCCCTAGTCTCGAAAAAGATAACGATTTCATATCGTCGCGTGACAATCGGTACCTACCCGCCCTAGCATACAGAAATCGATTGCAGACGGAGGCGATGATGCTGCTCAATCTGGATCCGTTGCTTACGGGCCAGCTGCTGATGGCGTTGGACGAAATGGGCCATGGCGATGGTGTCGTGATCGCAGATGCCCACTTCACCGCGTCCAAGCTGGCCAAGAAGCACCTGATCGACCTACCCGGAATCAGCTCACCCAGAGTGCTGACCGCGATCCGCTCGGTGATGGTGCCCGATGTCTACGGCCCCACACTCGATCTGATGGAGAGCCCGGACGGGCTACTGCCTGTGCAGACCGAACTGATCGAGGCCGCCCAACTGAACGGCGAGCCCTACCGGCTGATCGAGCGGTTCGCCTTCTACGACCTGGCCAAGGAGGCCGAACTGATCATCCGAACGGGTGAGACCCGCACGTATGGCAACGCACTATTCCGCAAAGGCGTGACCCCGGTGGCTTCGGCATGACCGCCACCGAGACTGCGGCTGTGGCCGGCGCGCACGACCCGAGCCTGTTGTTGCAGGTGGAGGGTGTGGAGAAGACCTTCCCTGGCGTGAAGGCTCTGGAGGGCATGCGTTTCGACCTTCGCAAGGGTGAGGTGCTCGGCCTGGTCGGGGAGAACGGTGCCGGCAAGTCAACGATGATGAAGCTGCTGACCGGTATTTACTCTCGTGAGGCTGGCGAATTCTGGTTGAACGGTGAGCCGCTGAACGTGCACACGCCGAAAGAGGCGCAGGAAGCCGGGTTGTCGATCATCCACCAGGAACTCAACCTGGTCTCGCACTTGAGCGTTGCCGAGAACATCTGGTTGGGTCG
>DAOPRQ010000083.1:0-4118 GCA_035349055.1 Propionicimonas sp.
GTGGCACCTCGGTGTTCGCCGGCGTGGGGGAGCGCACCCGTGAGGGCAACGACCTGATCAACGAGATGATCGAGGCCGGCGTCATGAAGGACACCGCGCTGGTCTTCGGCCAGATGGACGAGCCGCCGGGCACCCGCCTTCGGGTGGCGCTGAGTGCGTTGACCATGGCGGAGTACTTCCGCGACGTGCAGGGCCAGGACGTGCTGCTCTTCATCGACAACATCTTCCGGTTCACCCAGGCCGGTTCGGAGGTGTCCACGTTGCTCGGCCGGATGCCGTCCGCGGTGGGCTACCAGCCGAACCTTGCCGACGAGATGGGCCAGCTGCAGGAGCGGATCACCTCGACCCGCGGCCACTCGATCACGTCCATGCAGGCCATCTACGTGCCCGCCGACGACTACACCGACCCGGCGCCGGCAACCACCTTCGCGCACCTGGACGCCACCACCGAGTTGAGCCGCGAGATCGCGTCCCGCGGTCTCTACCCGGCCGTCGACCCGCTGTCCTCGTCCAGCCGGATCATGGACCCGCAGTTCATCGGCCAGGACCACTACGACACGGCCACCCGGGTGAAGAAGATCCTGCAGCGCAACAAGGAGCTCCAGGACATCATCGCGATCCTAGGTGTCGACGAGCTGCCCGAAGAGGACAAGATCATCGTCTCCAGGGCGCGCCGGATTCAGCAGTTCCTGAGCCAGAACACGTACATGGCCGAGAAGTTCACCAACGTGCCCGGTTCGACCGTGCCGCTGGCGGACACCATCGAGTCGTTCAAGATGATCTGTGACGGCGAGGTCGACCACGTCGCTGAGCAGGCCTTCTTCAACGTCGGTGGCATGGACATGGTGATGGCCAACTGGGACCGGATTCAGAAGGAAGGCTGACGTGGCGGTTCTGCGCGTCGAGGTCGTTGCGGCCGAGGGGATCATCTGGGAAGGCGATGCCCTCAGCGTGATCGCCCGGACGGTCGAAGGCGATCTCGGTATCCTGCCGAACCACGAGCCTTTCCTTGCGGTGCTGGTGCCGTGTGCGGCCGAAGTGCTGACTGCGGAGGGAAACCGAGAGGTGCTGGCGATCGACGGCGGCTTCATCTCGGTCGCGGACAATCGGGTTTCGCTGCTCAGCCAGTTCGCCAAGGTCGCCCACGAGATCGACCTGAACGGGGCCGAACACGAGTTGGCGGCCGCGGAGAAGCGGTTGAACGCCGGTGAGCTCGACGAGGAGACCCGGCAGCACTTCCTGCGGGCGCAGGCGCAGGTACGCGCTGCGCGCATGGCCCAGCAGAACCACTGAGGCGGGCCGGGCAGCAGATGGACTGGCTTGGAGTCACTGAAGTGGTGGCGCTGGTGCTGGTCGTGGCGCTGCTCGTGCCGCTGGTCTCCCTGTACGCACGCCGTCGCTGGCTGGCCCGGCAGGGTGGGTTGTTCGACTGTTCACTGCGCCTGTCGACGAAGACGCCGGGTACCGGATGGGTGCTCGGCGTCGCGCGTTACACCGGTGACAACCTGGAGTGGTTTCGATCGTTTTCGCTGTCGTTCCGGCCGCGCCTGGTGTTCCCACGCTCGCAGAGCCGGACGGGAGCCCAGCGCGAACCCGATCCGATCGAATCGGTGCTGCTCTACGACGACCAGCGGATCGTCAGGATGGAACTGACCGACGGCTCTTCCTGGGAGTTGGCGATGTCGGTAGCGTCCCTGACCGGTCTGCTCAGCTGGCTCGAATCGTCCCCACCCGGCTCCCGCTACCGCTGACGCGAGTTACCCCGACTTCTAGGGCTACCGTCATCGCGGCTCCGAGAGTTGACGTCATCCCGGCTCCGAGAGTTGACGTCATCCCGGCGGAGGCCGGGATCTCGAACTCCGCAATCAGGAGACCGCCGACCCATCCTCGCGGCAGCTAGCGGGCGCGTCCTCTTCGCCGCCGAACGCGCTATCCGTAGCGATTCGAGCGAGCAACTCGGCGCTCAGTCCGATCCGAGGGCCGAGGTCAACCCATCCCGGGTTCGACTCCGACACCAGCCGGTTCTTCCACGCCCGGCGCCAGTTCTTGAGCTGCTTCTCACGTGCGACGGCATCACTGATGCTGTCCCCGGCTTCGAAGTAGACGAGCTTGGTGCATCGATAGCGCGCGGTGAAGCCACCCATGCCCAACTTGTGTTCAGCCACCCGCCGAAGGAGGTCGTTGGTCACCCCGATGTAGATGACGCTGTCACACCGATTGGTCATGAAGTAGACGTACGCTCCGCGCTCACGGTTCCGTGTAGTTCTCATCCGATGAAGCTAGGCGGTGGTTCCGACAATTGTGCGGGCGCCTGCGCTATGACGAGATCCCGGCCTTCGCCGGGATGACGGTGAACTCCCGAGCGGACGCCGGATGACGGTGAACTCCCGAGCGGACGCCGGATGACGGTGAACTCCCGAGCGGACGCCTGACCGCTGAGGTCCCACCACCACGGCAACGCGGCTGTCGCCCTGGAGGTCGCAGCGGGCCTTCCCCAAAACTCGTATCGCAGCCTCACCTCATCCCGGCAGTCGTTCTCCGTCATCCCGGCAGTCGTTCTCTGTCATCCCGGCGAAGGCCGGGATCTTGCGTTCCAAGGACCGACGAGCGCTTACTCGGTCTTCTGGATGCGGCGGCGTTGTTTGGCGGCCCTGGGGTCGGTGACCTCGCGGTCCTTGCCAGGGATCCAGAGCACCTCGCCGGCCTGCTGGCCGGCTGCGCGGGCCAGGATGAACAGCAGGTCGGACAGCCGGTTCAGGTAGGTGAGCGCCAGCAGGTTCACCCCGCCCGGCTGATGGCCCTCGGCGGGCTCGGTGCCGTAGATCTCGACCGCGGTCCAGCCGGCGCGCTCGGCGCGTCGGACGACGCTGCGGGCCAGGTGCAGCAGGGCCGCGGTCTGCGTGCCTCCGGGAAGGATGAACGAACGAAGCGCCGGCAGCGGGTCGCCGAACTGGTCACACCATCCTTCCAGCCGGTCGATGTTGGCCTGGATAACCCGCAGTGGCTCGTAGCTGGAGTGCAGCATCAGCGGGTTGGATAGGTCGGCGCCGCAGTCGAAGAGCTCATTCTGGATGTGTCGGAGGACGGCGCGGAAATCGTCATCGAGATCGGATTGGACGACGACCAGGCCGAGCAGGGAGTTGGCCTCGTCGACGTGCCCGTAGGCCTCCACCCGCGGGTCGGTCTTGCTGGTCTCGGACATGTCGGAAAGCCGTGTCCGGCCGGCGTCCCCGGTGCGGGTGTAGATGCGGGTGAGATTGACCATGGGTTCACTGAACACCGGGCACATTTGGCTGTCAAACCCCGTCGAGGCAGGATCGGGCTCGGTCGAAGTCCGTCCTCGGCATGTGGCAGCCTGTACTGGTGAAGAAGCTGATTCTGTTGTTGGTTGCGTCCGTACTTGCTCTCGCTGGCTGTTCGTCGGGTGCCGTCCGCGGTGAGCCCGCCGGCGCGTCCAGCCCGGTTGTGTCGTCGAGCGCCTCTGCTTCTGCGACGACTGCTGGCGAGGTGTCGTGCACCTACACGGCAACGAATGACGGCGTGAAGAAGGTGGACCTGCCACCCACGGACGGAGTCGCGGCCACCGGCACCGCCGAGTACGTGCTGACCCTCAACTCGGACCCTTTGAAGCTCACCCTGGACCGCGAGAACGCGCCCTGCACGGTGAACTCCTTCTCGTCACTGGCCGGTCAGGGCTTCTTCGACGGCTCATCGTGCCACCGGCTTGTGGATGACGGCGGCCTGTACGTGCTGCAGTGCGGTGACCCGTCCGGGACCGGGTCGGGTGGCCCCGGCTACCAGTTCGACGACGAACTCACCGGCAGCGAGTCCTATGGCGCTGGCACCCTGGCCATGGCGAACGCAGGCCCGGGCACGAACGGCTCACAGTTCTTCATCGTCTACGCAGACAGCCAGTTGTCGCCCGACTACACAGTGTTCGGTCACGTGGACGAGGCTGCGGTGAAGGTGCTGGCGAAGCTCGCCGCGGGCGGCCAGGACAACAGCTTCGGCAGCTCCGGCGGTGGCAAGCCCAACTCGCCCGCAGTGATCACCAGCATCAAGCCGGCCTGATCTGCAGCGGCTGGTGGGTTGAGATCCCGGCCTACGCCGGGATGACG
>DAOPRQ010000083.1:4218-10108 GCA_035349055.1 Propionicimonas sp.
CCTACGCCGGGATGACGCTGGCGCAGCTTCGCCAGGCCACCTAGGCGGCTCAGCGGTGCGTTCGGGCTTCCAGCTCGAGCAGCGCGGCAACGGTGGCGTCCGGGTCGTCGGCATGGACCCAATGGCCGGCCCCGGGGACCACCACGCGCTCGACGTCAGGGAAGAGCCGGGCCATGTCGGCCTCGTGTTCCGCTCGGACGTACGCCGACTGCTCGCCAGTAAGCCAGAGCACCGGCCCCGGGTAGGTGGCAGGGCCGGGATCAGGCCAGCCGCCGATCGCGTCCAGCGAGTCGCCGAGCAGTCGCAGGTTCGGCTGCCAGTGCCAACCGTGCCGGCGACGCAGGTTCTGCATCAGGAACAGGCGGACGGCGTCGTCCGGGACGGCTGGACTCAGGCGGGCGTCGGCTTCGGCTCGCGAATCGATGGTGCTCAGGTCGAGGCCGCGCATCGCGGCAACCAGCGGGGTGAAGGTCTCCACCTGGTCCGAATGCCCGGGTGCGATGTCGATCACCGCCAGTCCGGAAGCCAACTCCGGCCTGCGCAGTGCGGTGAGCATGGCGACCTTGCCGCCCATTGAATGGCCGACCAGCACCAACTGTGCCGCCGAGCCGAGCCGAAGGTCGACCTCGTCGGCCACGGCCTCGGCCATCCCGAGGTAGCTGAAGTGGTCGGTCCAGGCGCTCTGCCCGTGATCGGGCAGGTCGAAGAGCACACTGGCCAACTCGTGCTCGGCCAGCCGCTGCGCGATCTGGCTCCAATTGCGGCCACGGCCGAAGAGCCCGGGCAGGAAGGCGAAGCGGGGACGCCCAGAGCCGACGAGTTCGGTGTGCAGCCGTGCCATCAGCGCCGCCGCTGCCAGCATGCGGTGTGCCAGTGCCGTCGTTCGTCCACAGCGGACGTGGAGCCGATGCTCGCCAGCCGGGGCCAGGCGACCAGATGGGACGCTCCGGGAGCGACCTGCCGGCTGCAGCCCGGGCAGGTGTAGGTCTTGCCGGCGGCATCGGCGGGCATGGTCTGCACCATCCATTCACCGTCGGCCTTGATCTCGAGCTGGGCGAACGCGCCAGTTGACAGCGGCCGGGGCGCACGAAGGTGCTTCGAGGGTCGCTTGGCCATTCAGTCAGCCTAGCGCCGATGCGGGTACGTCCGGTCAGGCGCACCGGCCGATCGGTGTAGGTTGACCGGGTGCGTCTGCTGATTGCCCGTTGCCAGGTTGACTACGCCGGTCGTTTGACCGCCCACCTTCCGATGGCCACCCGCTTGATCATGGTGAAAGCGGACGGATCTGTCTCGGTCCACGCCGACGACCGCGCCTACAAACCGCTGAACTGGATGAGCGCGCCGTGCACCTTGACGGTCAGCCCGCCGCCGGAGGATGTCGAGGCGGTAGCCGAAGCCGATGAAGCCGGGCTCACCGAAGTGTGGGAGGTGCGGAACACGGACGGCGACACCCTTCAGATCGCGCTCGGCGAGGTGCTGCACGACTCGAACCACGAACTCGGTATCGATCCGGGATTGCAGAAGGACGGCGTTGAAGCGCACCTACAGGTTCTGCTCGCGGAGAATCCGCGCACGTTCGGCGAAGGCTGGACGCTGATCCAGCGCGAGTACTTGACGCCGATCGGCCCGGTGGACCTACTGCTGCGCGACCACACCGGCGCCTATGTCGCCGTCGAAGTGAAGCGCCGTGGCGAGATCGACGGGGTTGAGCAACTCACCCGCTATCTGGCGTTGATGAACGCGGACCCGACCATGAGTCCCGTCCGCGGCGTGTTCGCTGCGCAGCAAATCAAGCCGCAGGCGCGGACGCTGGCCGGTACCCGCGGCATTGAATGCGTACTCGTGGACTACAACGTACTACGAGGGTTGGACAACGCCGAGGATCGGCTCTTCTAATTTGTAGCCGTCAGGTCCGGTCCAAGTGGGGCAATAGCACCTCGCGGTAGAGCAGCAGCAGGGCGGCCATCACCGGGATGGCGAGGATCGCACCGATCATTCCCTGCAACAGGTAGCCGGAGATCGCGGCCAGCATGACCAGCACCGACGGGACCTGCACCGAGTGCGAAAAGACCCGCGGCTGGATGAAGTAGGCGTCGAACTGCTGATAGGCGAGGAAGAAGATCAGCGTGATCAGGCCGGTGGTGGGGGAGAAAGAGAACGCGATGATCGACACGATCACCATCGAAATGGTGGTACCGACCAGCGGCACGAAGGCGAACAGGCCGACCACTACGGTCAGCGCCAGCGCATATTGGCTCAGACCGATCACGTTCAGGAATACGAACGCCACACTCATCGCGATCAGCACCACGATGAACAGGCCGGACACGTACCCGCTGACCCGCTTGAACATCTCGTTGGCGAGGTACTTCACCCGCGGACGCCGGGACGCGGGCGCGAGTTTGTAGATGACTTCCTTCAGATTGGGCAGGGAGGTGAGGAAGTAGAGGGTGAGGACCAGGGTGATCACCACCGAGAAGATGGTGTTGGCCACTGCCTGGCCGGCACCGAGCAGCCCGCCGAACAGACTGCTGATCAACTCGCCGGAGGTGAGGAACTCGACGGCCTTTTCGATCACGTGGAACTGGGCGTCGAAAGCGGCGATCTGCGGGTTCTGCCGCAGGTTCTCCAGATAGTCGGGAGCTTGCAGCATCAGCTTGTTCACCTGGTCGCTGACCACGGGCACGAGGGCCCAAACGGCCAGCGAGAGTAGTCCGATCGCGCTGAGCGCGACCAGCAGCACTGCGAACGCGCGGCGGACGCCGTGGTGGTGCAGCCAGTCCACCAGCGGGTTCAGCCCGAGCGCAATCGCCAACGAAAGCATGAGCAGCACCAGCACCGTGCGCAGCGAGATCACGGTGTACACCAGTCCGGTGGCGGCCAGCGCCCCGAAAGTCAGGAAGAACCCGATCTGGAACGGGTTGCGATCCAGCAGGGAGATCCGGTCGCTGGCGCCCAGCCGCCGACCGTCCGCGTCCGCCGGTGTGGGCTGGGTGGTACGGCGCCACTTGCGCAGCCAGCCTCGGGTCGGCGGTGCACTGGTAGGCGTATGCGCGGATAGCGCGGCCGGCGTCCGCGCGGACGCCGGAACCGGCACCCCGCCAGGCGGTGCCGGTGGCTGCGGTTCGCTACCCGGAGTGGTCACGAGCCCGATTCACCGTCGGTGTAGTCGGCCACGCTCACTCCCACCAGGTTCGCCAGCTCGCCGAGCTGCTCGACGACGGACTGTCGGCGACCGATGAGCAGTTTCAGCTCGGCTTGCAGCCGCTCCACCTCCACCTCGGCTTCGCGAGTGCGTTCAGCGCGGATGCGCTCGCCCTCGTGCTCGGCCGCGGAGGCGATGCCCTCGGCTTCGGCTCGGGCGGACGCGATGATCTGCTCCGCCTCAGCGAGAGCGGCGGCGCGGCGCTCGTTCCACGTTTTTGCGTCCGCTTCGAGCCGGGTGCGATAGTCCGTGCTCACGGCCTCAGCCTCGGCCAGCAAATCGTCGAGTCGGGTCGCATTGGCTGCCTGGGCGGCCTTGAGTTCACCCAGATCGGCTTCTTTCCGCTCGGCGAGCCGCAGCCTGGCTTCGGCTGCGGCCCGCTCCACCTCGGCGGCGCGGGCCGCCGCGTCGATCCGCGCGCCCTCAGCGATCGCAGCTGCGCGCGCCTGGGCGTCCGCGACCACTTGGGAGGCATGGAGTTCCGCGGCCTGCCGGACCGCGTTGGCTTCCTGCTTGGCCGCTTCCAACTCGGCTGCAGTCTGCTCGCTGAGGCGCTGCCGGAGTGCATCCAGCTCCTGGATGCTCGCCGCGCGGGCGGCGTCCAAGGCGAGCTCGGCCTCAATCGTGAGGCGTCTCGCCTCCGCCTCCGCTGCGCTCAGCACGAGCCGAGCGCGGCTGTCCGCTGAGTCGACCAACTCGCCCGCCTGTGACTCGGCGGCCTTCAACATGGTGCGGGTGTGCGCACCGGCCTTGCCGAAATCACTGTCGGCCGCACGGGCGTTCGCTTCGGCCAGCTGGCGATGCTGTTGCCGCAACTGCGCCTTGGCCCGCGCCAACTGGCCCTCGACGTCGCGGACGTAGGCGTCCACGGCGCCACGATCGTAGCCGCGCAATGACTGCGGGAAGTTGCCCACGGCCGAGGCCACTTCGTCGAACAGTTCCAGTCCGGTGGTGTCTTCGCCTACCAACGTCTTCCCTTTCGCTCGCCCAATGATGCTAGTGGCCCGGCCCGACAAATCGGGCCGGGCCAGTGCAGGTCAGTGAATCAGTGGGCCGCAGCAGCCGGCTCGACGATCTCGAGCAGGATGCCACCGACATCCTTCGGGTGAGCGAAGTTGATCCGGGAACCGCCGGTGCCGATCTTGGGCGCGTCGTAGAGCAGGCGAACGCCACGCTCGCGCAGCACCGCACTGACCTTGTCGAGGTCGGCCACCCGGTAGGCAACCTGCTGGATTCCGCCCTTGCCGCCGTTGCGCTCGATCCACTTCGCGATCGTGCTGTTCTCGTTCAGCGGTGCCAGCAACTGCACCTGGGCGTTCTCGGTGAGCTGGTCACCGGTACCGATCATCGCCTCCTCGACGCCCTGCTCAGCGTTGGTCTCGCGGTGCAGCACCCGCCAGCCAAGCACTTCGGTGTGGAACTTGATGGCGTCGTCAAGATTGTGGACGGCGTAGCCGACATGGTCGATGCAGATGAAAAGGTCGTCGTTGCTCATGTTGTCCAGCCTATTCCCAATGCTCACGACAGAACGCCGTCGACCACTTCCTTGGCCTCGGCCTGGACCTGTGCCAGGTGTTCCGGGCCGCGCAACGATTCGGCGTAGATCTTGTACACGTTCTCGGTTCCGGACGGGCGCGCCGCGAACCAGGCGGACGCGGTGGCGACCTTGAGCCCGCCGATGGCCGCGCCGTTGCCCGGGGCATGGGTAAGCGTGGCCACGATCGGTTCGCCGGCCAGTTCGGTTGCGGTGACGTCCGACGCGCTCAGCTTGGCGAGCTTCGCCTTCTGCTCGCGGCTGGCGGGTGCATCCACCCGGGCGTAGCTGGACGCACCGTGGCGGGCCTCCAGTTCGGCGTACAGCTCGGACGGCGACTTGCCCGTGACCGCCTTGATCTCGCTGGCCAGCAGAGCGAGCAGGATGCCGTCCTTGTCGGTTGTCCACGTGGAGCCATCCCTGGCAAGGAAAGATGCACCCGCTGACTCTTCGCCGCCGAACCCGAGATCACCGCTCATCAGGCCGGGCACGAACCACTTGAAGCCCACCGGCACCTCGACCAACCGACGGCCTAGATCGGCAGCCACCTTGTCGATCAGCGAACTCGACACCAGGGTCTTGCCCACCCCGGCGTCCGGACGCCAGTTGGGGCGATGACCGAACAGGTACTGAATCGCCACCGCCAGGTAGGCGTTGGGATTCATCAGACCGTAGTCGGGGGTGACAATGCCGTGCCGGTCCGCGTCCGCGTCATTGCCGGTGGAGATCTCGTAGGACTCCCGGTTCGCGATCAGGGAGGCCATGGCGTAGGGCGAGGAGCAGTCCATGCGGATCTTGCCGTCCCAGTCCAGCGTCATGAACGGCCAGGCCGGGTCGACCTGCGGGTTGATCACGGTCAGGTCGATGCCCAGCCGCTCGGCGATGTAGCCCCAGTACTGCACGGACGCCCCACCGAGCGGATCGGCGCCGATCCGCACACCCGCGGACGCGATCGCGTCCAGGTCGAGCGCGTTGCGCAGGTCTTCGCAGTAAGCACCTAAGTAGTCCACGCGGGTGACGTCGCGCGCGGCGGTCGCGTACGGCGTCCGCTTGATCGAACCGACCGAGCGCAGCAGCTCGTTGGCCCGGGCGGCGATCACCGAGGTGGCGTCGGTGTCGGCCGGGCCGCCGTGCGGCGGGTTGTACTTGAA
>DAOPRQ010000084.1:0-9665 GCA_035349055.1 Propionicimonas sp.
CGGACGATGTCACACCCCGTGGCGGTGAGTTCCGCGATCTGCTGGAGGGTGCCGTTGATGTCGGTGGTCTTGGTCGTGGTCATCGACTGCACCGAGACCGGCGCACCGCCACCCACCAGCACCTTGCCAACCTTGATCTGGCGGGTCGGACGACGCGGCGCCAGCACCGGCGGCGGAACTGCGGGCATTCCGAGGTTGATGGTCATCGGCTCCTCAATCACGACGAACGGGCGGCGGCTCGCGGCCACCGTCGACAGCCTACCCATCCGAGCTGCGGACGCGGGAAACGGCGTCGAACGCCTACTCCACCAGCCCGGCCAGGATCGAGGCGGTCAGCTCGGCTCCGTCCAGTGCTCGTACCGACTCCCCCACCGCTACTGGCCGATCGGCGTAGTCGCCGCCAGTCAGCTCCCGCAGCGGACCGGCCAGGCGCACTGGGTTGACCCGGGCCAGCGTTAGGGGTGCCGGGCTCACGCCCAATTGGTGCAGGCGGCGGGAGTGGTGGTGCTGGTCGAGCAGGCCGGGAAGGGCGGTCGAGGGCACGCCGGCACGCAACCCAGCGGCAGTGGTGGCCAGGAAGGTCGCTTGCGACATCCGGCTCAGAAGAGGCTGATCGGCGAGATGATGTCGGCCAGGATCAGCACCACGCCGCTGAGCAGCAGCAGTCCACCCACCCCGTAGGCGACCGGGAGCAGCTTCGCCGTGTCGAAGAAGCCGGGATCAGGACGCTTGCTGAGCGTGGCGAACTTCCGCCGCACCCACTCGTACAGGGCCCCGGCGATATGGCCGCCGTCCAGCGGGGGCAGCGGCACGAAGTTGAACAACGCAAGAAACAGGTTGACCGAGGCCAGCAGCGAGACGAAGGTGGCCACTTTCGCCCCCGGGGTTACCTGGTCGGACGCGATCACCTGTCCGGCGACAGTGCTGGCGCCGAGGATCGAGATCGGGTCGTAGACGTCCCGCGGCTGACCGGTCACCATGCCGACCATCACGTGCCACACCTTCACCGGGAACTGCACCAGGGCGACGACGCTCTGCTTGGTCTGCAGCCACATGTCGCCCAGAACTTCCACCGGGCCACCCTTGACGAGTTCCTGCTTTGGTGAAACCCCTAGCCAACCTGCACTCAGCCGGCGGCCCGGGTCGAGCGTGTCGGCCACCTCGTTGATCACGGTGTGCACCGGGGCCAGCGCTACCTCCTGGCCTCCGCGCTCGACGACCAGCCGGGCCTCGGCGTCAAGGTTGGCGCGGATCAGCGAACTCAGCTGGCTGTACGAGGTGATCATGGTCTCGTTGAAGCTGACCACGCGGTCCCCGGCCTGCAGCCCAGCAGCGGCGGCCGGCGACTTCGGATCGGTGTCGGCACACTCGGTGCGGGTGCTGTCGGTGAGCACGCACGGCTGCACGTAGCCGACCGTCGTCTGCGCCCGGTAGACCCCGTAGAGCCCGGTCACGCCGAGCATCAGGACGAAGGCAATCAGCAGGTTCATCACCGGGCCGCCGGCCATCACGACCAGTTTCTGCCACGTCTTCTTCTGGTAGAACAGCCGCTTGTCCGTGACGTCGGTCGGCGTGATCTCCTGCCACTCCTGGTCCCGAGCGGCGTCGGCCAGCTGGTTCAGCCGCGAGGCCGCACGGGGACGGTCGTCGAGCGGTGGCGGCGGGTACATGCCCAGCAGCCGGACGAAGCCACCCAGCGGAAACCACTTGATGCCGTATTCCGTCTCTCCTCGGGTGGTGGACCACAGCGTCGGGCCGAAACCTACGAAGTACTTGGGCACCCGCACACCGAAGCGCTTGGCCGGGATCATGTGGCCGAGTTCGTGCAGCGCAACCGACGCCATGATCAGCGTGAAGAAGGCGATCGCGAAGCCAATGACGGTGCTGGTCTCCATGCGCTACTCCTTGCTGATCCGCTCGGCTGCCGCCTGCCGCGCCCACTGGTCGGCCGCCAGCACGGCGGCCAGGCTCAGGGGCTCGGCGGCGTGCCGGGCCAGATGGGTGGCCACCACGTCGGCGACCACGTCCACGATGCCAGGGAACTCCAACCGTCCGGCACAGAAAGCGTCCACGCAGACTTCATTGGCCGCGTTGTAGACGGCTGGCGCGAGCCCACCGGGGGCCTTGCCAGCTTCCCGGGCCAGTTCCACGGCAGGGAATGCCGCGGAGTCGAGCGGTTCGAAGGTCCAGGTGGCCGCCTTCTTCCAGTCGCAGGGGGCAGCCGCGTTGGCGAGACGGTCGGGCCAGGTGAGCCCGAGCGCGATCGGCAGGCGCATGTCCGGCGGCGAGCACTGCGCGATCGTCGAACCGTCCACAAACTCGACCATCGAGTGCACGATGGATTGCGGGTGCACGACCACCTCGATCGCGTCCAGGTCGACGTCGTAGAGCAGGCCGGCTTCCAGCAGTTCGAGTCCCTTGTTCACCAGGGTGGCGGAGTTGATCGTGATCACGCGGCCCATGTCCCAGGTGGGGTGCGCCATGGCCTGGGCCGGGGTGACCTGCCGCAGCTCAGCTCGGGTGCGACCACGGAAAGGGCCGCCGGACGCGGTCAGGACGAGTTTGCGCACCTCTTCCGCCCGGCCCGCTCGCAGTGCTTGGGCGAAGGCGGAATGCTCGGAGTCGACCGCTACGATCTGGCCGGGTGCGGCGGCGTCGGTGACCAGTCGGCCGCCGATCACCAGCGACTCCTTGTTGGCCAGGGCGAGCGTCGTACCCGCATTGAGCGTAGCCAGCGTGGGTTCGAGGCCGGCGGCGCCGGTGATGCCGTTGAGCACCACATCCGCCGAGATCGCCGCGAGCCGCGTGGCAGCTTCCGGTCCCGCCCAGACTTCCTGGCCGGGCAGGGCCGCCGCCAGCCGGTCGGCGGCCTCGGGCGAACTGACCGCAACCACCTGCGGACGCAGCGTCCGAGCCTGTTCGACCAGCAGCTCGATGGATGAGCCCCCAGCTGCCAGGCCGACCACTTCGAACTGCTCCGGGCGCGCCGTGATCACCTCGATGGCTTGGGTGCCGATCGAACCTGTACTACCGAGTACTACAACCTGGCGCATCGGCCAATCACCTCCCACACGGAACCCCTGCAGCCTATCGGCCGCCACCGACACGGCGTCCCGGTGCGTTGAGTAGGGTCGGAGCGAATCGAGTTTGATGGGAGCGGCCAGGTGACCACAGCGCCCGCCGGGGTTGAGATCGAATCCCTGGCTCAATTCGACGCCAGGCTCGCGGCCGCCGGCAACCTGGTGAACTGCTATCTGCAGTCGCTCGACTTGAGCGGACGCTCGGCCGCGCTCGGCACAGTCGACGTGACCGGCGCGGTCTTTCTCGGCTGTGTACTCGAACCCGGCATCGAGCCGGAGTTGGAGCGGCGCGGCGCACTGCTCTTCCCCACCCTGCCTGACCTGCCGTTCAACCCGTACCGCTCGGGGCTGTACAGCGCGAGCGAACTCTATGCGGGGCTGGAGCGTGGCTACCGCTACACCCTGGACGCAAGGGTGTTCCGTTGGTGGCGTTACGTCGGCCAGCACCGCAGCCTGACCAGCGAACTCGCCATGACCCTGCACGACCACGCCATCGTCGAGGCGCTGGAGGATCTGCGCCTCGAAGGTGCGGTGGGCGTGATGGGTGGCCACCAGTTGGTGCGCGGGTCGGCCGACTATTCCGACGCCGTGCACCTTGGCCGCTCGCTGGCCGCAACCGGACGGACGGTGATCACCGGCGGTGGACCGGGCGCGATGGAGGCGGTGAATCTCGGCGCCGCCCTGATCGGCACCCGCAGCGAGTTGGAGGCTGCGATCGCACTGCTGGCCGGGCGCCCCCGGTTCGCCGAGGACGTGGCGTCCTGGGTGGCCGCCGGGCTGGCCGTGCGCGAGCGTTGGGAGTTGAGCGGCGCCAGCTACGGCGTGCCGACCTGGTTGTACGGCCACGAGCCGCCGAACGTGTTCAGCGCCGGGGTGGCGAAGCTGTTCTCGAACGCGATCCGCGAGGACATGCTGCTTCGCCAGGCATCCGGCGGGTTGGTCTGCCTTCCCGGTGCCGCAGGCACGATCCAGGAGATCTTCCAGGCTGCGACGCCGCGCTACTACGCCGCTGCCGGCGAGCCGATCCCGCCACTGGTGCTGGTCGGCGTCGACTACTGGACCCGGGAGCGTCCGGCCTGGCCGCTGCTCGCCAACTTGGCGGACGGGCGTCCGATGAGCGCGGCGATCCACCTGGTCGACGACATCGCCGAGGTGTCGGGGCTGCTCGGCTGAACTCGGAGGCACCAGGCTCGCCCGACAGCCCTAGTCCGCCGAGTCGTGAACTTCGCTCCCGAAAGGGACTCGCGCTCCCGAATTATCGGGAGCAACGGTCCCCTTCGGGAGCGAAGTTGGAGGTCGGTTTGGTGCTAGACCAGCGGTTGCCACGACCCTTCGTCAAGCTCAGGGATCGTCAGGCTTGGCCGGCGGCGAGCTGGCCGCAGGCGCCGTCGATCTCGCGGCCGCGGGTGTCGCGGACGGTGACCGGCACTCCCCTGGCTTCCAGGCGGTGGACGAATTCGGCCTCGTCCTCACGACGCGATGCGGTCCACTTCGACCCGGGCGTCGGGTTGAGCGGGATCAGGTTCACGTGCACCCAGCCGTAGTCGCCGTTGCGACCCTCAGCGGACGCGCCGCGCAGCACGTCGGCCAGCGCCTCGGCCCGCCAGGCCTGGTCGTTGATGTCACGGATCAGGGCGTACTCGATCGAGACGCGGCGTCCGGTGGTCGCGAAGTAGTTCCGCGCGGCAGCCAGCACCTCGGCCACCTGCCAACGGGTGTTGATCGGGCAGAGTTCATCGCGCAGCCGGTCGTCCGGCGCGTGCAGGCTCACTGCGAGCGTTACCGGCAACCCGACCGCGGCCAGCTTCTCGATCTGCGGCACCAAGCCGACCGTCGAGACGGTCACACCCCGCGCCGAGATCCCCAGACCGTCCGGCGCCGGCGCGGTGATCGTACGCACTGCTCGCAGCACGGCGTTGAAGTTCGCCATCGGCTCGCCCATGCCCATGAACACGATGTTGTTCACCCGGCCCGGACCGCCGGGAATCTCGCCGTCGCGCAACCGGCGGGCGGCGTCCATCACCTGGGTGAGGATCTCCGCGGTGCTCAGATTGCGCTGCAGCCCGCCCTGACCAGTGGCGCAGAACGGGCAGGCCATGCCGCAGCCGGCCTGGGAAGAGATACAGACAGTGGCGCGCTCGCGTCCCTTGCCGCTGGCCCGAATCCCGCGGACGCCGTAGCGCATCAGCACGCTCTCCACCAGCGAGCCGTCGTGCAGCCGCCAAAGGGTCTTCACCGTGGTGCCACCGTCGGCCTGCTGGTCGCGGACGCGTTCGGCCAGGTCCGGCACGAAGCGCTCGGCCAACTGCGTCCGGGCCGACTTCGGGATGTCCGTCCAATCGTCCGGCGAGGTGGCCAGCCGCTCGAACAGGTGCTTGGTCAGCTGTGCCGCCCGGAACTTCGGCAGGCCGAGTTCCCCAATCGCTTCCGCGCGCTGGGTCGCGTCCAGGTCGGCCCAATGGACGGGTGGCTTGCCCCGGCGCGGCGTGTTCAGCAGCAGCGGCACCGTGCGTCCGGATTCGGCGTGCGCGATCGAACGCTGGTAGTCGGCGACCTCCTCAGGCGTCAACCCGGTCATGCGCCCACCCCCACCAGGGTGAACAGCAGCCAGGCCGCAGGCACCGCGATCAGGGTCGAGTCGAGCCGGTCCATGACGCCGCCGTGGCCGGGCAGGAAGGAGCTCATGTCCTTGATTCCGATGTCGCGCTTGATCAGCGACTCGATGAGGTCACCGGCGGTCCCGAAAACAACCACGACCACCGAGAGAATCGCGCCGATCCACCACGGCTGGTGCATGACCAGCGTGACCATGCCGATCCCCAGTACGCCAGCCAGGGCGAACGAGCCGACCAGGCCCTCCCAGGTCTTCTTGGGGCTGATGTTCGGCGCCATCGGGTGCTTGCCGAGCGACGCGCCGGCAGCGTACCCGCCGGTGTCACTGCCCACGATGCAGAGGAACGCAGCCACCACCTTGGCCACGCCGTGCTGCTGAGCCAGCAACAACCCGACGAACGATGCCATCACCGGGAGGTAGCCGATGATGAACAGGCCCGCCGCGCTGTCACGCACGTACCCGTCCGCGCCGCCGAACATCCGCCAGATCAGCGACAGCAGGATCGTGCCGCCGATCGTGCCGAGCAACACCACGTGCCAGGGAACATTGGTCACGTTCTGCAGGGTCGCGGCGAGGTACGAGCCACCGATGATGAGGATGTTGCCGATCACCACCGGCACGATCGCCGAACGCATGCCGATTTTCATGAGCGCCTGGTGCAATTCCACCGCACCGAGGCTGGTCAGCACCACCAGAAGGATGATGAACCCGGGCGGCCACCACATCAGGGTGACCACCACGATGCCGAAGAGCAGCAGCCCGACCGCGATCGCGGCGGGCAGATCCCGCCCGGCGCGCGATTTCGGTGGGCTCTTCGGCTCGCTCAAGGTCACTCAGACCTCCAGCAGTTCGGCTTCCTTGGCCTTCAGCAACTCATCGATCGTGTCGATGTGCTTCTTGGTGGCCGCGTCCAGCTGCTTCTCCGCACCCCGAGCGTCGTCCTCGCTGATTTCCTTGTCCTTGGTCAGCTTGCCGACGTGCTCGATCGAATGCCGCCGGATGTTGCGGACGGCAACCCGCGCCTCCTCGGCCTTGTGGCGAGTGACCTTGATGTACTCCTTGCGGCGCTCCTCGGTGAGCTGCGGCATCACCAGCCGGATCACGTTGCCGTCATTGGCCGGGTTCACGCCCAGGTCGGAATCACGGATCGCCTTCTCGATGCCGGCCATCGCGCCACGATCGAACGGGCTGATCAGCACGGTGCGGGCCTCCGGCACCTGGAAGGTGGCCAGTTGCTGCAGCGGTGTCGGTGAGCCGTAGTAGTCCACCATCAGCTTGTTGAACATAGCGGGGTGGGCGCGTCCGGTGCGAATGGCCGCGAACTCCTCGCGCGCATGCTCCACCGCACCGTTCATCTTGTGGTCGGCGTCCTTGAGGATCTCCGGGATCACGAGGTCTTTCCCTTCTGCTTCGCCTGCACGTCACGCGTGCAGGGTGGTTCCGATCTTCTCACCTGCGACCACCTTGGCAATGCTTCCCTCGGCACCCAGGTCGAAAAAGACCATCGGGAGCCGGTGTTCGCGGGCCAGGCTGACCGC
Source organism: Propionicimonas sp. (assembly GCA_035349055.1). GTDB lineage: Bacteria > Actinomycetota > Actinomycetes > Propionibacteriales > Propionibacteriaceae > Propionicimonas. Next base: position 7,233 of record DAOPRQ010000084.1, read on the forward strand.
GGTCGCGTCCGCCACCTTCAGGTCGCGGGCAAGGAAGTCGTCGTAGGTGAGCTCGTCGAACTTCTTCGCGTGGGGATTGGTGCGGGGGTCGGCGTCGTAGACACCGTCGGTGCCCTGCTTGGCCATCAGCAGTACCTCAGCGCCGATCTCCAGCGCCCGCTGGGCTGCGACGGTGTCGGTGGAGAAGTACGGCATGCCCGAGCCGGCGCCGAAGATGACCACGCGGTCCTTCTCCAGATGCCGGATCGCGCGTCGCGGGATGTAGGGCTCGGCCACCTGGCCCATGGTGATCGCTGTCTGGACGCGGGTGGGCACCCCGACCTTCTCCAGGAAGTCCTGCAGCGCGAGGCAGTTCATCACGGTGCCGAGCATGCCCATGTAGTCGGCCCGGGAGCGGTCCATGCCGCGAGTCTGCAGCTCGGCACCGCGGAAGAAGTTGCCGCCGCCGGTGACGATCGCGACCTGCACCCCGGACGCGACCACTGCCGCGATCTGGCCGGCGATGCTGGAGATGATGTCCGGATCGACGCCGAGCTTCCCGCCGCCGAAGGCTTCACCCGAGAGTTTCAGTAGTACGCGGCGGTAGGGGCTGGTCATTTGTCTCCTAGGACGGGCGGTGAAAGCGTCCCTACCCTACCGAAACTGGCGGGCCGGTTCGGACTACGGGTGCGCCCGAGTTCCCTGGAAACACCAGGACGGCCGCCCAGCATCGCTGGGCGGCCGTCCTGGCTGCAACTGGGATCAGGCTCCGGCGGCGAAGCGGACGAACCGCTTGACCTCGACGCCGTTGTTCTTCAGCAGCTGGCCCACGGTGAGCTTGTCGTCGGAGACCGACGCCTGCTCGACGAGGCATACCTCCTTGTAGAAGCCGCCCAGGCGACCCTCGACGATGCGCGGGATGATCTGCTCGGGCTTGCCCTCCTCCTTGGCGGTCAGCTCGGCGATCTTGCGCTCGTTGTCGAGCACCTCGGCCGGCACCTCGTCACGGGTGACGTACGCCGGGGACATCGCCGCGATCTGCATGGCGATGCCACGCACGAACGCTTCGTCGCCACCGGCGTGCTCCACCATGACGCCCACCTGCGGGGGCAGGTCCTGCGACCGCTTGTGCAGGTAGATGCTGACGTCGCCGTCGAAGGTAGCGGCTGCGGCCAGTTCGAGCTTCTCGCCGATCTTGGCGCTGAGCTCTGCGACCGCTTCGGCCACGGTTTGACCGGACGGGAGCGCGACCGCGCCGGCCGCCTCGACGCCGTGCGCGCCAGCGGCGTCCACGGCGGCGGCGATGGCCTCGGCCAGCGCCATGAACTCAGCGTTCTTCGCGACGAAGTCGGTCTCGGCACCCAGCTGGATGACGGTCTTGCCGGACGCGGCGACCAGGCCGTTGCTGGCCTCACGGTCGGAGCGCTTGGCCATCTTCGCCTGGCCGGTGACCCGCAGGATCTCCACGGCGCCGTCGAAGTCGCCGTCAGCCTCGGTGAGGGCCTTCTTCGCGTCCATCATGCCGGCGCCGGTGGCGTCGCGGAGCTTCTTGACGTCCGCGGCAGTGATCGTTGCCATATCTGTTCTCTCGTTCCTTACTTGGTCTCGTCGGCGGCGAGCTCGGCCACGACCTCGGCGGCGGCGGCTTCGGTGGTCTCGGCGACCACTTCGGCGACCGGCTCGGCCACGGCTTCAGCGGCAACCTCGACGTCGGCTACGGGCTCAGCAACCTCAGCGGCCGGCTCGGCGACCTCGACAGCCACGGCCTCGGCCTCGGCCGGAGCGCCGGCCAGCAGGTCGCGCTCCCAATCGGGCATCGGCTCGACCTCTTCGCCGGTGGTGGTGCCGGCGGAGCGGGCCAGCAGGCCCTCGGCCACCGCGTCAGCGAGCACGCGGGTGAGCAGCGCGACCGAGCGGATCGCGTCGTCGTTGCCCGGGATCGGGAAGTCGACCTGGTCGGGGTCGCAGTTGGTGTCCAGGATGCCGACGATCGGGATGCGCAGCTTGCGCGCCTCGTCGATAGCCAGGTGCTCCTTGTTGGTGTCGACCACCCAGATGGCCTGCGGCAGCTTGTGCATGTCGCGGATGCCGCCGAGGGTCTTGGCGAGCTTCTCCATCTTGCGCTTGCGCTGCAGGAGTTCCTTCTTGGTCAGGCCGGACGCCGCCACGTCGTCGAAGTTCAGGCCCTCAAGCTCCTTCATCTTCGCGATGCGCTTGGAGATGGTGCCGAAGTTGGTGAGCATGCCGCCCAGCCAGCGCTGGTTCACGTAGGGCATGCCGACGCGGGTGGCCTGCTCGGCGATGGCCTCCTGGGCCTGCTTCTTGGTGCCGACGAACATGATCTGGCCGCCGCGGGCGACGGTCGCCTTCACGAAGGCGTAGGCGTTGTCGATGTACTTCAGCGACTGCTGCAGGTCGATGATGTAGATGCCGTTGCGCTCGGTGAAGATGAAC
>DAOPRQ010000085.1:0-7685 GCA_035349055.1 Propionicimonas sp.
CGCTCGGAGGGACTCGAACCCCCAACCTTCTGATCCGTAGTCAGATGCTCTATCCATTGAGCCACGAGCGCTGGAAAGCGTTGTCCACCTTACTCGACGCTGCTGCAAAGCGTCCAACTGGGTGGTCAACGCACCCTGGGCATCCGAGACCAAGTGCGGCTTCGTCAGGCTCCGCCAGCGTTGGAGGAAGGGCTTCGTCAAGCTCAGCCGGCACGAGGTCTTGGCGGGCTCGACCACCCTCGGCGGGAACGCCCCAACTAGGCTGTGAGAAGCCAAAACGATGCAGCGGATCGCGGAATCGATGCAGCATGAGACAAGCCGCAGACACCCCCACAATCTCAATCAGCAGGTGGTGATAATGAAACAGGATTAGTCGAACCTCACACCGGGAGACCCCCATTGAGGCACGATTGAACCTACCGAGCACGCAATGCAGCGAACGCGGAGGAGACCCATGCCCGTGGATACCAGCACAATCACCACCAACGTCCCCGAGAACGCGCCCGAGGCGCTCGTCACCTGGGTCAACGGTGTTGCTGACCTCACTCAACCGGACGCCGTGTACTGGTGCGACGGCTCGGTCGACGAGCGCGATCGCCTGTACGCCGAAATGGTCGCCGCCGGCACCTTCACCAAACTCAACCAGGAACTCCGTCCGGGCTGCTATCTAGCGCGCTCCACCCCGTCCGACGTCGCCCGGGTCGAGTCCCGCACCTTCATCTGCTCCGAGCGCGAAGAAGACGCCGGCCCCACCAACAACTGGGCCGACCCCGTCGAGATGAAGCAGATCCTCGCCACGAAGTTCGCCGGCTCCATGCGCGGCCGCACCATGTACGTCATCCCGTTCTCCATGGGACCCCTCGGCGGAGACATCAGCAAGCTCGGCATCGAGGTGACCGATTCCCCCTACGTCGTCGTCAACATGCGCATCATGACCCGCATCGGCACCCCGGCCCTCGACCACATCGCCGCCGGTGAGCCCTGGGTTCCCGCCGTCCACTCGGTCGGCTACCCGCTGGTCGACGCGGACGGCAACCCGCGCGACGACGTCGCCTGGCCCTGCAACGACGACAAATACATCACCCACTTCCCCGAGACCCACGAGATCTGGTCCTACGGCTCCGGCTACGGCGGCAACGCCCTCCTCGGCAAGAAGTGCTACGCCCTGCGCATCGCCTCCGTCCTCGCCCGCGAGCAGGGCTGGCTCGCCGAGCACATGCTCATCCTCAAGATCACCGGCCCGGACGGACGCGAGTACCACCTCACCGCAGCCTTCCCGTCCGCCTGCGGCAAGACCAACCTGGCGATGCTGCGTCCGACCATTCCCGGCTGGAAGGTCGAGACCGTCGGCGACGACATCGCCTGGATGCGCCCCGGCAAGGATGGACGCCTCTACGCCATCAATCCTGAGGCCGGCTTCTTCGGCGTCGCCCCCGGCACCTCACTCGACACCAACCCGACCTGCCTCAACGCCCTCGACCACGACGTGATCTTCACCAACGTCGCGCTCACCGACGACGGCGACATCTGGTGGGAGGGACTCACCAAGCAGCCTCCGGCCCACCTCATCGACTGGCAGGGCAACGACTGGACGCCGGACTCCGGCCGTCCCGCCGCCCATCCCAACAGCCGCTTCACCGTGCACGCATCCCAGGCCGAGTCAATCTCCCCGGATTGGGAGGACCCGGCCGGCGTGCCGATCGACGTCATCCTCTTCGGTGGCCGCCGGGCCACCAACGTCCCGCTGATCAGCGAGTCCTACGACTGGAACCACGGCGTCTTCGTCGGCGCCACCGTCTCCTCCGAGCAGACGGCCGCCGCCGAAGGCGCCGTCGGCTCGCTGCGTCGCGACCCCTTCGCCATGCTTCCCTTCTGCGGCTATAACATGGCCGATTACTGGGCGCACTGGCTCGAGATCGGCGAGGTCCTCGGCGACAAGGCCCCGCGGATCTTCCAGGTCAACTGGTTCCGCAAGGACTCCGACGGCAAGTGGCTGTGGCCCGGCTTCGGCGACAACTCCCGTCCGATCGAATGGGCGTTGCGACGCGTGAACGGCGAGGTCGGGGCAGTGGACGCGATCAGCGGACGCATCCCCGCGCCCGGTGACCTGAACGTCTCCGGTCTGGACATCACGGACGCCGAACTGACCGCCCTGTTCGAGCTCGACCCGGACGCCTGGGCCAAGGAAGCCGACCTCACCGAGGAGTACTTCGCCCAGTTCGGCGACAAGCTCCCCGCCGAGCTGACCAGCCAGTTGGCCGGCCTACGCGAGCGGATCGCCGCGGCTAAGTAGTTGACCACCAGACGGTGGCCCGGGCTTGGTGCCCGGGCCATCTTTGGTTCGCTTGTGGCTGAGAGATCCCGGCCAACGCCCGGATGACGTAATGGGGTGGGACGCCGGGATGACGTAATGGGGTGGGACGCCGGGATGACCAACCCTCACGTCATCCGGGCGTTGGCCGGGATCTCGTTTCTGCCCACGTCATCCGGGCGTTGGCCGGGATCTCTCAGCGGGCCGGCGACGAACTCAGCCGAGCGTCCGCACCGAGCCGCGCTCGCGCACGGGCATCGGGATCAGCGTCTGCGCGGGAGCGTCACCGTCGAGCACCAGCCGCATCGCCGTCTGGCCCATCTCCAGGTAGGGGATGTGCATCGTGGTCAGCCCGGGCCGCAGATACGAAGCCAAGTATTCATCATCGAAGGAGATGACCGAGATGTCGTCGGGCACCCGCAGCCCGCGCTCCTGCACCGCCTGGTAGACGCCGAACGCTACCCGGTCGTTGGCAGCCACCATCGCGGTCACCGACACCTTGCCCAGGATCTCGTGGGCGCCGCGGTAGCCGAGCTCGGGCTCCCAGTCCTTGCCAGCGGTAACTTCGTGGAGGAACTCGATGCCATCCTCGGCCAGCGCGGCGTCCATTCCGGCGTATCGCTGGGCGACGGTCGCCGAGTTGGCCGCCGCCATCAGCACCTGCGATCGTCCGATCAGCGCCAGCCGGCGATGCCCGCGATCGGTCAAGTAGCGAACCGCGTCATAGCCAGCTTGGAATTCATCGGGCAGGACGCACGGGTGGCCGAGCGTGCTGGTCGCGTTCGCCATCACCACCGGCACTTCGACCGAAAGCTTCGGCACCTGGATCTGCTTGGCCGCCTGCAACCCGAACACGATGCCGTCAGTCTGCCGGTCGAGCATCGCGTCCAGTGCCTCGGCCATCCGCGAGATCTTGCGTCCCGATTCTGAGATCAGGACGGTGTGCTCGCGCTTCTCCGCTTCTTCCAGCAGCCCCCGGATGAGCGCGGACGCGTAGCGCGTGATCGTCACCTCGTCGGAGATGAAGCCCACCGTCCGCGTCTTCCCTAGTCGCAGCCCGCGCGCTGCCGGGTTCGGACGGTAGTTGAGCCGGGCGGCGGCGGCCCGGACGCGCTCCGCCGCCTCTTCGGACAGCCGGGTGTTGGGGCGGTTGTTCAGCACCATGCTGACCGTGGTCGGGGACAATCCGGCAAGCCGGGCCACATCGGCCAGGGTGGCTCGCTTAGCCATCAGCACCTCCGCCGGTCTTCTGGTGAGGAAACTTTACCGTGGGGCCGCATCCGATTACACCGAGGGTGGTCTCGGCTGCCTGGATCGGACGCAGTGCGTCAGCGGACGGGTTCCACCGCGGGCCAGCGTCCGCGCAGGTAGGAATCCGGGTACCGCGCCATGTGGTCGGCGTCCAGCTCGGCGGCGGCCCGCAGCGGCCAGGACGGCTCGCGGAGCGCCACCCGTCCGAGCGAGATCACGTCGGCGAGACCATCGTCGAGGATCGCCTGCGCCTGCGCCGGCTCGGTGATCCACCCCACCGCGCTCACCGGCAGCCCCGCTTCGCGGACGGCCGCCGCGAGCGGCACCTGATACCCGGGCAGCGCGTTGATCTTCGCCAGCACATTCCCGCCGCTGGACACGTCCACCAGGTCGACCCCGTGGTCGGCCAGCATCCGGGCTACCTCGGTGGCCTCCTCGACAGTGAACCCGCCCTCGACCCATTCGGTCGCCGAGATCCGCACCAACAGCGGCTTACCGGCAGGCCAGACCGCGCGGATCGCGTCCGCGACCTCCAGCAGCAGCCGCGAACGACCGGCAAGATCGCCGCCGTATTCGTCGGTCCGATGATTCGACAGCGGCGAAAGGAACTGGAAGATCAGGTAGCCGTGCGCAGCATGGATCTCGACCGCGTCGAAGCCCGCCGCGTCCGCGCGCTGAGCCGCAGCTGCGAAGTCGGCCACCACCTTCCGTAGATCGGAACCGGTCGCCTCGCGCGGCGTGGCCAGCCCGGGGAACGGAATCGCGGAGGGCCCGATGGTCTCCCAGCCGCCTTCCTCGACCGGCACCGAGCCGGACTTGCCTGGCTCGAACTCGCGGTACACGGACGCCTTGCGGCCGGCATGCTGCAACTGGATCGCCATCTTGGCGCCTTGGGAATGCCCGAACTCGACGATGCGGCGCCAAGCATTGGTCTGCTCCTCGTTCCACAAGCCGCAGCAGTAGGGCGTGATCCGGCCCTCAGGCGAGACGCCGGTGGCCTCGGCGATGATCAGCCCGAACCCCCCGGCCGCCCGGGCGCCGTAGTGCACGACATGCCAGTCGTTGGGCACCCCATCGACGGCCTGGTACTGGCACATCGGCGCCAGGAAGATGCGGTTCGGGATGGTCACATCGCGCAGTTGCAGCGCATTGAACAGGGACGACATGGCCTCAGCCTATGGCTGTCGGACGGGCGTCCCTGCTCGGGTTAAGACCGAGCAGCGCCGGTGCTGGTCGCAACTCAGCCCAGAGCGGCCAGTTCGGCGGCGGTGATGCTGAGTTCGTCGGCGGCGATCGCCGGGTCTTCGGCGGACGACTCGACGCCCGCCTGCGGGTTGCGCGCAGGATCGGTCTCATCGGACCCGATCGGACGCTACCCGTCGTATCGCCAGTCGCCAATCCGGAGTGGGGAATTCCGGAAGCCGCAGCCCGGCGACATGCGTGTGCAGGAAAGACGCCACGGCACCCTTGCTGTAGTGGTCGAGCGAACCCTTCACCTGGCCGTCGGGCGCGATCCCGTCCCAGTACTCCCACATCGTGGTGGCCCCCGCCTCGATCATGCCCAGCCAGGAGGGCTGGCCGGTGCGCAGCAGCAGCCGATACGCCAGGACTGCATGGCCGTGGTCGGCCAGCACCGGCAGCAACATCCCGGTCGCCAGGAAGCCGGTGTTCAGCCGGTCGTCGTTCTGCCGCACCAACTCCGCGAGCCGATCGGCGGCTGCCTGCTGCAGGCCTTCGGGAACCAGGTCGAACGCCAATCCTCGGACGTAGTGCGCCTGGCGCTCCTCGGTCAGCCGACCGTCCGGACGCAGGTACTCGGCCTGCCAGGCTGCCTTGGCTCCGGCCGCCATCCGTCGGTTCTGCGCGGCCACCTCGGTCAGTCCCAGCACCTCGGCAGCCTTTGCGGTGATCATCGCCGATCGATGCAGGTAGGCGGTCGCCACGATGCCGTGGTCGATCGCCGGGTTCGGCGCCGGCGGCACGTCCGGTTCGAGCCATTCGCCGAAGTGAAAGCCGGTATCCCAGAGGTAGCGCTCGTGTTCGGCGGGTTCTGGACGACTCGCCGCCCGGTCGGGATGCCGCCCAGCTGTCGCGCAGCCGGCCGCGTAGGCCACCCACCGCTGCATCGCCGGCAGCTGCTCAGCCAGCGCACCCAGATCTCCGTAGGCCCGCCACAGTTCCCACGGGACGATCGCCGCGGCGTCCCCCCAGCCGGCCGAACCGGCGGACGCGTCCTCGAACACGATGCCGGACGGTCCGTCCCCGGCGGGGTTGGGGATGATCGTCGGAATCCGGCCGTCGGCCCACTGGTCGGCGGCCAGGTCGCGCAGCCAGCGCCGTGAAAAACGCTGCACGTCGGCCATCATCGCGGCCGTGCTGACGAAGAGCTGCCAGTCGCCGGTGAACCCGGAACGCTCCCGCTGCGGGCAGTCGGTCGGGATCGCGCAGACGTTGTTGCGCAGGCTCCAGCGCACCACTTCGTGCAGCCGCGCCAGCCGCGCGTCCGAGCAGCCGAATTCCCCGGTCCGGCGCAGGTCGGAGTGCACCACCACGCCGCGCGCGCTGCTGAGATCAAGGTCGTCCGGGACCCCGTCCACCTGCACGAAGCGGAAGCCGTGGGTGGTGTGGCGCGGCTCGAAACTCTCGCCGACCAGGCCGGACGCGATCACCTCGTCCACTTGTCCGGCCGGCAGCACCTGCCCGGTTGCGAACACGAACGCGCGCAGGTGGTCGGTATTCACCAGTCCGGACACTGCCAGGGCCTCACCGTGGGTGAGCACGAGCCGCGTCCCGGCCGGCCCAAGGTCGGTGAGCCGCACCCAGCCGTTGATCGCCTGGCCGAAGTCGAGCACCACCGTGCCCGGACGCGGACGCGTGACCGCGACTGGCGCGAGCTCCTGAGTCCGCCGCACCGGCGGCGCGATCGGCGCGACCAGGCGGGACCGGTCTGCGTAGATCGGCCCTTCCGGGACCACCACCTGCTGCCAGCCCGGGCCGTCCGCGCCGGTGAACCAGTCAGGGTCGAGCAGGCGCAGATCAGTCGTTTGGCCGTCCATCAGGTCGGCGCGCAGGATGTGCGATGGTCCCGACTCCCATCGCGGCCCGGTCGCCAGGATCGGTTCGCCCGCGTCATCGGTCAGCGCGAGCAGCAGCGCGGTCTGGTCGCCGAAGCCGTCCGCCCGACGCTCGAAGCCGTGCCTTCCTCGGTACCAGCCGTCCGACAACACCACCACCAGGGTGTTTGGGCCCGGCACCACCAGCTCGCTGACGTCGCAACTCTGCACCTCGAGGCGCTTGCGGTACGCGGAGAAGCCGGGCGCCAGTTCCATGTCGCCAATTCGGGAACCGTTGAGGAATGCCTCGTAGAGGCCGTGCGCGGTGGCGTGAACCAGCAGCGATTTCGCGACATCGGACGCGTCGAAGCACGCTCGTAGCAGATACGCCGGACGCTTACCGGGCTCCCCGGGCGCCTTATCAGGCGCGATCCACTGCGCGCTGGCCAGCCCGGCCCGCACCTGCACATCAGTCAGTGCGAGCACGTCGACGGCAACACCGAATTCTGCAGCGAGGGGACGAGCATTGGACGGTCCTTCCTCCACCCACCCCGCGTACGGCTACTTCCGACGCTGGTACGCCCAGGTCCGGGATTGGGCCGCGGTTGGCCTGGCCGACCTGAAGGCACGCGGGCTGTACGCCCAGCCCGAGGACGCGGCCGCGCAGATCGCCGGCATGCGTGACGGCCTCGACCCGCAGTGGCTGCTCGATCCGGACTCCATCGACCTGGTGGCCGTGGTGCGGTCGCAGTTGCAGCTCTACACCACGGTCGATTTGAGCTCGGACGCGACCGAGTAGCTCGCCGTTAGGCTCCGGCTACACCTTCGGTGAGTCGGAGGATCTCGTCCACGACCCGTTCAATTGGTGCGGTGGCGTCGATGCTGATCGCATCCGTTGGCACATCGTCCTGAGTGCGGTGCAGGCGCAGGATGAGTTCTCGTTGGTCCGGACGTCCGCCCCACTCGTCCGGGCCACGGGCGTCGAGCCGCGAGTTCAGGGTTTCGATGTCCACTTCGAGGACGAAGACTGCGTCCATCAGATCGATGAAGTCGGCGAAGTTCCGGGACCC
>DAOPRQ010000085.1:7785-9397 GCA_035349055.1 Propionicimonas sp.
ACCGTGACCCAGAACATGATCGCCAAGACCGTCCACGAGTCCACGTCCCTCAGGCTAGCGAAGCGGTATCCGCGACGGGCGCCCCCTTGCGTAGTCCGGCCGTGACCGCTAGGCCTTGATCATGGCCAGTGGTGCAACTGAACTCCACCCGGTGGAGCGGATGGTGTTCTTCACCGACGCGGTGGTCGCGATCGCGATGACCCTGCTGATCCTGCCGCTGCTGGAATCGGTGACCGCGGCCGTCCGCGAAGGCCTGGACACCATGGGCTACCTGCGCGAGCACAGCGGCCAACTGGTGGCCTTCGCCCTGAGCTTCTTCATCATCGGTCGGTTCTGGCGGCAGCACGACCGGCTGTTCGAGAACGTAACCCACCAGAGCCGTGGGCTGTTCGTGCTCAATCTGGTCTGGATGTTCACCATCGTCTGGCTGCCCGTCGCCACCGCGATGGTGGGCGCCATGCAGACCGATGCGCTGCAGTTGGCCATCTACATCGGCACGATGCTCGCCACCAGCCTGATCACCCTCGCCATGCAGGCCCTGCTGCTGCACCGGGCGGCGCCGGACGGGCAGCCGTTCGATCGGACCCCGCTGCTGCCGATGCTCGTCACTGTCGGGCTGTTCGCGCTCGCCCTCCTGCTGGCTCTCGTGGTTCCCGGCCTGCACTTCTGGAGCCTGTTGATATTGCTGCTCAGCAATCCGGCGGAGTGGCTACTGAAGCGTCGGAAGCCGGCGTGACGCCCTCGTGTCCTGCGGCACCGCGGACGGAGTAGCGGTGCATGGTGACGCCCCAGTCGAAGGACCGCTGCTCAACCAGGTCGCAGACGACTGGTTCGTCGAGCTCGTCGAAGAGCGGACGGCCCTCGCCCAGAGCCACCGGATGGGTGAAGAGCAGCAGTTCGTCGAGCAGGTGTGCTCGCAGAAGCTGGGTGGCGATGGTTGCCCCGCCGACGCCGATGTCACCGTCGGTTCCCGCCGGCAGCTCGGCCAACTGATTGATCGCGTCGTCGCCGATGATGCGGGTGTTGTGCTCGGCGCTGGTCCGCGTCCGCGTCCGCGTCCGCGAAACCAGGATCTTGGGTGCGGCGGTCCAGACCTCGCCGTATTCGCGCCGGAAGTCGGCGCGTCCCCAATCCGCGAGACCGGCGCAGCATCGTGGTCGAGCACACCGCGCACGCCACCGCAACCGGCCTAGCCCATTTAGAGTCGATCGCCGAGCGGATGGCTGCGGTCAGTCAGCAGTACAGCGAAGCTGAGCTACGCACCATCGCCGCTTACCTCGAGGCGATGATCGACGCCCTGGACGTACGCGAGCAGCGACCCTCGGGCGGTCCAGCGCCGCACTGACTCGATTCGCCGGCTTTGCCGGATCTGGCAATCTGGAGCAATGGTGGCAAGCGAATCCGTTTGGAGCTACCCCAGGCCGCCCGCCGTCCGACCGAGCGAACGCCTGGTAGAGGTCGTCCTCGGCGGCGAGGTGATCGCCCGGACGACCGCGGCGATCCAAGTACTGGAGACTAGCCATCCGCCTACCTGGTATCTGCCGAGTGCGGATTTCGCACCCGGCGCGCTGATGCCCGGCGAGGGAGCCAGCTTCTGCGAATGGAAGGGCAC
>DAOPRQ010000086.1:0-9372 GCA_035349055.1 Propionicimonas sp.
TCGCGCACCTGACCGAGCACCTCAAGGAGCACAAGGGCGACCACCACAGCCGCCGTGGCCTGATGCTGCTGGTCGGCCAGCGCCGCCGCCTGCTCAACTACGTGATGAAGAACGACGTTGAGCACTACCGTTCGCTGATCGCACGCCTCGGCCTGCGTCGGTGATTTCAGCTTGACGACCAGCCGGTACGCCGATCAGGCGTACCGGCTGGTTGTGCATCCACAACAAAATCGCCGTGACGGACTGGTTTGGTCCTCGGTAGTGGCTTTCGGGCTTCCGGACGGAATCCCGCGGGCTTCGATCGAAGACCGGACGAGATTCCACCGCGGCAGACCCGAAAGGAATCCGAATGGAAGGTCCTGACCTTCAGTACACCGAGGCCGTGATCGACAACGGCTCGCTCGGCAAGCACGTCGTCCGGTTCGAATCCGGCCTCCTGGCCCGTCAGGCCAATGGCTGCGCCACCGTCTACCTCGACGGCGACACCATGCTGCTCTCGGCGACCACCGCGGCCAAGAACCCGCGCGACGCCATCGACTTCTTCCCGCTGACCGTGGACGTGGAGGAGCGGATGTACGCCGCCGGCCGCATCCCCGGCTCCTTCTTCCGCCGCGAGGGTCGGCCCTCCGAGGGCGCCATCCTGGCTGCTCGCCTGTGCGACCGTCCGCTGCGTCCCTGCTTCGTCAAGGGCCTGCGCAACGAGGTTCAGGTCGTCGTCACCGTGATGGCGCTCAACCCGAACGTGCTCTACGACGTGCTGGCCATCAACGCCTCCTCTGCTTCCACCACGCTTGCCGGCCTGCCGTTCAGCGGCCCGGTCGGTGGCGTCCGCGTCGCCCTCATCGGCGATCAGTGGGTCGGTTTCCCGACCGTGGAGCAGCTTGAGGGCGCCACTTTCGACATGGTCGTGGCCGGCCGGGTGCTGCCGGACGGCGATGTCGCGATCATGATGGTCGAGGCCGAGTCCACCGAGGCCACCTGGGACATCGTCCGCTCCGGCCGTACCGCCCCCACCGAAGAGGTCGTGGCGCAGGGCCTGGAGGCGTCCAAGCCGTTCATCAAGGCGCTGTGCGACGCGCAGGCTGAGCTCGCCGCCCGGTTCGACAAGCCGGTCAGCCAGTTCCCGGTCTTCCTCGACTACCAGTCCGATGTCTTCGACGCGGTCGCCGAGGCCGGCACCGAACGGCTCAAGTCCGTGATGAGCATCGCTGGCAAGGCTGAGCGCGAGACCACCACCGAGGAGCTGCTGGCCACCCTGCACAGCGAGCTCGACGCCCGCTTCCCCGACCGGGAGAAGGAGATCACCGGCGCCTACCGTGCGCTCACCAAGAAGGTCGTGCGGCACCGCACGCTGACCGAGCAGGTGCGCATCGACGGTCGTGGTGTCCGGGACATCCGCACCCTCTCGGCTGAGGTTGGCGTGCTTCCGCGGGTGCATGGTTCGGCGCTGTTCATGCGTGGGGAGACCCAGATCCTGGGCGTCTCCACCCTGAACATGCTCGACATGGAGCAGAAGCTCGACACCCTGGCGCCAGAGACCACCAAGCGCTACATGCACAACTACAACTTCCCGCCGTACTCCACCGGTGAGACCGGCCGCGTCGGTTCGCCGAAGCGCCGCGAGATCGGCCACGGCGCGCTCGCCGAGCGTGCATTGGTGCCGGTGCTGCCGAAGCGGGACGAGTTCCCCTACGCCATTCGCCAGGTGTCCGAGGCCCTCGGGTCGAACGGCTCCACCTCGATGGGCTCGGTATGCGCATCCACCCTGGCGCTGCTGAACGCAGGCGTGCCGCTGAAGGCTCCAGTGGCGGGCATCGCCATGGGCCTGATGAGCGAAGAGATCGACGGCGAGACGAAGTACGTCGCTCTCACCGACATCCTTGGCGCTGAGGATGCCCTCGGTGACATGGACTTCAAGGTGGCCGGCACCAAGGACTTCGTGACCGCGCTGCAGCTCGACACCAAGCTGAACGGCATTCCTGCCGACGTGCTTGCCGGTGCGTTGCTGCAGGCCCGCGAGGCCCGACACACGCTGCTGGAAGTCATGGGTGAGGCCATCGACACCCCGGACGAGATGAGCCCCTACGCGCCGCGGATCATCACGGTGCGCATCCCGGTCGACAAGATCGGCGAGGTTATCGGCCCCAAGGGCAAGATGATCAACCAAATCCAGGACGACACCGGCGCCAACATCTCGATCGAGGACGACGGCACGATCTACATCGGTGCGGACAACGGCGAATCCGCCGAGGCCGCCCGCGCGCTGATCAACGCCATCGCCAACCCGACGATGCCGGAGAAGGGCGAGCGTTACCTGGGCACGGTCGTGAAGATCATGCCGTTCGGTGCGTTCATCTCGCTCCTTCCGGGCAAGGACGGCCTGCTGCACATCTCCAAGCTGCGCGGCCTGGCCGGCGGCGCTCGCGTGGAGAACGTGGAGGACGTCGTCAGCGTCGGCCAGAAGATCCAGGTGGAGATCTCCGACATTGACGAGAAGGGCAAGCTCTCCCTGATCCCCGTGGTCGAGGAGAAGGCTGCCGAGGCCCCGGCCGAGGTGCCCGCCGAGGCCTGATCCAGGCTGCGAGCCGGCGTCCCGCGATCGCGGGACGCCGGCTTTCGCGCTCCCTGCCCGGTCGGTCGCTCCTGTAGAGACCTACTGCGGTCTCGACAAGCTCGATCAGCCGAGCGGTTCAGTCCCACCACGCCCGGTACCAGGGCTCGCCCTGATAGCCGTCCGGCGTCCACTCGTAGTAGTGGAAGCGGTCCAGCTCATGCGGGTGGGTGTGCGCATCGTCGACGCCGAAGTCGTCGACGAGTACGCGATAGAGATCCGCGCACTCGCAATCCGGAGTCGGCGGTCCGTACAGCTCGCACAGCCGATACTCGCGCCCGGTACGCAGCAGGACGCCTTCGGTGGTGATCCGCTCGTCGCAGCGAGCCGGACCGATCACGTAGCCATGGGCCAGCAGCCGGTCGGGGTGGGCGACCACCGCGCGGAGGATCTTGCCGATGGTGGGGCTGTCGTTCTGCCGCTCGGTGGCGAGGTACTCCTCCGGCAGTGCGGCCAGCAATGCGGCTGCGCTGTCCGCACCGAGTGCCGCGAATCGAAAGAACGCGTCGTCGCCGTACATCGGGCCGCAGAGCAGTGGGGCGAGCACGGTGTCCAGACCGGCGTCGGCCAGCCAGCCGTGCCCGCGGCAGTACTGGGCATGTGCTCGGTGTGTGGCCTGTTCGCGCTGGGTGCGCCACAACTCGGGTAGGTCCGGCGGCTCCGTCATCGTCCTGCCGCGGCGCTTGGTACTCGGTGTCATCGATCCTCCTTGACGTTCTCGATGACACCTTCGGCAAGTGCCCGCAATTTCCTTCACCTGACTTCACCGCCTGTGGACAACTTCGGGCCTGTGGACAGACGCGGTCGGGCCTGTCAGTGCCGTCTCCTAGACTTGCCGGCACGCGAGAGGGAGGGGTCGGCATGCGAGTCGCCGTGTTCGGAGCCAAGGGGCGAATGGGATCTGAGGTCTGCCGTGCAGTGACGGCCACGCCCGATCTGGAGTTGGTGGCCGCTCTCGATGTCGGCGACGACCGGACGCCGGCTGAAACAGCTGACGTTGTGGTTGACTTCACTGTTCCGGACGCGGTCATGGCGAACCTCGCCTGGTGCATCGAGCACGACAAGAATGTCGTGGTTGGCACCACCGGCTTCACCGATGCCCGCCTGGACGAGGTGCGGGCTCAACTCGCTGACCACCCACAGGTGGGCGTGCTGGTGGCCGCGAACTTCTCGATCGGCGCGGTGCTGATGATGCACTTCGCCGAGCGGGCGGCCCGGTTCTTCGAGTCGGCCGAGATCATCGAGCTCCATCACCCGAACAAGGTGGATGCGCCGTCCGGTACGGCCACCGTCACCGCGCAGCGGATTGCGTCCGCCCGCGCGGCCGCGGGCATCGGACCGGTGCCGGACGCCACGACCACGCAGCTGCCCGGAGCGCGCGGGGCAGACATTGACGGGATTCGTGTGCACGGCGTCCGACTGCGCGGACTGGTGGCGCATCAGGAAGTGCTGTTCGGCGCGGCCGGAGAGACGCTCACCATCCGGCACGACTCGCTGGACCGATCCGGGTTCATGCCCGGCGTGCTGGCAGCGGTCCGTGCGGTAACCGGGCTGCCCGGGTTGACCATCGGCATCGACGGCCTGCTGGGCTTGTGAGATGCGAAGGGCGCTGATCTGGCTGGTAGTGGTGGCACTGCTGAGCGCCGGCGCGGTCTTTGCCGACTCCTGGCTGCGCGGCTATGTACAGGATCAGGCCGAGCCGCAGATCGGTACTCAACTTGGTGCCGGCGAAGATCTTGAGGTGACCCTCGGCGGGGTGCCGTTCAGCCTGGCCCTGCTGACCCGCAGCGTTCCCAGCGCCACCCTGACCGCGGACGAGGTGAAGCTCGACGTCGCCGGCAAGGAACTCAGGCTTCGCCAGGCCAGCATTACCACGGGACGGGTGTCGCTCGCGGATACGCAGGTGGATGCCACGAACCTGGTCGGTGCCGCAGAGCTCAGCTACGCCGATCTGGAGAAGCTGGCTGGGGTACCGGTGCAGTACGCGGACGACGGCCGCCTCGAGTTGCGCTACACCGCGAGCCTGCTCGGCCGCGAGCTTGGCCTGGCGGTCTCGGCGCTACCGGTGCTGGACGAGGCAAGGGCCAAGATCCAGTTGACCGACCCGAAGCTCGACCTGAACGGTTCTGAAGTCGACCTGCCGATCGAGCAGGGCCTGGTCGACTCGCTGGTGGAACCGATCGACGTGAAGCTCGACTACGGGTTGGCGGTGACTGCGCTCATTCCGGCCGAATCCGGCCTGAGTGTGGCTTTCGGTGGCGACGCGGTATCCATCCCGCTGGGGGAGTAGCCCGTCCACTAGACTGGGCGCTCACCGAACTGAGCGAGGCGTGAACACCCGTTGACCCAGACCGACTGGATCCTGTTGGCCGTGGCTCTTGCCTGCGTCCTGCTGGCCGCACTGGTGACCACCGCTGAGACCGCGTTGTCCTCGGTTTCGAAGTCCCGGGCCGAGAAGCTGCTGGCGGACGGGCGTCCGGGCGCCAAGCGGTTGCTGCTGCAGGCGCAGGACCCGGCGCCATACCTGAACACCTCACTCTTCGTCCGCCTGCTGCTCGAAGCGGTGGCCACGGTGCTGGTCACCCTGGTCTTCTTCGGACGGTTCACGCCCACCTGGGAGCGCATCCTCTTCCCAGTCGTGACGATGGTGCTGGTGTCGTTCATCCTGCTCGGGGTGGCTCCGCGCACGCTCGGACGCCAGCACGCCGAAGCTGTGGCGCTGGCCGCGTCCGGGCCGATCGCGGCACTCGAGACCGTGCTCGGGCCGATCCCGCAACTGATGATCGTGATCGGCAACGCGCTCACCCCCGGACGCGGCTTCAGCGACGGGCCGTTCACCTCCGAGGCCGAGTTGCGCGAGCTCGTCGACATTGCCGAGGCGCGCGAAGTGATCGAGGACGACGAGCGTCGCATGATCCACTCGGTCTTCGAACTTGGTGACACGATCGTCAAGGAAGTCATGGTGCCGCGCACCGAGATGGTCTACATCGAGCAAGGAAAGACTCTGCGGCAAGGGGTTTCGCTTGCCCTGCGCTCGGGCTTCAGCCGGATCCCCGTCATCGGTGAGGACGTCGACGATGTCGTCGGCGTGCTCTATCTGAAGGACATCATCCGCCGGATGTACGACAATCCGAAGGCCCAGACCAACGAGACCGTAGACACCTTGATGCGTGCGCCGAGCTTCTGCCCGGACTCCAAGCCGGTGGACGAACTGCTCCGCGAGATGCAGCTCACCCGCAGCCATGTGGTGATCGTGATCGACGAGTTCGGTGGCACCGCCGGCCTGGCCACAATCGAGGACGTGCTGGAGGAGATCGTCGGCGAGATCGTCGACGAGTACGACCATGAAGTGCCGCCGATCACTGAGCTGGGGGAGAGCCGCTTCCGGGTGTCGGCGCGGCTGGGCATCGACGACCTGGCCGAGCTCTTCGGCCTGCGCGCCGACGACGAGGACGTCGACACGGTGCTGGGGCTGATGGCCAGGGAGCTCAACAAGGTGCCGATCCCGGGTTCGGTCGTGGAATGGGAAGGCATCGAGTTGGTCGCCGAGCGCGGCGGTGACCGGCGACACACCGTCCAGACGGTCCTGGCTTCACCGGCGACCGAGAACGGCGACGCAGCAGTGGAAGCGGCGGCCAAGCTCGCCGAGGAATCAGCGAAGAGAGTCTCATGAGCGAGCATCCAGGCACCGGATCACAACCAGCCGGCGCGGGGGAGCGACTGTCCCATTCCGGCTTCGCCTGCTTTGTCGGACGCCCGAACGCGGGCAAGTCGACGCTGACCAATGCCCTGGTCGGTACGAAAATCGCGATCGCGTCCTCGAAGCCACAGACCACCCGGCACGCGATCCGCGGCATCGTGAACCGTCCCGACGCGCAGCTGATCGTGATCGACACCCCCGGCCTGCACAAGCCGCGGACGCTGCTGGGCGAGCGGCTCAACGACCTGGTCCGCGACACCTGGACGGAGGTCGACGTGGTCGGCGTCTGCCTGCCCGCCAATCAGCGGATCGGTCCAGGCGACGAGTACCTGGTCTCCGAGTTGGTCTCGCTGGCCAAGAAGGCCCAACTGGTGGCGCTGGCCACCAAGTCCGACCTGGTCTCACCGGCGCGGATGGCCGAGCACCTGCTGAAGATCGCCTCCCTGGAGGAGAAGTTCGGTATCCGCTGGGCGAGCATCATCCCGGTCTCGGCCGTGACCGACGACCAGGTGGACGTGGTCACCGACGAGTTGGTCAAGCTGCTGCCACCCGGCCCGCGGTTCTATCCCGAGGGCGAGGTCACCGATGAGCCGACCGAGACTCTGGTGGCCGAACTCATTCGCGAAGCCGCGCTCGAGGGCGTCCGGGATGAACTGCCGCACTCGCTGATGGTGGTGGTGGAGGAGATGGGCGAGCGTGCCGGACGCGACCCCGACCGTCCGCTGTTGGACATCTTCGCCTCGATGATCGTCGAGCGGGATTCGCAGAAGGGCATCATGATCGGCCACAAGGGAGAACGCCTGCGCGAGGTCGGTACCACCGCGCGCCAGCAGATCTCCGCGCTGGTTGGCATGCCGGTGCACCTCGACCTGCGGGTCAAGGTGCTCAAGGAGTGGCAGCGGGACCCCAAGCACCTGAACCGACTGGGGTTCTGAAGGGCTTCGTCGCGCTCGGCCATCGTCGGCGGCAGCGTCCACATGGTGTGCCGCCCTTGGCCCTGCGCCGCGTGATGTGCAACGATGGGCGACATGTCATGGGTGCGACTCCTCCTTGGTCGCCGCAGCGAGGCCTAGAAGTCCTGATCAGGCCTCCTCGCTGCGGAGTTCTGCACGCGCCTGGCACCAGCCCGCACAGCGAGGACACCAATGACCATCAATACGTTCGGGACGCGTCCGCAACCGGTTCCGACTCAGCAGCCCAGCCCGATGCCGTTCAACCGGTACACGCCGTTCGAGCCGATCGACGTGCCCGATCGGACTTGGCCGGCCAAGAAGATCACCGCCGCGCCGAGGTGGCTGTCCACCGATCTGCGCGACGGCAACCAGGCGCTGATCGACCCGATGACGCCGTCCCGCAAGCGCAAGATGTTCGACCTCCTGGTGCGGATGGGTTACAAGGAAATCGAGGTCGGGTTCCCGTCCGCTTCGCAGACGGACTTCGACTTCGTGCGCAGCCTGATCACCTCTGACGCGATTCCCGAAGATGTCACCATCAGCGTGCTCACCCAAGCCCGTGAGGACCTGATCGAACGCACCGCACAGTCCCTGATCGGGGCTCGGCGGGCGAACATTCACCTGTACAACGCGACCGCGGAACTGTTCAGGCGGGTGGTTTTCGGCATCGACGAGGCGCAGTGCATCGCCATGGCGGTTCGCGGCACCGAACTGGTGATGAAGTATGCCGAGGCGAACCTGGGCGAGGTGGAGTTCGGCTACCAGTACAGCCCGGAGATCTTCACCCAGACCCCGACGGATTTCGCCATCGAGGTGTGCAACCACGTGATGGACGCCTGGCAGCCGAGCGCCGGCCGGGAGATCATCCTGAACCTGCCGGCCACGGTCGAGCGCTCGACGCCCAATACCTACGCCGACCAGATCGAGTATTTCGGACGCCATGTGCGCAACCGCGACCACGTGGCGATCTCACTGCATCCCCACAACGACCGGGGAACCGCGGTGGCGGCCACCGAGTTGGCGCTGATGGCTGGCGCCGACCGGGTCGAGGGTTGCCTGTTCGGCCACGGCGAGCGGACGGGAAATGTGTGCCTGGTGACCCTGGGCATGAACCTGTTCAGCCAGGGCATCGACCCGAAGATCGACTTCTCCGACATCGACGAGATTCGTCGGACGGTGGAGTACTGCACCAACCTGCCGGTCCATCCGCGCCACCCGTACGCGGGGGACCTGGTCTACACCGCCTTCTCCGGCTCCCACCAGGACGCCATCAAGAAGGGGCTGGAGGTGCTGGAAAGGACGGCCGCCTCCCAGGGGAAGACTCTGCATGAGATTCCCTGGGAGGCGCCGTACCTGCCGATCGATCCGCACGACGTCGGGCGCACTTACGAGGCCGTCATCCGGGTGAACAGCCAGTCTGGCAAGGGCGGCATGGCCTACATCATGAAGTCCGAGCATTCGATGGACCTGCCCCGCCGGCTGCAGATGGAGTTCTCCCGCGTGGTGCAGGCCCGCACCGACTCTGCGGGCGGCGAGGTGGCGCCGGACGAGATGTGGACGATCTTCTCCGCCGAGTACCTGGAGGACACCGCCCCGCTGGAGCTGGTGACCGTCAAGTCGGTCTCCAACGGCGGCGGCTACACGGTCTCTGCGGTGGTTCGCGATCACGGGGTCGAGAAGGAGATCGTCGGTGAGGGCAACGGCCCGGTGTCGGCGTTCGTGGACGCCCTCGGAATCCTCGGCTACCACGTCCGTGTGCTGGACTACACCGAACATGCGCTCTCGTCCGGCGGGGACGCGAAGGCTGCGGCCTACGTCGAGACCGAGCTAGGTAGCGACGAGGATGCGCACGTCCTCTGGGGTGTCGGGCTGCACGAGTCGATCGTCACCGCGTCGCTGCGTGCCGTGATCAGCGCGATCAACCGGGACGCCCGGATCCAGGCCGCCCAGACCCAGGAGCAGGACACCCCGCGTCCGTAGCTTCCCTGGCTGAGCCTGACGAAGCCTCGCGGCGTCCGCCCGTGCCCCGCGTCTCGCCGAGCGCCAGCCCTAGGGAAACGCTGATCAATGTTCGAGCTGTTGCGCTCGGGTGGTGGCGTTGTTGACTG
>DAOPRQ010000087.1:0-5586 GCA_035349055.1 Propionicimonas sp.
TTGTCGAAGCCCGCTACGACAAGATGCACCTCTTCGATGCCCTTGGCTACGCCGAGTCACGACAGATCCAGCCCGGCACACAGCCGGTCCACTTCGATCTGGCCGGGACGCGGATCGGGCTGGCCACCTGCTACGACGTCCGCTTCCCACAGTTGTTCACCCACCTGGCCGGCACCGGAGCTGAACTGATCCTGCTGCCCGCATCCTGGGCGCCCGGCGAGCACAAACTGCATCAGTGGCGGACCCTGGTCACAGCCCGAGCAATGGACGCCACCGCCTTCGTAGTCGCGGTCGACCAGGCCCTCTCCCCCGCCGCAGCCGACGGACGGACGCCCACCGGCATCGGCCACTCGATGGTGGTTGATCCAACCGGCGACGTGCTCCTCGAACTCGGCGACGACCCGGAGTTCGCCGTCATCGACCTGAACCTCGCCCAAGTCGCCGAGGTGCGCCGCCGGCTGCCCGTCCTGGAGCACACGCGGCGCTTCAACTGAGCGTCGTCGGGATCTCGACAGGTTCGACGAGCCGATGGGTACGCTGACAGTGTCACGCCACGCTGCAGTCGGGGGAACGCATGTCGGCCGATGATCTGCCTGCCGAGGTCCTGAACAACGGGCCCCGCCAGCCGGGCGTGGGAATGGCAGTGAGAAAGCGTCGCTGGCCGTGGATCGCACTCACTGCGGTCGTGCTCACCGTCGCCGCCGTGGGCATTTCTGGCTTCCTCGTCTACCAGGACGCCATGCGCGCCCGCGACTCCCTACAGGTAGCCGCGGACGCCCTGCCGCAGGTGGCGACACAGATCCGCAGCGACCCGCAGCGGGCGGACGCCACCATCGCCCGGGTACAGATGGCCGCCCACAGCGCACTGGAAGCCACCACCGGCCCGCATTGGACCGTCGCCGGCTGGCTGCCCTGGGTCGGCGACAACACCCGCGCGCTGCAGACCGTGACCACGGCCGTCGACCGGATCGCGTCCGGCGTGCTTCCCGAGCTGGCCGCATCCGTGCAGAGTGTCACGCCCGAACGCCTCGCACCGCAGGACGGCAAGCTCAACCTCGCACCACTGGTCGAGGTGCGCGAGCGCGTAGTGGACGCCGACCAGATCGTTGGCCAGGCGATCACTGACGTGTCGGGCATTCCCAGCGCCAACCTGATCGACCAGCTCGCGGACGCGGTCGCGCGCCTCCAGCAGGAACTCACCGACGCCCGCGCACTGACGTCCACCGCGTCCGCCGCGGTTCAGCTGCTGCCCGCGATGCTCGGCGCGGACGGACCCCGCGACTGGCTCCTGCTCGCCCAAAACAATGCTGAGTCGCGCGCCACCGGCGGCATCCCAGGCGCCGCGATTCTGCTGCACGCCGACAACGGCAGGCTCAGCATCGTCAAACAACTCGGGGCCGGCGATTTCGGGCCTTACCCAGAGCCCATCCTGCCGCTGACCGCCGACGAGAGCCGGCTGTTCGGCGCCGCCCTGGGCCACTACCTGCAGGACGTGAACCTGACGCCCGACTTTCCACGCAGCGGCCAACTCGTGCGGGCGATCTGGGCGGCGGACGGTGGCGCCAGCGATGTCGCCAACGTGGTCTCGATCGATCCGGTAGCACTACAGACCATCCTGCGCGCCACCGGGCCGGTCCAATTCACCGACCCCCGGGGCCATGCCATCACCCTCGACGCCGACAACACGGCCAGCTTCCTGATGTCTGAGGTCTACCGTAGGTTCGACTCACCCGACGCGCAGGACGCGGTTTTCGCACTTGCTGTGCAGGCAGTGCTTCAGCAGGTGATGTCGGGCGAGGCGGACGCCGGTGAGCTGCTTGGTGCCGTGACCGAAATCGCCGGTAACGGCCGGCTGCTGGTCTGGTCCGCGGACGCGTCCGAACAGCAGCAGCTGGAGACGATCGGCGTCACCGGCGCGCTGCGGGGATCGATCCAAGCCGGCGAAGGCACGAGACCGGTGGTAGGTGTCTTCCTCAATCTGACCACCGCCTCCAAGCTCGGCTACTACCTCGACCTGAAGGCCACTATCGGCGAAGTCAAGGCGCGTCCGGACGGGTCGCGGGAGTTCGACGTGACTGTGCGGCTGAAGTCCCGACTCACCCCTGCGGAGGCTCGACGGCTGCCGTCCCATGTGATTGAAAATGCCCCCAGGGACGGGACCAATCGCGTGAACGTGCTGGTCTATGCGCCCACCGATGGCACGATCACGCAGCTGAGTACCGCATCGCCGGGCTTCGTGACCACCCACGACGGCCTGCAGGTCAGCGCGCAGACGGTGACGGTTCCGCCTGAAAGCGCGGCCGAGGTCCGATTCCACATCGTCACCGGTCCCGGTCAGGACGCCGAGCCGTACCTGCGCCAGACACCTGGCGCGCGCAACGCTTGAGACACCCTTTCTGAACCCGCTCTGGGCAAAGAAAAAGACTGCAGATCAATTGCTTACTTCGCCACCGAGCCGCGGGTGTAGGCTGAAGTCGTCGGCCAGAGTCGGGGGACGTTGGCCAACGATTTGCAGAGTTCTGAAGCTTGGGGGGAGCACCATGAATCTGCGCGCACTCGGCACATCCATCGCGGCCACAGCACTCGTCTTCGCATTCCCGGCAGCCGCCTACGCCGAAACTGCGAGCCCGGATCCCGGTCCAGAAACGACCGTGCCGAACTACGAGGCCAGGGAGTACTGCAAGATCACCGCGAACCCGACCAGCCTGCAGGCCGGCGGCACTACTCAGATCAGTCTGGTCGACGCTCCGAACGCCGAAACCGACCTGAGCGTGACTTCAGCGGACGCTTCGGTCAAGGACAGCGCCATCCAGATCGCCGGCAAGCAGACCGCAGTGAAGAAGGCGGACGCGAACGGCAACGTCTCCTTCTCAGTGACGCTCGCCGAACCGGGTGACTATATCCTCGACGCGTCCACGATCACCGGTCAGTTCTGCGGCCTCACCGTCAAGGTTTCGCCCAAGGAAAAGGTCGTGGAGGCTGCTGAGGACGAGGACGAAACCCCGGTCGCCAACGCCGCCGCAGCAGTGCTCGCCAACACCGGCGCCACGACGTTGCCCTACGTGGGCGCAGCGGTCGTGCTGCTCGGTGCAGGTGCGGTGGCAGTGGTCGCGACCCGGCGTCGCCGGAACAGCTGAGCCGAGCCAGAAACGTCCGGCTGGTCGCCACGCCCATCCGGCGGGTCGAACCTGTCGAGATCACTGCTCGTAGTCCTGTTGCTCCTGGCCGGCTGCACCGCGCCCCCGTCCAGCCCTTCGTCAACGAGCCCTGCGGATCTTGACCCAGCAGAGTACGCCTACGCCATCACCACCGAGACGAATCGGGTGCGCGCAGACCGCGGGCTGGCCGAACTCGCGACGTCCGCTTGTGCAACTGAGCAAGCACTGAAGCGCGCGCAGGCCCTGGTCGGCAAGGAGCTCGAACACGCCGACCTGAAGCCGGTGATCAGCGCGTGCGCGCCCCCGTCCGGCCTGGCTGCGGAGAACCTCAGCCGGGCTGCGGCAGCGCCCGCAGACGTGGTCAGCGCCTGGCTGGGCTCCCCGGGGCACGCGAACAACCTCCTCAGCCCGGACCTGACCCAGCTCGGTGTGGGCTGCGTCCGCGCTGTCGACGAACCGAATCCGCAGCTGCTGTGTGCACAGGTATTCCTCGGGTAGGCTTACCCTTGGTTCCCCGCGCGGCGGTACCTCGCCCAACTCCCCCAGGGTCGGAAGACAGCAAGGGTAAGTGAGCTCTTCCGGGTGCGCGGGGGCCGCTTCCAATTCCGGGGCCGTCTCAATTCCAGGGCCGTTCAACTCCATGGTCGCTGCGAATTCCGGCCCGGCAGAAGTTCTGTCACTGGCACCCCGTAAGGTTCAACCCGTGGACGAGCGTGACGATGACCTGTTCGAAGAAGAGCCGCTGGAGCTCTTCGAGCAGGACGGTCCTGACCTATTCGGCGGGTTCGACGAACCCGTGGCCGACAAGGCAGACGAGCCTGGCGTCGAGGACCTCCCCACCGAAGAGCCTCCGGTCGAAGACCTGCCGCTGAACGCCGGCAGCCAGCCGGTAGAGGTGGGCCCGCATCGCCGCTCTGAGGAAGAGGTCACCGCTTCATTGATGGAGGTGGTCGACGCCTTGCGCCAGCCGTCCCAGGCGGTGTCGCGTCCGGACACTCCGCTGGCGCTGTACCGCCGCTATCGTCCGGACACCTTCGCGGACGTGATCGGCCAGGAGCACGTCACCGAGCCGCTGCAGCGAGCACTGGTCAACAACCGGGTGAATCACGCCTATCTGTTCTCCGGTCCGCGCGGGTGTGGCAAGACCACCAGCGCCCGTATTCTGGCGCGCGCGCTGAACTGTGCCGAAGGGCCGACGCCGGTGCCGTGCGGCAAGTGCCAGTCCTGCCGCGATCTGGCCAGGGGCGGACCGGGCAGTATTGACGTGATCGAGATCGACGCCGCATCGCACGGCGGTGTGGACGATGCCCGCGACCTGCGCGAACGGGCGTTCTTCGCACCGGTCCACAGCCGCTACAAGATCTACATCATCGACGAGGCCCACATGGTCACGCCGCAGGGTTTCAACGCCCTGCTCAAGGTGGTGGAGGAGCCGCCGCCACACGTCCGCTTCGTTTTTGCGACGACCGAGCCCGACAAGGTGCTGGGCACGATCCGTTCGCGGACGCACCACTACCCGTTCCGGCTGGTGCCGCCGAAGACGCTGTCGGCCTATCTGGCCACGCTGTGTGAGGCCGAGGGCATCGCGGTCGAGCCGGCAGTGCTGCCGCTGGTGGTACGCGCCGGCGCCGGTTCGGTGCGCGACTCGCTGTCGGTGCTTGACCAACTGCTCGGCGGCGCCGGCGAGGACGGGGTCAGCTACCCGCAGGCCACCGCGCTGCTGGGCTACACCCCGGACGCGCTGCTCGACGAGATCATGGACGCGTTCGCGGCCGGCGACTCTCGCGGCGTCTTCGCTGCCGTCGACAAGGTGATCGAGGTGGGTCAGGATCCACGTCGCTTCGCCGAGGACCTGCTGCGCCGTCTGCGTGACCTGATCATCGTGGCCGCGGTGCCGGAGGCGCTGTCCAGCGGCCTGGTGGACGTCGCTGCCGACCAGGGCGAGCGCCTGCACATTCAGGCCAACGCGATGGGCGCCGGCGAGCTCACCCGGGCCGCAGAGGTGATCGCGGTCGGGCTCACCGAAATGCGCGGCACCACCGCCCCGCGATTGCACCTGGAACTGATGTGCGCCCGCGTCCTGCTGCCCGGGGCTGACGTCGACGGCCGCGGCCTGCACGCCCGCCTGGACCGCCTGGAGCGCCGCCTGAGCATGGGCACGGTCCCGGAAGAGCCGGCATCAAGGAGAGCGCCGGACGCAGGGTCTCGGCAAGCTCGACCAGCCGAGGAATCACAACCGGCCCGTGAGGAGCCGGCGAGAACCGAGCCGGCGTCACGAAGCGCCGTCCTGAGGAGCCCGGCCAGCGACGAGCCGGGCGTCACGAAGGGCGCCGCCGCCGCTCCGGCACCCGCCGACATCCCGGCACCCGCCGACATCCCGGCACCCGCCGTCATCCCGGCGAAGGCCGGGATCCCCAAGCGCGACGAG
>DAOPRQ010000087.1:5686-9050 GCA_035349055.1 Propionicimonas sp.
CATCCCGGCACCCGCCGTCATCCCGGCGAAGGCCGGGATCCCCAAGCGCGACGAGCCGGTCGATACCCCGCCTTGGATCGACGCCGAAATGGTCCCCGTGGAGCCTCGCGAACCTGCGAGCGAGGCATCACGAAGCGCCGTCCTGAGGAGCCCGGCCAGCGACGAGCCGGGCGTCACGAAGGAGGCCGCCGACGCTGGGTATCCACCGGCTCGACCAGCCGAGTCAGCTCGACCAGCCGAGACTCCGGGCGTCCTGGGCACCACCGACGTCCGCAGGTTCTGGCCGCAGATCCTTGACAACGTGAAGAATCGCCGTCGCTTCACCTGGATCCTGCTCAGCCAGAACGCGCAGGTCGTCGAGGTGCGCGAGGGCGTCCTGACCCTCGGCCTGAACAACGCCGGCGCGCGCGAAGGCTTCGCCCGCGGCGGCAACGCGGACGTGCTGCGCGAGGCGATCCTCGAAGTTCTCGGCGCAGCCCTGCACATCGATCCGATCGTGGACGCCAACGCGACCCCGTCCCCGGCGAGCAGCCCCGCCCGTGAAGCCGCGCCGGGCCCGAGCGTTCCGCCGAGTTCACCGGCCAGCCCACCCCGTTCGGCAGCCGCCGAGGCCGCGCGCGCGAACCTGCGTCCGACCCGGAGCGCGGCCGCGATCGCGGCCGAGGATCCGGAACCGGAGCCGAACCGCGACGACGAGGTGGTCGATGAGTCGAGCACGTCCTCGTCGGAGGATCTACTGATGAAACACCTCGGCGCCGAGCTGGTGGCTGAGGACGAGAACTGAACCGAGGGCGCGGCTGGCACGCCGGCGTCAGAGATGGAGGAGACACCATGTTCGACCCGAGTGGGTTCGACCTGCAGGGACTGCTCTCGCAGGCCCAGGCCATGCAGGACCAGCTTGAGGCCGCCCAGGCCGAGCTCGCCAACCGGCGGGTGACTGGCAGCGCCGGCGGCGACCTCGTCGAGGCGACCCTCACCGGCACCGGGGAACTGGTCGGCCTGGTGATCAAGCCCGAGGCCTGCGATCCGGATGACACCGAGACGCTGGCCGACCTGATCGTGGCCGCGGTCAGGGACGCCAACCACCAGGCAATGGCGCTTGCACAAGCGGCGATGCCGCCGATGCCCGAGCTCGACCTGTAATCACTCACCGGCTGGCCGAGCCATTCGGCTGATCGAGCCTGTCGAGGCCACGCCCAACGCTGGTCGAGCCTGTCGAGACCACCACTCGTCGGCCCGCCGAGCTTGTCGAGACCAATCGCACTGACTAAGGAACCACCGTGTACGAAGGCCCGATCCAGGACCTGATCGACGAACTGGGCCGGCTTCCCGGCATCGGGCCGAAGGGCGCGCAGCGGATCGCGTTCCACATCCTGCAGACCGACAAGGCCGACGTCGAACGCCTGGCCAACGTGCTGCGCGAGGTCACCGAGAAGGTGCGGTTCTGCGACATCTGCTTCAACATCTCCGAGGAAGAGCGCTGCCGGGTCTGCCGGGATCCGCGCCGCGACCGCACGGCCATCTGCGTGGTCGAGGAGTCGAAGGACGTGATGGCGATCGAGCGGACGCATGAGTTCCGCGGCCTGTACCACGTGCTCGGCGGCGCGATCAGTCCGATCGATAACGTCGGTCCGGGCGACCTGCACATCCGCGAGTTGCTCACCCGGTTGCAGGACGAGACCGTCACCGAGGTGATCCTGGCGACCGACCCGAACCTCGAGGGCGAGGCAACGGCCACCTTCATCGCCCGGCTGCTGAACGGCACCGGCGTAACCGTTTCCCGTCTTGCCAGCGGCTTGCCGGTCGGTGGCGACCTTGAGTACGCCGACGAGGTCACGCTCGGCCGCGCCTTCTCCGGACGCCGCCGGCTCAACCAGGAGAGCGCGTCGCTGTGAATCACGCCCTCGTCCGCCTGATCGCCAGCGATCTGGACGGCACCTTCCTGCGCGACGATCGCACCGTCAGCGGACGCACGACCGGCGCGGTGCGTGCCGCCAGAGCGTCCGGGGTGATGGTGATCGCAGCCACCGGCCGCCAGGCCCAGCAGCTGCCAGCTGAGGTGGCTGCCAGCGGCATCCGGCACGTCGTGGCCAGCAATGGCGCGATCGGCTTCGATCTGGTGGAGCAGCGGGTGCTCTTCCAGGACCTGCTCGCCCCGGCCGCGATCGCCGCGATCGTGAGCTACCTGAAGGAGCGGCTCCCGGACGTCCGCTTCTCCGCCGTGCGCGACCACGGCGCACGGCATGCGGCCGAACCCGGCTACGTGGACCTGCTCGCGGACGCCGAGCGCGGCGCGTGGTGGCGGATCGACACCGAGCCACTGGCGGACGTGGTCAGCGAGCCGACCCTCAAGCTGACTGTCCGGCATCCATCCTTGACCGCCGACCAGCTGCTGAGCGTGCTGTCCGAGTCGGGCATGGTCGGCTTCCACGCCACCACTTCTGGCGCGCCGTTCCTCGAGATCGCGGGCGCCGGTGTCACGAAGGCGAGCGGTGTCGCCCAGCTCTGTCGCCTGCTGGAGGTAGAGGCAGCGGAGGTGCTCGCCGCCGGCGACGCCAAGAACGACATCGAACTGCTGACCTGGGCCGGTGTGGGCGTGGCCATGGGCAACGCGGTTCCGGAAGCACGCGCCGCCGCGGACTGGGTAACTGCCACCAATGAAGAGGACGGCCTGGCGATGGCGATCGAAGCCGTCCTCACCGCCCGAGCTTCTGGAGGGAGCATGACCGAGCCCGCGCTGAACCCGACCGAGGACGAGACCCTGATGACTGACGAACCTGTGCTGGGCGACCCCGTCCTGTCCGCCTGGGCGGCGGCCTGTGTCGACCACGCCCTGCTCCAGTTCGGCGACCTCGTCCCGGCGGACGCAACGACCGCGCTCGAGTCCGTCCGCGCTTGGACGGCAGGCGCCGGTTCGGCCGAGGCCAGCCGTGACGCCGCCTTTGCCGCGCACCTCGCCGCTCGCGACCTGCAGGACGCCGGCTATCAGGCCGCTGCGCTAGCGGTCCGCGCAGCCAGCAATGCGGCCGCGAGCGTGGACGATCCCACGCTGGCTTTGCAGTCCGCCGCCCAGGCGCTCGAAGCATTCACCCTGAACAGCGCCCCCTGCGAGGTGCAATTCAACGCCGAGTCCGAACGCCGCTGGCAGTGGACGCAGCTCCCCCTCAGCCACCGCGCCCGCGTCTTCCCAACCGAGCCCGGAGAGCCTGCCGCCGCCTCCTGCGCCCTCCCGTCGTAGCGGTCCCCGCCACCCCGCAACGGTCCCTGAGGTCCTCAGGGACCGACTGCGGGCAAGGTCTTGCGGGATTCACAGGTCCAGCACAGGTGGGCGAGTAAGCATGGACTTCGTCGGCGTCACCGGGAC
>DAOPRQ010000088.1:0-8774 GCA_035349055.1 Propionicimonas sp.
TCCCAGGGGCGCGCGTCCGCCGACGCCGGTCTGGCCGCGGTGCTCGCTGCATTCAAGAAGAACAGTGCCACCTGCCCGTCACCGACCCCT
The DNA here is from genome assembly GCA_035349055.1 of Propionicimonas sp. Taxonomy (GTDB): domain Bacteria; phylum Actinomycetota; class Actinomycetes; order Propionibacteriales; family Propionibacteriaceae; genus Propionicimonas. Next base: position 91 of record DAOPRQ010000088.1, read on the forward strand.
TCACGAACCGCGACGCCGCGGTACTCGACCACCTGCGTGGAGTCGTCCGGCCAGGTGACCTTCACATCCACCGGCGATCCCGGGCTGGCGACCGCGAAGAAGGTGGAAGCGGTCTACGTCGTCAACACATCCAGCACCGCCGGCGGCGCAGCCGAGCTGGTGTTCTTCAACACCGGATCCGACTCGGTCTACTTCACCAACCACGTCCTGCCGCAGTCCTCGACTCTTTCCACAATCCTGTTCCCGGGCGGTGGCACCTTCGAGTGCAAGACCACCGTCCCCGGCAACATCATCATGGCCGGCTCGTTCCTCGGGCAGTCCGGCTGCATCGTCAACGGCAGCGTCTGGGCCGGCGGCGAGAACCCCGCCCAGGGCAAGTGGGCGCTGTACCTGAACAACGACGACCAGGTGCTCGGCTCGGCGACTGCTGTCGGCAAGGTCGCCATCGGCGGTGGCAGTTCCAAGATCGGCGGCACCCTCACCCTGCCCTCGAGCGCCGAACTTCAGATCGCCTGGATGAACGCCGGGAAGCCGACCAGCAATGCCCGGGTCTCCAGCGGCGCGTCCGGCGCGATCAGCTGGCCCGCCTCGGTCGCTAAGCCCACCCTCGCCGGCTGGTTCGAGTACACCCACAGCGACGCCCAATGGGTGGGCTACGCACCGGTCAAGATCACCGCCAGCTCAACGCCGTACAACTGCTCGAACATCAACGACTGGTCGACCACGTTCTGGTCGAGCTACGTCACCGGGCTCACCCAGGACACGGTCATCGACATGACCGCCTGCTCGGACGGCATCAAGCAGGTGAAGAACGGCAAAGCCACCATCGGCGTCAACGTGGCGTTGATCGGCAACCGCTTCATCCTCAGCGACTTCGCGCTCGCCCCCAAGGCAGGCAAGGACCCGCGGGCCTTCATCGTCGTGCCCGACCCGAACAGTTCCGACAACAAGCCCACCTGCTCCGGCAGCCGCACCATTGAGACGAACGCCGCAGTGAACGTGACCGTCAAGACCATGGCCTACACCCCGTGCACGATCCGGGTCGGCTACGGCGGCGTCTGGACAGGCGCTATGTACTCCGGCACCCTCGACGACGGCGGCGACATCAAGATCTACACCTCGCCGATGGGCCTGCCCGGCCAGTTCAACGCGGTCACCGGCGGCGCGTCCGGTGCCGGCACCAAGTCGCTCGGTGACCTGGTCAGCCGACGGGACGTGAACCCGTGAGCGTTTCCAGCGTCTTCCTGATCACAGTGGCCGTCATCTTCGGCACGGTCATCGGGTCGTTCCTGAACGTGGTCGCCTACCGTGTGCCGGCGGGTATCTCGCTGATGCGGGAGAGCCGCTGTCCTGGATGTGGCTCGCCGGTGCAGTGGTACCACAACATCCCGGTCTTCTCCTGGTTCACCCTGCTCGGACGCTGCGCCGCGTGCGATGCGCGGATCTCCTTCCGCTACCCGGTGGTCGAGGCGGCCACCGGACTGCTGTTCGGGCTCGTGGCCTGGTTCGTCCCGTTGGCCATGCCGCTGCCGGGCTTCGCTGGTTTCGCCGTGCTGCTCGCCTTCTGGTGGTTCGCAGCCATCACCGTGGTGCTGGTGCTGATCGACCTCGACACCAAGCGATTGCCAGACGTGATCGTGCTGCCCAGCTATGCAGTCGGCGGCGTCCTGCTCCTTCTTGCCTGCCTGTTCGGTGCGGACTGGGGTGCACTGCTGCGCGCCGGCATCGGTTTGGGTGCGCTCTATGGCTTCTATGCGCTGCTGCGCCTCGTCCGCCCTGGCGGCATGGGTGGCGGGGACGTCAAGCTCGCCGGAGTGGCCGGCATGTACCTCGGCTGGCTCGGCTGGGGGCCGCTAATGGTTGGGGGCTTTGCTGCCTTTCTCCTCGGCGGAGTGTTCGGCATCGCCCTGCTCGCGTCCGGACGCGCCCAGCGACGCACCGCGATTCCGTTCGGCCCGTGGCTGCTGGCCGGCGCCTGGGTGGGCGTGCTGGCCGGGGTCCGGTTGGGTGCGTGGTACGGGGGACTCTATGGGCTCTATTGAGGTCCGGGGCGATGGTCTCGACAAGTTCGACCAGACGAGTGGTGCGGCCGACAAGCGAAGGGTGAGGCATGGCTAGCGTGATTGGCGTCGAGATCGCCGAACAGAGCATTCGCGCGGTCGAGATCAGCCGCGGCCGGCGCCCCAGCGTCATCGCCGCCGGCGAAGTGCCTCTGCCCGAAGGCGTGGCCAAGGACTCTGAGATCCTCGATCCGGACGCGGCCTCGCTGGCGTTGCGGCAGCTCTGGTCGCAGGCCAATCTGCGCGGCGGCCGGGTGGTGCTGGGCATTTCCAACCGGCGGGTGCTGGTGCGCGAGTACGTGTCTCCCCGGCTCGCGCCCGAACTCCTCAGGGCGGCGCTGCCCTACGAGGTGCAGGATCTCCTGCCCGTCCCGGTCGACCAGGCTGTGCTCGACTTCTACGCGGTCAGCGAGACCGACACCCACATTCTGGGACTGCTGGTCGCTGCGGTATCCGAGACCGTGGAGGGCCTCATCCAGACGCTCGCCAACGCCAAGATCCGCACCGAAGCCGTCGACTTCATTCCCTTCGGGCTGGCCCGGGTGGTGCGCAGCCTGCGCGGCGTCGAACCGGTCGTGGCGATCGCGTCCGTCGGTGAGCACACGACCAATGTGGTGGTGACCAGCGAGGGCATCCCGCGCTTCGTGCGGATCATCCCGGCCGACCTCACCACCGGCCTGCTCGCGCCCGCGGGTGCCGTCGCCGAGGCGCCCGGCAACCCGGACGGATGGGTCGCCCGCCGAGCCCTCGCTACGCTCCCGGTGGAAACCGCCGACCCAGCGATCACCGACCTGGTCGGACGGCTGCGCGGCACGCTGCGGTTCTACGCCGGACGCGAAGGCGCCGAACCGATCCACCGGCTGTTCCTGACCGGCTCGGGACTGTCGATGCCAGGGGTCGCGGCTGCGGTCGCGTCCGGGCTCGAACTGCCGGTTACCGAGCTTGGCGTCACCGACGTGATCGGGCTGTCCAAGTCAGTGGCCGCGCAGGGTGCGCCCCCGCCGAGCCTGATGAACGCTCTCGGCATCGCGTTGGGAGACGAGAAATGAACCTCAACATTCGTCCGACTAAGTTGCCGCCCGCACAGGCCGGCAAGGCGCCCCGGGTCAACCTCATGCCGGCCAGCGAAGTGGCCAGGCGTGAGCGGCGCGTCCTCCTGCGCAACTGGATGCTCGGCCTCTTCGCCACCCTGGCTGGTCTGGGGCTCGGCGTCGGCGCGATGCTCGGCGTCCGCATGGGCGCGGAGCTTCGCCTTGCCGAGGAGAATCAGCGCACCGAGCAGCTCACCATCGCCCTGGCCGGGTACGCCGACGTGACCAAGAGCCTCGCCGACCGCTCAGCCCTGGGCGACTTCCGCGGCTCGGCCGCGGCCAATGACCTGCCCTGGACCGAGCTCTACGGCGACATCTCCGGTGCCCTACCCGGCGGAGTGACCGTGCGGGGCTTCGACCTGCACCCAGGCGCGGCGCCGATGGCGGACGCCGATCCGGCCACCGCGGCCGGCCTGACCGGAACCATCACCTGCCGCAGCACCGACCCGGGTGACCAGCGGCGGATGGTGACCGCACTACGAAAGATCCCGGGGGCTTTGGCGGTGGACGCGGGCAAGCTCGACTATCTGGAGACCGACGCCACCTACGAGTACGTGATCACCTTCGTCGCCGACCAGACCCGCTACACCGGACGCTTCGCTCCCGAGGGCGGTGTGAAATGAATCTGCCCAAGCGCCTGATCAACCTGATCGGCACCGTACTGGTGGTCGGAATGCTGGCCGTCGGCATTTTCATGGTGGCCTGGCCGCTGTACACCGGCCACCTAGAGGTGGAGGCGCAGCGACTGTCCGTGGCCCAGTCCAACGACGTGCAGGCGGCCCGGATCCAGGAACTGGCCAAGCAGCAGGCCGAACTGCCGGCCCTCACCGCCGAACTCGACGGCCTGCGTCAGCAGATCCCGGTCACCGCGTCGCTCGACCAGGCGTCCAAGCTGGCGGTCGCGGCCGCCAAAGCCACCGGTTCGCACCTGCAGACCTTCGCGGTCGGCGACACTGTTGCGTTCACTCCGCCCGCCGGAGTGGTCACCGATGCCGCCGCGGCGGCACCCGCGCCCGCACCTACTGATGGCAGCGCCGCGGAATCGCCGCGGCTGCAGACGTCCGTCAGTTTCACCATCACCACGGACTCCACCGCGCAGGTCGCGGAGTTCGTGGACAAGCTGCGGACGGGCTCACGGCTGGTGCAGATCGTCCAGGTGCTGGTCAGCACCGGCGACGAGGTGCCGGTCGTAGTCACCGGCACCGTCACCGCCCTCATCTTCGTCCAGCAGCCCTGAGGAATGACTATGCCCGAACTCACCGCGCTCGATCGGCTGCTGGCCACGGCCGTGCAGGCCCGCGCGTCCGACGTGCACCTCTCGGCCGACCACCCGCCGCTGATGCGGCTCGATGGCGCGCTCATCGGCGTCCCCGGCTACTCCGACCAACTGTCGGGAGCCTGGCTGGAAACGGCGCTGCTGGCGATTATGGGGCCTGCACTTCGTGACCTCTACAAGGTGGAATCCGAGGTCGACCTCGCGCACTCGGTCCCCGGCATCGGGCGATTCCGGGTGAACGTCTTTCACCAGATCGGGGGAGTGGCAGCCGCGCTGCGGCTCGTCCCAGAGCAGGTGAAGACCCTGGCTGAACTCGGCATTCCGCCGGTAGCGCGCGAGCTGGCCCTGCGTCCGCGTGGGCTGGTGCTGGTGACCGGGCCCACCGGCTCGGGCAAGTCGACCACCCTGGCGGCGATGGTCGACGTGGTGAACCGTGAGGTGCCGGCGCACATCATCACAGTCGAGGACCCGATCGAGTACATCCACACTTCCAAGCGCTCGCTGATCCACCAGCGCGAGATCGGCTCGGACACGCCTTCGTTCGCGGACGCCCTGCGGCACATCCTGCGGCAGGATCCCGACGTCGTGCTGATCGGCGAGTTGCGCGACCCGGAGTCGATCTCGATCGCCCTGACCGCAGCGGAGACCGGCCAGCTCGTGCTCGGCACCCTGCACACCCAGGGTGCGGCCAAGACCATCGACCGCATCATCGACACCTTCCCGGCACGGCAGCAGAGCCAGGTGCGCTCCCAGCTCGGCGACACCCTGCAGGGGGTGGTCAGCCAGACCCTGCTGCCGCGCGCCCAGAGCGGCGGACGCGTGCTGGCCACCGAAGTGCTGGTGCACACGCCGGCCGTGGCGAACCTGATTCGTGAAGGCCAGGTGCAGCAGCTGTACTCGGTGATGCAGTCCAGTTCGCCGCTGGGGATGCACACCCTCGACCAGAGCCTCGTGGAGCTGGTCGCGTCCGGCACGGTGTCGCGGCAGGTGGCGCAGGGCTTCGTGGTGGACCCGCGGGCGCTGGACAACGTCCGGGTACGGCCGCAGGATCTCGACGCGGACGCCTGGTCGCAGCACGCGGCGATGCAGCAGCGGGCCAGGGTGGGTGCCTGATGGCGTTGATGGAGGAGTTCACCTACCAGGCCGTCTCGCCGACCGGAGGCCCGGTGGTCAAGGGCACGCTGGAGGCGTCCGGGGCGAACGCGGTGGCGCTGAAGCTGCGCGCCCAGGGCCTGATGCCGCTGAAGATCCAGGCGGTCTCGAAGACCGGGTTGAACCGCGACGTGAAGCTGTTCAACCGCGAAGGCCGGGTGAAGGTGAAGCCGCTGGCGTTGTTCGCGAAGCAGATGGCCGGCCTGATCAACGCCGGCCTGCCGCTGATGCGATCGCTGTCGGTGCTGATCGAACAGACCGAGGACGCGTCACTGCGGTCGGCGCTGACCGCGGTGCATGCTGACCTGGAGACCGGACATTCGTTCTCGGCGGCGCTGGCGAAGCAGCCGCACGCCTTCCCGCCGCTGATGGTGAACCTGGTGAAGGTCGGCGAGACTGGCGGCTTCATGGGCGACTCGCTGGAGTTGGCCGCGAAGAGCTACGGAGCGGACGCCGAACTGCAGGACAAGCTGAAAGCCGCGTCCACCTACCCGATGGTGGTGCTGGTGATCGCGGTGCTGGCCGTGATCGGCATGATCGCCTTCATCGTGCCGATCTTCGAGGGCATGTTCGCGTCCATGGGCGGTGAGCTGCCGTTGCCAACCCAGATCCTGGTCACCATGTCGCACAACATGGTCTGGTTGCTGCCGCTGCTGATCGTGGCGGTGGTGGCGTTCTGGTTCTGGTGGATGCGCAACCGCAATACCGAGGCCGTGCGCAAGGTGATCGACCCGTACAAGCTGAAGATGCCGATCTTCGGCACCCTGATGACGAAGGTCGCGGTGGCCCGGTTCTCGCGGAACCTGTCGATGATGCTGGCCGCGGGCGTCCCGTTGCTGCAGGCGCTGTCGACGGTCGGGAAGGCGTCCAACAACTGGGCGATCGAGCAGGCCGTGCTCGACGTGCAGAAGTCGGTGCGCGAGGGCAGGTCGTTCGCGGCGCCGCTGGCGAAAGCCGCGGTGTTCCCGCCGATCGTGGCCCAGATGGTGTCGGTGGGTGAGGAGTCGGGCACACTGCCGGACATGCTGGCCAGCATCGCCGACATGTACGAGGCGGAGGCCAAGACGGCCACCGACCAATTGGCCAGCACTATCGAGCCCATCCTGATCGTGATGATCGGCCTGCTGATCGGCTCGATGGTGCTTGCGCTCTACATGCCGATCTTCGGCATCTACTCCCAGTTGGCCGAGCAGTAGGCGGCTGGCTGGGCTGAACTGGGGGGCGGTTCAGGCGTCGGACCTGCGGAGACCTTCTAGTCGGGTGTCTCCGCAGGTCCGACCTCCAGAACTCAGGTTCGCCTCGGCTGATCGGGCTAGTCTAGATTGCTCATCCAGCCGCATGTAGATATTCGTAGACATTTGGCTACCCTTTGGTCTATGAAGACCATCACGGTGGGCCAGTTGCGACAGAACCCCACTGCCATGCTCGCGGACGTTGAGGCCGGCGAGACCTATCGAGTCACTCGGCACAACCGGGAAGTCGCCCGGCTGGTGCCCAGAGGGCGTGAACTCGAACTGCTGCCACGCAAACGCGCTGCCGGTTCGCGCCTGTCGGAGTTGCCCCGCCATGAGTTGAGCACCGCTGCCACGATCGACGAACTGCTGGCCGAAGAGCGTGATCGTTGACGACCTTCTACCTGGATACGTCAGTTGCCCTTCGCGCACTGCTCGGCCACTCGCCCTCGGCGGCAAAGTGGATCGATCAGGTGACGGCTGATGATGAGCACCTGCTGGTCTCGTCGCGGATGCTGCGCACCGAGCTCACCAGGATCCTTCGCCGCGAAGGCTTGCCGGTGAATCGGCGGGACGAGGTGCTGGACGTGCTGAGCCTGGTGCCGATCACCGAGGGAGTGCTGGCTGCAGCCGAGGCGATCCAACCGCACGTCAAGACCCTGGACGCGATCCACCTTGGCTCTGTGATTGCCGCCGGCCTCGATGCCACGATTGTCAGCCATGACGCCACCATGATTGCCACCGCGACCTCACTCGGCTATCCGACCTTCGATCCGGTCACCGATCGGTGAGCCTGCCAGGTTTGGCAGCGACGAACCCAACTTTGGCCGGTTATGGCGGCCGCCACAGATGGTGCGGAGTTGCCAACCCAACTACTACCGGTTATGAAGCCGATTTCAGGCCTCATGGCCAGCAGTTTTTGGGTTGAGTTCAACGCGGCCGTTCGAGCAGCCCTGATAACCGGTCAAAGCTGGGTTCATTCGTCCAGCTTGCGCCAGACTCGTGTCGTCATGACCGACGGCGCGAACATAGCTTCCTTCGCGAGCCACCGCACCATCCGGTAGCCGTCGTCACGGAAGACCTGCTCGCGCTCCTTCTCCCTCACGGCGGCTTCTGGGTCGCGGTACTTCACTTTGCCGTCACACTCGCCGATCAGGTTGTGGTCCGGCCAGTAGCAGTCGGGGTACAGGGTGCCCTTAGCGGTGTGGATCGGCGGGTTGAACAGTGGCGTGGGAATGCCGGCCAGATGGAGGTGACCCGCCGACAACGACTCCGCTGCCGATTCCCGCTCAGGTGTGCACAGTGAAATGCCCAAGCGAAGGCGGCCCGAACGTATCACCGTAGCTGCCTCCAGTAACAAGCGCCGGGCTTCGGCGATCAGCTTCGGGTTGGCGTAGTCGCGTCGTCTTGGGTTGGCGACCAGAGATTCGCAGATGCGACGGGCGGCCGCATCCAGCAGTACCAGCTGCTCGGGCAGGGGATGGCGCCCAGCGAGGTCGACTGCGGTGCGGGCGACAGATGTGACGATGTACCCAGCCGCATCACGGCCCAGATGGTGCGGCGGCAACTTGCCGATGTGATGATTGGCCACCCCGTGTCGCGACCGCTGGGTCGTCCCGGCCGGAAAGGTGATCGCAGCCGGTGACTCGTGCCACGGCCGGACGCCAGGAATCGGCAGGTTCCATACGATTGCTGCCGACTCGTGGCTGAGCACCGCCTCCGGGTACCTGGTCTGCTCGGCGTGGGCCAGGATGAGGTGGTGGCCGACCGGTTCCGCTGGCAGAGCGGACGCCGCCAGGAACACACCTGCACGGAGCCGCACCAGCCGGCCAGCCCTGAGCTGGGTCTCGATCATGGCGCGAGTGAACCCGGC
>DAOPRQ010000089.1:0-8657 GCA_035349055.1 Propionicimonas sp.
GAGGCAAGCGGCTTAAACCCGCTCAAGTATGGGTTCGAATCCCATTGGGGGCACGGTTGAAAGTCACACCGAGACGCATGATTTGGTAGCCCGCCACGGCCAGACCGTCGTGGCTTACGCCACCAAAGCTGAGACTCTTGGCCTACCCCACCCCAGCTGGAACACTAATCCGAGCCTGTCGAGACCCGACCGAAATTCAGGGTTGCGGATCAGGGTTGGCCCGGGGCGGAACACAGCAGCCTCTCAGGAGCGTTATCTACCATGGAACCCGACGACGGTCCCCGCGCCTGAAGATGGGAGCATCCGTCGCCCACCCAAGGAGGAACACCCAATGCGCAGCACCAACCCGGTCCTGTCCAAGCCGGACACCTGGCAGGTCGACCCGGCACAGACCCAGGGCCAGTACCAGGCTCAGTACGGCCAGCCGGGCCAGTACGCCCAATACGCCCAATACGCTCAGCCCGGGCAGCCGGGTGGCTACGTCCAGGATCCCTACCAGCAGGCACCAGTCGTGCCGCAGGCTCCGGGACGGATGACCATCGACGACGTAATCACCAAGAGCGCCATCACGATGGGCACGCTCATGGTCGTCGCGGCACTCACCTTCGTGTTCATGCCGGCCCAGATCCTGTTCCCGGCAGCTATGATCTCGGCAGTGGTCGCGTTCGGCACCGTGCTGCTGGTCAGCTTCCGGCGCGCGCTGAACCCGGCCTTCGTTCTCGCCTACGCGGCCATCGAGGGCGTGTTCATCGGTGCGATCAGCAAGGTGTATGAGGACGCCTGGAATGGCATCGTGCCCGCGGCACTGATGGCCACCCTGGTCGCTGCTGCCGCCACGCTGGGCGCGTACAAGTTCTTCCGGATCAAGGTCACCAGCAAGTTCCGCAAGATGGTGATGATCGGGACGATCGCCTACGCCGGCGTGCTGTTCGTGAACATGATCCTGTCCTTCTTCGGCATGGGCTTCCTGTTCTCCAGCGGCAACCTCGGCCTGCTGTTGCTGATCTCGGCGCTCGGCGTCGGTCTGGCCGTGTTCAACCTGATCCTCGACTTCGACTACATCGAGCAGGGGATCGCCATGGGCGCCAGCGACACCGAGTCCTGGCGTGCGGCGTTCGGTCTCACCGTCACGATGGTGTGGCTGTACATCGAGATGTTGCGGCTGCTGTCGTACTTCCGCTCCAACTAGCTCGAACCTGAACGAGGGCCCCGGTGTGCCGCCGGGGCCCTCGTCGCGTTTCGGTTCGGTCGATCAGCTGACCAGGTCGGGCCAGGCTTGATCCAGGTCCCGCAGGTGCCGCTCCAACAGCGACTTCGCGCTGGCCGACCACGGAGTTTGCGTCCACTGCTGGATCGGCACCCACTTCGCGGCCGCGGTCGTCCCGCCCCAGTCGTGTACCACCGGGTCGGACGGTTCGACGCAGCGCGCGGCGTAGATGATCCGCACGGCATGGAAGTCCTCGACCACCCGCGACGGCGAGCGGCCGATCCAATGGTCGGTCTGCACATCGATCAGGTGGGAGATCTCCGCCTCCTGACCGGTCTCCTCGGTGATCTCGCGGATCAGCGCCTGGCTTGGTCCTTCCCCGAAGTCGATGCCCCCGCCCGGCAGCCCCCACAGCCCGCTCACCGCGGTGAGGTCGGAGAACTGCGTCGCCAGCAGCCCGCGCCGCGACAGCACGATGCCGTACGCGGCCAGCCGCTGCCGCACGACCGGCGGGTCGGCGTCCGACAGTTCCAGATCGGGATCCATCGAGCGGGTCTTCGCCGAACGCAACTCACTGCTGCGGCCGTGCCGGCCAACCTGAACGGTGAGGGTCAGCTCGGGCGCGCTGCCGGTTGCCGAGAGCGGACGGACGATGCGGTAGCCCAGTTCCCAGGCGAGGCGGTGCGGGTCGACCCCGTGCGGCAAGGGTCCGGTGAACACCGGGGTACCCCCGGCCACCTCGACACCGATGATCCGCATCTGTCCATCATGGCACCAAGTCCGCGGCAACCAAGCCGGCCACCCGCCCGGCAACCCAGCCGCGCTAACCCGCGGTGGATATGCTCATCCTGGCGTCTGGAGTCAGGAGTCAGTTATGCAGTACAACGAGAACGCACGGCTCGACCCGTCCCAGATGGGCTCCGGCGGCGGCAGCAAGCGCGGCGGCACGATGGCCATCGGTGGTGGTGTCGGCATCCTGGCCATCATCCTGGCGATGGTTTTCGGCATCAATCCGAGTTCGATCCTCGGTGGCACCAGCGGCGCTGAGCAGGCCCAGACCTCGACGAACGAGTGGGCCAAGTGCCAGACCGGCGCCGACATCGCCGCCGATCGTGACTGCCGCTTCGTCGCCTACACCAACTCGATCCAGTCCTACTGGCAGCAGGCGTACCCCGGTTACGAGGTCACCCAGACCAAGTTGTTCAGCGGCCAGCAGGCCACCGGTTGTGGCACCGCGACGTCGGCCGTCGGGCCGTTCTACTGCCCGGTGGACAAGGTCGTCTACCTCGACCCGAGCTTCTTCGACCAGATGTTGGAGGGCCAGCTCGGCGCTGCCGGCGGCGATGCCGCTGAGGCCTACGTGATCGCCCACGAGTACGGGCACCACATCTCCAACCTCACGGGTGTGCTCTCGCAGGTGCAGTCGGCTGGGCTCTCCCAGGCCGGCGCCAAGTCGGGCCAGGTACGCCTTGAACTTCAGGCCGACTGCTACGCAGGGGCGTGGCTGGCCAACTCCACCAAGGACCCGAACTCGCCGATCAAAGCCATCACCCAGGATGACCTGAGCCGGGCCGTGGACGCAGCCCTCGCCGTCGGCGACGACCGGATCCAGATGGCCTCCACCGGTACGGTTTCGCCGGAGTCGTGGACGCACGGCTCGTCGCAGATGCGCAAGTACTGGCTCGCCCAGGGCTTCAACAGCGGCGACCCGAGCAAGTGCAACACCTTCGCGGCGGACGCCAAGCTGAGTTGATCAAATACCTCGGCTCGAAGCGCCGCCTGGTCGGCGAGTTGGGCCGGATCTTCGAGCATTGTGGCGCCACGACCGCGCTCGACCTGTTCACCGGCACCACCCGGGTGGCCCAGGAGTTCTCCCGGCTCGGTGGGTTCGTGACCTGCGTCGACACCGCCGCCTACGCCGAAGTGCTCGCGCAGTGCTACGTGGTCACTGACTCCGGCCAGGTCGATGCCGACGAGTTGGCCGAGGCGCTGGCGCGGCTGGCCGCGCTGCCGGAGCGGCGTGGCTACGTCACCGAGGTGTTCTGCGAGCGGGCACGCTACTTCCATCCCGACAACGGTCGCCGGATCGACGCGATCCGGGCCGGTATTGACGATCTCTACGGCGACCACCCACTGCGTCCGGTGCTGTTGACCGCGCTGCTGGAGGCCGCCGATCGGGTCGATTCCACCGTCGGACTGCAGATGGCCTACCTCAAGGAGTGGGCTCCCCGCGCTCTGCGTCCGCTGCAGTTGGTCGCCCCGAAGCTCACGCCCGGCACTGGTCGGGCGATCCGCGGGGACGCGGTCGCGCTGGCCGCTGAACTTGGGCCGTTCGACCTCGCCTATCTCGACCCGCCCTACAACCAGCACCGCTATTACACCAACTACCACGTCTGGGAGACGCTGGTCCGCTGGGACGCCCCCGAGCACTACGGGGTCGCCTGTAAGCGCTCGGACGCGCGCGAAGCCGCCAGCCGGAGCCCGTTCAACTCGCGGCGCACCATCGCACCGACGCTGGCCCAGGTGATCGCTGAGGTGCAAGCCACCCACGTGGTGGTTTCGTTCAACAACGAGGGTTTTGTGCCGCTCGACGACCTGATCGACATGTGCGCAGCGCGCGGGCACCCGGTGCAGGTCTTCGCCTTCGACACCCGCCGCTACATCGGGCAGCGGCTTGGCGTCTTCGGTCCGGACGGACGCCGGGTCGGCGAGCCCGGACCGGAGCGCAACGTCGAGTACGTCCTGGTCAGCAGTCCGGCCGGCCAGGTCGGCTGAGCCGGTCGAAGCCGATCCTCCGCAAGCGGGAAACGGCTTCGCCTACCGCGATTCCGACGCGCGAGCACTCCGGACGGGGCGGCGGGCTCACGGCCAAGTTGGCCCGCCAAGGCACGAATTGCGTCATGCGTCGGCCACGGCCGCGTTTCCCCAGCCGACGCTTGGCGGGTGTGACCGGCCTGGATTGTCGCGATCTCGCGATGATCGCGCCGGGCTACAGCTGGCTCCCGGCGTCGGCTTCGTAGCTCAGCTTCGAGATTGCGACAGCCCGCCGCCGCCTCCGTCCGCGAGAGGTGGCCTGAGCCTCGGCAAGTTCAGGGGTTCGTCCAGACTCAGCTTGGTTCAGGTGCTGACCACGTTCCCCGCAAGATCGGTGACCACAACTTTCGGGCCGATCGTGAAGTGCATCCGCGGGACGCCAAGTGCGTCCCGGTCATCGATGACGACGCTCCACTTCGACTGTTCCGGGATCTCGGACGTGCCACGCAGCCCGTCAACCACCCGCCAAATGGCGGCCGCGTCGACCGAGGCGGCGTTGAACATGGGGAGTTCGAGCTTCTCCGCGCGGACGTTGGTGGTCACCGGCACCTTCTGAGTGCGGGTCCGCCTGGTGGTCGTTTCAGTGTCCGCGGGGAAATCCACCCAGGCACCCTGGTCAGATTCCACAGTGATCGATGCGACCGTGGACCGCGTCCCGATCGCCTCCTTCAGGCCCTGTGCGATTCCGCCGGGGGTGTCGAAGTCGAGCACTGGCAACAGGCTTCCGTCCGGGTTGAAGAACACCGTTCGGGACTCCGGCACGGTCGAGACCGACATCACCACCTCACCGCCGGAGTAGTCGACGATGGTCAGGCTCTGGTCCTGCTCGGAACCGGCCATGCCGGCTGCGGCTCGGAAAAGGGCGCCGACATCGTTGATATTGAACCTGGAGATGCTGAACGTCGACTGGTCCACGTAAGCCAGGTCGCTGGGCACCTGCGCGATCTCGCCGCCGCGGTACGCCCAGGTCGTGGGCTGATGGGCGTCGTCCAGCACGCTCACCTGGACGGTCGATTCGGTGATCTCCACCATCAGCGCTGCGGTGCTGTTCGCCTTCGCCATCAGTTGCTTGACCATCGCGGTCGCAGACCCGGGCTCGGTGAAGTCGGAGGCGGACGGGCTCGCGGTCGCCGAGGGTGCGGTTGGTGACTTGGAGGTTTCGAGCTGTGCGCACCCCGAGACCAAGATCGCGGCCGCAGCGATCCAGGCGGTCGCGAGTCGAGACGGGGTGCTCACCTGTCGAGCTTACCGTCAGCCCGATTGGCAGACTGGGGGCGTGCTCGACCTCACCCTGGACTCCGCGGCCCTGGCCCCGCTGCTGATCGGGGCCACGGTGCGTTTCGGTGAGGTGACGATCGAGCTGACCGAGGTGGAAGCGTACGCGGGGATGGATGATCCGGCCGCGCACGCGTTCGCCGGGCCGCGGCCACACAGGTTGGACCTGTTCGCGCCGCCCGGAACGCTCTACTGCTACCTCTCCCACGGCCTGCACATCTGCGGCAACATCACCTGCGGCGACGGCTCGGGTGCGGCGATCCTGCTGCGTGCCGGACGCGTGCTGGCCGGGCTGGAGGTAGTGCGCGCCCGCCGTTCGGGGGTTGCGGACGTGGCGCTGGCCCGAGGCCCGGGCAATTTCGGGCGTGCGATCGGCTGGACGCTGGCTGATTCGGGACGCCGCTTCGGCGAGGGCGAGCTGGAACTTCTGCCTGCGACCGAACCACGGACGGTTGCATCCGGCCCTCGGGTCGGGGTGACCGTGGCGCACGTCCGCCCGTGGCGCTTTTGGGCCGACGGCGATCCGACCGTCTCGGCCTACCGGGCGAGCCCCCGGATCCCGCCGGGCAGCCAGAACTGGTGACCGGCGGTCTGAGCACCGGGGACGGTTCCAGATACGTCATCCCGGCGTAGGCCGGGATGACCTTCGGTGTCCAACTAGGGGCCGGCTGAACTCATCCGGCCAGTTGGGTAGCTCAGGGACCGGCTTGCGTCGGCGGCTCGTCGTCCTGGTCGGCGGCCAACTCGTCGATGACGGCGTGCTCGGCGTCCCACTGGTCGATGCGATGGGCGGTCCGGGAGACCAGGTGGCCGGACACCGGGGCGGTCATCACCTGCATCAGCACGGCGAAGGTGAGCAGGGTGAACACTTTCGGGTCCCGCAGGGTGAGGGTCACGCCGAGCAGCACCAGCAGCAGTCCGAAGACGGAGGGCTTGGTTGCCGCGTGCATCCGGGTCAGCGGGTCGGGGAACCGCACCAGGCCGATCGCGGCGGCCAGGCAGAACAGGGCGCCGAAGGCCAGGCTTAGCGCCCCGAGATAATCCAGCACCAGTTCAACGTTCATCGTCGTCCTTCATGGCCTTCCGGCGGCTGACCAGCTTGCGGACGCCCGCCGACGAGGTGATCAGCCGGGCCACTCCGACCGCCCCGGTGAATCCGACCAGCGACAGCCCCAACAGGATCGGCAGGCCGGTCGCGTTGCGGGCGAGCACCGAGTAGAGAGCCGCCGCGGCGATGGCGATCGCGACCATCACGTCCGAGGCGATGATGCGGTCGAGCCCGGTCGGACCCTGCACCATGCGCCAGAGTGTGAGCACCGCGGACGCGAACAGCAGCAGCGCCGCGATTCCGATGATGACGATCATTGCCGCACCGCCTCAATGTCCGACTTGCTGCCGAACGCCTCCACCACCCGGCGCTCGAGCGCCAGGGCGTGCTTGCGTTCGCGCTTTACCGCGGCCGCGTCCGGCAGGTCGAAGACGTGCAGGAACAACAGGCGCGGGTGCCGGCTCACCTCCACGACCAGGGTGCCGGGGACGATCGAGATGAGTTGCGCAACCATCACCTGGTAGAGGTCGCTGTTACTGCGTAGCGTGACCTTGACGACGCCCGGACGCAACTCCAGTCGCGGCCGGATCGCCACCATCGCCAGATGAACGGACGCCACCGCCAGATCCCGCAGCTGTGTGAACAGCAACAGCAGCGCCCGGCCGACATGCACCCGTCCGTAGTACCGGATCGGGGCCAGCCAGAACACCACGGTCACCAGCCAGCCGAGCAGCGCGCCGTAGAGGATGTTCAGCAGGGACGCATCCCCCCAGAGCAGCACCCAGACCAGGGCCAACAGGACGATTGCACGCCACTGGAAGCGGAACCGAAGCCGATTGGAGGCGTTCATCGCACCCCCTCCGGGAGCACGGCGGTGATGTAGCTGCGGTCGAACAACGCTGAAGCGGACCGTTCCACGTAGTCATACATCGGCCCGGCGGCAACCGTGAAGGTGAGCGTGAGCGCGATCAGCCCCACGGTCGAGCCGACCATCAAATACGGCAGCAGCCGGCCGCGAGCGGGTGAGTCGTAGCTGCGCGCCGACTCCACCACTGTTTCCGGTGCGGTGCTCCAGAACGCCCGGTTCCAGACCTTGGCCATGGCGTAGAGCGTCAGCAGCGAGGTCACCACACCGGTGACGACCAATGCCCAGGCCATCGGCGTCCCGTCCGCGACACCTGCCTGTAGCAACGCGAGCTTGGCCACGAAGCCGGACAGCGGCGGGATGCCGGCCAGGTTCATCGCAGGTACGAAGAACAGCGCCCCGAGCAGCGGCGAGATCCTTGCCAGGCCACCCAGCCGATCCAGCGATGTGGATCCGCCGACCCGTTCCATCAGCCCGGCCACCAGGAAGAGGGTGCCTTGAATGGTGATGTGGTGGGCGGCGTAGAAGATCGAACCGGCCAGCGCGCGCGGGTTTGCCAGCGCGATGCCGAACATCATGTAGCCGATGTGGCTGACCAGGGTGAACGACAGCATTCGCTTGATCTCGACCTGTGCGATCGCGCCGAGGATGCCGATCAGCATCGTGGCCACCGCGGCGAAGCCCAGCACCACGGTGAGCGGCTCGGCTTGGAAGAGCAGGGTCTGCGTCCGGATAATCGCGTAGACACCCACCTTGGTGAGCAGGCCGGCGAACACGGCGGTCACCGGAGCCGGAGCGGTCGGGTAGGAGTGCGGCAGCCAGGCAGAGAGGGGGAAGACCGCGGCTTTGATCGCGAATACCGCCAGCAGCATGACCTGCAGCACTCCGCGCACCTCGGGGGCCAGTTCGCCGAGGCGGATGGCCAGCTGCGCCAGGTTCACCGTGCCGGTCGCCGCGTAGGTGCTGGCGATCGCCACCAGGAAGATCGACGACGAGACCAGGTTCACCACCACGTACACGCTTCCGGCGCGGATCCGGTCCTCGGTGCCGCCCATGGTCAGCAGCACATAGGACGCGAACAGCAGCAGTTCGAAGCTGACGAACAGGTTGAACAGGTCACCGGCGAGGAACGCGTTCGAAACGCCGGCCACCAGCAGCAGGAAGGTGGGGTGGAACACCGAGACCGGGGTCTCGCGGCGCATCTCATCCTCGTCCTGGCCGGTGGAATAGACCAGCACCGCCAGCGAGACCAGCGCGGCTACCAGGAGCATCAAGGCGCCCAGCCGGTCGGCGACCAGCACGATGCCGAGCGGCTGCGGCCAGTCGCCGACCCAGAGCACCAGCGGCGCGGTGTCGGTGGCCCAGACCAGGACGCCGGCGACCGCGCACACCGCGGCCACCGCGGTGACTGAGATCGCGCGCTGGACGGCAGGATGGCGGCCGGCCAG
>DAOPRQ010000090.1:0-8391 GCA_035349055.1 Propionicimonas sp.
ATGCGGGGGGTCTCCCCGGCGATCAGCGGCGAGACCTCGAGCATGTGGGCGCCGAGGCTCAGTTCCTGGCCTGGCACGAGGTGGTAGGTGTAGTCCTCCATGAAGGAGGTGCCGCCCGGCAGCCCGTCCGCCATGGTCATCAGGGTGCGGCCGAGCACAGCGGTCTTCCAGTCGCCCTCGCCGGCGAAACCGATGCCCTCACCCATCAGCCGCTGCACGCCGAGGCCGGGGAGCTGGCGCAGCCCGCCGAGATCCTCGAAGTTGGTGGTGAAGGCGCCGTAGCCGCCGTCGATCACGAACTTGCGCAGGGCAATCTCGATCCGGGCGCCGTAGCGCAGCGAATCGTGGCGATCGCCGCCCGGCAGGAGCTCGGCAGCCACCTCGTAGAGGTCGGCGTACTCGGCGATCAGCGGGTCGATCTCGGCTTCGGTGACCGCGTCCACCACTGCCACCAGGTCGTTGACGCCGTAGGTGTTGACCGAGACGCCGAGGCGACGCTCGGCTTCGACCTTGTCACCTTCGGTGACCGCGACATTGCGCATGTTGTCGCCGAAGCGCACCAGCTTGAGGGTGGCCAGTTCCGCGCGAGCCAGCGCAGCGCGCGCCCAGCTGCCGACCCGATCGATCACCCGCGGATCGCTCACGTGGCCGGCCACGGTCTTGCGCGGGACGCCCAGCCGGGTGGCGATGTAGGCGAACTCACGGTCGCCGTGGGCGGCCTGGTTGAGGTTCATGAAGTCCATGTCGATGGTCGCCCAGGGCAGTTCCACGTTCACCTGGGTGTGCAGGTGCAGGAACGGCTTGGTCAGCGCGTCCATGCCGGTGATCCACATCTTCGCCGGCGAGAAGGTGTGCATCCAGGCGATCACGCCGACGCAGTCGTCATCGGCATTGGCGTCGAGCATGATCCGCCGGATCGCGGTCGCGTCGGTCAACGTCGGCTTGGCGACGACTTCGACCGGGATCTGCGCAGCCGCGGCCAGCGCGTCCGAGATCTGGCGCGACTGGCTGGCGACCTGAGCCAGCACGTCATCGCCGTACAGGCCCTGGCTTCCGGTGAGGAACCAGATCTTCTTGCTCATTTGTCGTTTCCTTGTCCATAGACGTTCTGGTAGCGATCGAAAAGCCGGTCGATGTCGGCCTGCGCCATCGGCACCGGCTCGCCCAACTGGCGGGCGATGTGCACGGTGCGAGCAACGTCCTCGACCATCACCGCGGCCTTCACCGCGTCCCGGGCGTCGCGCCCGATGGTAAACGGGCCGTGATTGGCCATCAGCACCGCTCGGGAGCGGCTTTCCCGCAGGGTTTCGACGATGCCGCGCCCGATCGAGTCATCGCCGATCAGGGCGAAGGGGCCGACCGGGATCTCGCCGCCGAACTCGTCGGCGATCATCGTGAGTACGCAGGGAATCGGCTCGCGACGCGCCGCCCAAGCGGTCGCGTAGTCGGAATGGGTGTGCACCACACCGCCGACGTCCGCCATGTGCTTGTACACATAGGCGTGCGCAGCGGTGTCGGACGAAGGACTGCGACTGCCCTCGACCAGGTTCGCCTCGAAGTCGCAGACCACCATCGCTTCCGGGGTGAGTTCGTCGTAGGAGACCCCCGACGGCTTGATCACCAACAGCTCGGCTCCCGGAACCCTGGCCGACACATTGCCGGCGGTCCAGACGACCAGTCCGTTGCGGGGAAGCTCGGCATGCAGCGCGGCCACTTCGATCTTGAGCTGCTCAACGACGTCGCGGAGTTCGCCCCCGATCGCGGTCCGAGTCACATCCATGTGTCGTCTTCCAATCTCGCTTCAGCGCGCCAACAATCGGAATGTTACCGATATCACAGCTCGGGTGATGCAAGTGGCGATAACGGTTTGGTATCGAATCAAGACCGGGCTCAGCGAGTCGGCTCGGACCGGTCGACGTGGCTGAGCGACCGCAGCCCGCGCTCCAGATGCCAGCCGACGAAGGCTGCCACCAGCCCGTTTCCCTGCCGGACGATGGTCGCGGAAACCTGCTCGGTCGCCGCCCAGTCACCGGTCAGCAGCGCCACCAGATAGGCGACGGTGGCCGGATCGGGGTGCGCCGAACCGGGCGGACGGCAGCGCCGGCAGACCATGCCGCCCAGCTGCGGAGAGAACGCCTCATGCGGCCCGGACGCACCACAGCGGGCGCAGTCGGACAGCGATGGGGCGTAGCCGGCCAGGGCCGTCGCGCGCAGCAGGTAGGCGTCCATGACCATGGCCGCGGGCCGCGGTGCGTCCGCTCCGCCGCCCGTGAGCGCGTGCAGGGCCCCGACCAGCAACTGGTACTGCTGGACGGCCGGCTCCCCCACCTCAGTGACGAGTCGGTCCGCGGTCTCCACCAGCACCTGGCCGGTGGTGTAGCGCTCGTAGTCGTGGGCGAGCGGCTCGGAGTAGGCGTGCAGGGTCACCGCCTGGGTGATCACGTCCAGCGTGCGTCCGGTGGCGAACTGCAGGTCGACGTGGCTGAACGGCTCCAACCGCGCACCAAACTTGGACGAGGTTCGCCGCACGCCCCTGGCCACCGCGCGCACCTTGCCGTGCTGCCGGGAGAGCAGCGTGATGATCCGGTCGGCCTCACCCAGCTTGTGGGTGCGCAGGACGACCGCCTCGTCACGATAGGTGGGCACCAGGCCATTGTCCCTGCCCACCTGATCGGCTCGGGTCAGGAGAGCTCCGGCGCGCCGTTGTTAGCGCACACACACGCCTGCCATGATGGTTCCAGCACTCAGTCAAGGAGGATCAGGTGAGCCAATCCGTAGTCGAGGTGATCGCAGGAGGCCGGACCGCCCTGGGCATCGAGTTCGGTTCCACGCGCATCAAGGCGGTGCTGGTCGGTGCCGACAACGCCCCGCTCGCCACCGGCGCCTACGACTGGGAGAACCAGTTCGTCGACCGGGTGTGGACCTACTCCCTGGCCGACGTTCGCACCGGCCTGCAGGCCGCCTACGCCTCGCTGAGCGCTGATGTGAAGGCCCGCTACGGCGTGGACTTGACCACGATCGGCGCGCTCGGCGTGTCGGCGATGATGCACGGCTACCTCGCCTTCGATGCGTCCGGCGAGCTGTTGGTGCCGTTCCGCACCTGGCGGAACACGATCACCGGCGCAGCGTCGGGGAAGTTGAGCGCGCTCTTCGGTCATAACATCCCGCAGCGCTGGAGCATCGCGCACCTCTACCAGGCGATCCTGAACGGCGAGGAGCATGTCGGGCGCGTCGCGCACGTCACCACGCTGGCCGGCTACGTGCACGCCCAGCTGACCGGCGAGCAGGTGCTGGGTGTCGGCGACGCCAGCGGCATGTTCCCGATCGACATCAACACGGGTGACTACAACGCCGCGATGCTCACCCAGTTCGACGACCTGGTCGCCGATTCCGGCTTCGACTGGCGCCTCGGCGACATCCTGCCGAAGGTGCTCCCGGCCGGCGAGGTGGCCGGACGCCTGACCGAAGCCGGCGCGCAGTTGCTCGATCCGACCGGAAAGCTGGCCGCCGGCATCCCGCTTTGCCCGCCCGAGGGCGATGCCGGCACCGGCATGGTGGCCACCAACTCGGTGGCCCGCCGCACCGGCAACGTGAGCGCGGGCACCTCGATCTTCGCGATGATCGTGCTCGAGCACGAGCTCAGCCAGGTGCACGACGAGCTCGACCTGGTCACCACCCCGGCCGGCGACCTGGTGGCGATGGTGCACTGCAACAACGGCGCCAGCGAGCTGAACGCCTGGGCCGGCCTGTTCGGTGAGTTCGCCAAGCGCTTGGGTTCGGACGCCGACCAGAACGCGGTCTTCGAGACCCTGTTCGCCGCTTCGCTTGAGGGCGCGGCCGACTGCGGTGGGCTGCTGGCCTACAACTACCTCTCCGGCGAACACATCACCGGTCTCGTTGAGGGTCGACCGCTGTTCACCCGCACCCCCGACAGCCAGTTCAACCTGGCCAACTTCATGCGAACCCACCTCTTCACGGCCCTTTCCAGCCTGCGGGTGGGCATGGAGGTGCTGCTGAAGGCGGAGCAGGTGCAGCTCGACTCGATGTTCGCCCACGGCGGCCTGTTCAAGACCAGGGGCGTCGCCCAGCGTTACCTCGCCGCAGCGATCAATGCCCCGGTTTCGGTCGGCGACATCGCCGGCGAGGGTGGCGCCTGGGGTATCGCCCTGCTGGCCGCGTTCGCACGTGATCGCGTCGAGGGCCAGCGGCTCGACGAATACTTGAACAGCCGTGCCTTCGCCAATGCGGCGCTGGAGACCATCGAGCCCGACGCCACCGACGTGGCCGGGTTCGACGCCTACGTCAGCCGGTTCGTCCGCGGGTTGTCGATCGAGAAGACTGCAGTCGAACACAGCTGAACCGCTACCGGAGCCGCGCTGGCCGCCCTACGCTGCCGGCATGGGAATCCTGCGGATCACAGTCGATGACACCGCTACGGTCGCCGCAAGTTCGGCCAAGCTGCACCTGGTGGTGAAAGGTGCGGCAGCCGTCCTCGGCAATGCCGCGGTGAAGCGCGCGGCCGAGGTGCGCGAGCTGGTGGCAGCACTGGCCAAGGCGGGCATCGGCGAGGACAAGGTAGAGGTGGCCGGCGTCCAGCTGAGCTCGTCCACCAACCTGCTGGGACGCAACCAGCGGGCCGAGATCTCCCTGACAGTTTCGCTCGAACCCGACCAACTACCCAGCGCGCTCGGCATCCTGACCGATTCGCCGAACCTGACCCTGGAGAGCCTCGAGTGGGTCTTCGACACGTTCGAGGCGAGCATCCCGCTCACCGCAGGGGCCATGGTCAAGGCCAGGCGCAAGGCGGACGCGGTCGCGGCGGCGGCGGGCCTGCGAATCACCGGCATCACGAACGCCAGCGACTCCTGGAGCATGGTCGCGCCCCGCGAGGCGCTGGCCTACGGCGCGCCGATGGCCGCACGCTCGATGAAGAGCTCCGCTGATCTGGATCTCGGCCTGGACTACAGCAGTTCCACCCAGCTCAGCGTCCATGTGAGCGTGGACTTCGAAATGGCTGAGTGAGTCGCTGCACGTTTGCCAGCCGGCCCGCACCGAACCCCATAGTCTTTGCTGATGAAGCGCATCGCCGATCTTCGGGTCTCGCCGGTCTGCCTAGGTGGCAACGTGTTCGGCTGGACCGCGGACAGTGCGGCGTCCGAGCAGATCCTGGACGCCTACGCGGACGCGGGCCAGAACTTCATCGACACTGCGGACGCGTATTCGGCCTGGGTGCCGGGCCATTCCGGCGGTGAGTCCGAAAGCCTGATCGGCGGCTGGCTGCGCAAGCGGCGGCTACGCGACCGGATGGTGATCGCCACCAAGGTGGGCAAGCACCCGAGCCGCCGCGGACTGCGTCCGGCCAACCTGAGGGTCTGCCTCGACGGCTCCCGCCGGCGCCTTGGCGTGGAGACAATCGACCTCTACTACGCCCACTCCGACGATGCGCATGTGCCGGTGGCCGAATGGGTGGGTGCGTTCGACGCGATGATCGCCGATGGCGCGATCCGCCACTACGGCTTGTCCAACTTCTCGGCCGAGCGCACCACTGAGGTGTTGGAAGTCGCCAAGGCCGAAGGCCTGGCTGCGCCGGTGGTCCTCCAGCCGCAGTACCACCTGGTCCATCGCAGCGAAGTGGAGGCAGGCGGGCTGGCCGAGTTGGCGGCTGCCAACGGCTTGGCGATCGTGCCCTACTACGGGCTCGCCGCCGGCTTCCTCACCGGCAAGTACCGGGCCGACGAGCCGATGCACGGCGCTCGGGCAGCGCGGGTGAAGCACTGGGCCAACGCGGAGGGCTTCGCCGTGGTGGACGCGGTGGTGGACATCGCGAACGATCTGGACGTCGAACCGGCCACCGTGGCCCTGGCCTGGCTACGACAGCAGCCGGGAGTGACCGCGCCCATCGCTTCGGTCAGTACGGTCGAGCAGTTGCCGGCGGTTCTGGCCGCGGGCGAACTCAAGCTCACCCGCGGCCAACTGAACCGCCTGAACAAGGTGTCGGCGCCGTTCGCCTGAGAGCTCAGCTCTCGACTGAGCCTTCGATCTGGGTAGGCCCGCCGCTGTGGGTGACGCTGATCTTGCGCGGCTTTGCCTCCTCTGCGACCGGGATCTTCAGGTTCAGGACACCGTCGCTGTATTCGGCCGAAATCCGGTCGAGCGCCACGCCGTAGCCGAGGGTCAGCTGCCGGGCGAAGGTTCCGGCCGGGCGCTCCCGGACCAGCCACTTCGCGTCCGCACCGGTCTCCGCACGCCGCTCGGCGCGGACGGTGAGGGTGCGATCGTCGACGTCGATGTCGATGGACGACGGGTCAACCCCAGGAAGGTCGATCCGGGCCACGAAGACGTCGCCGTCGCGGTAGAGGTCCATCGGCATAGCGGTGCTGGCCGGCGTCCGGGGCGCTTCGGAGAACCAGCGATCGAGGTCGCGGAACGGGTCGTAACTACGTGCCATTGCACTCACTCCTTCGTCTGTTGTTAGCACTCGCCATGCCCGAGTGCTAAGTCCAGTTTGCGCCAAATCCGGATGCATTTCAAGCAAGTTGAGCCACGTCGGCTCAACTCGAGTTCGCTGCTCGCGAACGCCTCGAGGAGCGTGGCTTGACTAGGGTGTGTCCGTGCCTCGCCAGTTCGTCGAACCCAGCCCGCATCCGTCCGGCGCTCGCCCGCCGCAACTCGACCCGAAGCTGCTGCCCCAGCACGTGGCGATCGTGATGGACGGGAACGGACGCTGGGCGAAGGCCCGCAATCTCCCGCGCACCGAAGGCCACACCCGCGGCGAGGCGGCGCTCTTCGACGTGATCGAGGGCGCCATCGAGCTGGGCATCAAGTACCTGTCGGCCTATGCGTTCTCCACCGAGAACTGGCGTCGCTCCCCCGACGAGGTGCGCTGGCTGATGGGCTTCAACCGGGACGTGATCCATCGGCGGCGCGACCAGTTCGTGGAGATGGGCGTCCGCGTCCGCTGGGCCGGACGCACGCCCAAGCTGTGGCGCAGCGTGATCAACGAACTGCAGGAAGCCGAGCGGATGAGCGCTGGCAACGACCGGATCACGCTGCAGTTCTGCGTGAACTACGGCGGTCGCGCCGAGATCGTGGACGCTGCTCGCGCTATCGCCGCGGCCGCCCAGCGCGGCGAGCTCGATCCGTCCCGGCTCACCGAGGACCGCTTCCGGCGCTTCCTGGACGAGCCGGAGATCCCGGACGTGGACCTGTTCGTGCGCTCGTCTGGGGAACAGCGCACGTCCAACTTCCTGCTGTGGCAGTCCGCGTACGCCGAATTGGTCTTCCTGGACCGGCTCTGGCCCGACTTCGACCGCCGCGACTTGTGGCGCGCGGTGGAGATGTACGTGCAGCGCGACCGCCGCTACGGCGGTGCCGTGCCCAACGTGCTCAGCTAGCCACCCGAACCTCACCACCCGCAAACGCGACTTCGCTCCCGATAGGGACCCGCGCTCCCGAATTATCGGGAGCAGGAGTTCCTTTCGGGAGCGAAGTTGAAGCTGTGGCCCGGGAACGGACGACTCAGTCGGTGCCGGCCTCCATACCCGAACGGGTCTGGGCGGCTTCAATCTCGGAATCGGTGCCTTCACCGGCTGCGATCGCGGGCGCCGTCCCAGCTTCGAGCTGACCAACCAGGGCAGAGACCTCACCGCCGACCAGACCGAGCTGGGCGTACTGCTCCAGCCGGGCACGGGAGTCGGCGATGTCGAGGTTGCGCATTGTGAGCTGACCGATGCGGTCCAGCGGGCCGAAGGCCGCGTCGCCGACGCGCTCCATCGAGAGTCGCTCCGGGTGGTATGAGAGCGACGGCCCGGCGGTGTCCAGGATCGAGTAGTCGTCGCCGCGACGCAGCCGCAGGGTCACCGAACCGGTCACTGCGGAACCGACCCAGCGCTGCAGCGATTCGCGGATCATCAGCGACTGCGGGTCGAGCCAGCGACCCTCGTACATCAGCCGGCCGAGCTTGCGGCCCTCAAGTTGGTAGCTGGCGAAGGTGTCCTCGTTGTGGATGGCGGTGACCAGGCGCTCGTAGCAGATGTGCAGCAGCGCCATACCCGGCGCCTCGTAGATGCCGCGGCTCTTGGCCTCGATGATCCGGTTCTCGATCTGGTCGCTCATGCCGAGTCCGTGCCGGCCGCCGATCGTGTTGGCTTCGCGGACGAGGTCGACGGCGGTGGCGAAGGTGCGTCCGTTGATTTGGGTCGGACGGCCCTGCTCGAAGGTGATCGTGACGTCTTCGGTGGCGATCTCCACGCTCGGATCCCAGAACCGGACGCCCATGATCGGCTCGACGATCTCGATGCCGACATTGAGGTTCTCGAGTTCCTTGGCTTCGTGCGTGGCGCCCCAGATGTTGGCGTCGGTGGAGTACGCCTTCTCCTTGGAGTCGCGGTA
>DAOPRQ010000091.1:0-6334 GCA_035349055.1 Propionicimonas sp.
GACCGGTGCGGGATCCCGACCCTCGCCGGGAAGACCGGTGCGGGATCCCGACCCTCGCCGGGATGAGGGGTGCGGGTGGGTCAGCAACTCGGGCCTGAGCCTGACGAAGGACTCAGCCGGCGCGAACCGTTGCCAGCAACTCCTCGGCGTGGGCGATCGCCACTTCACTGGAGTCCAGGCCGCCCATCATGGTGGCCAGCACGGCTAGCCGGTCCTCATCGGTGACCAAGCGCACGCCGCTGGTGGTCACCGAGCCGTCGTCGGCCTTGCTGACCTGGTAGTGCCGGTCGGCGAAGGCGGCGACTTGGGCCAAGTGGGTGACGACGATCACCTGGCTGTGCTCGGCCAGCCGCGCCAACCGGCGGCCGATCTCGAGCGCGACCTGGCCGCCGACCCCCGCGTCCACCTCGTCGAAGACGAACGTGTCGCCGGACGACTGTGCCGCCAGCACGACCTCAAGCGCCAGCCGCACCCGGCTCAACTCACCACCGGACGCGACCTTGCCCAGCGGCCCGGGCACGCTGCCAGGGTTCGCCGCGAACAGCAGGCTGACCTGATCGGCGCCGTTCGGCCCCAGTTCAGTCGGGGTGAGATCGAACGCGAGCCGAGCTTTCGGCATGGCCAGCGCCTTCAACTCATCGGCCACGAGCCGGGCCAGAACGTCTGCAGCCGTACGGCGCAGCCCGCTCAACCGGCCGGCGGACGCAGCCAGCCGCGCGTCCAGCTCGGCGATCACCTCGCGGAGCTCGCCGATCCGGGTATCCCCCGCGTCCAGGGTCAGCACGCGTTCGGCCGCTTCAGCCGACCAAGACAGCACCGCGTCAACGGTCTCGCCGTACTTCCGGGTGAGATGGGCCAACTCCGCGCGTCGGCCGGCGATCCACTCCAGTCGTACGGGGTCGGCGTCCAGGCTCGCCGAATAGGACGCCAGCTCTGAGGCCACATCCGCCAGCGCGGCCGAGGCGTCAGCGAGCTGCGCGGTGATCGGCAGCAACTGCGGGTCGGAGTCGACGGCCATCCCGAGCGCCTTGCGCGCGACTCCGACGAGACCCATCGCATCGGCCGCGTCGTAGTCGTCCTCGTCGCCGGCAAGGGCGACCAGCGCGGTGTGCGCGGCCTGGCGGAGGTCGTCCACGGCCTGCAGCCGCAGCGACTCAGCCGCCAGCGTCGCATCCTCGCCGGGCTGCGGATCCGCCTTCGCGATCTCGTCCAACCCGAACCGAAGCACATCGAGTTCGCGCGCACGTTCCTGCGACCTCGTGGTGAGCTCGGTGAGTTCGGCCAGCGCAACCAATCGCGCGGAGTAGTCCAACCGGTAAGCCGCCAACTCGGTGGCCAGTTCCGACCCGGCATAGCGATCGAGCACTTCAAGCTGCCGCTCAGCGGTGCCAAGCCGCAACTGCTCGGATTGGCCATGGATGGTCACCCACTCACCCACCAGTCCCGAGCCGGTGGCCAACGGCACCTGCGCGCCGCCGATCGTCATCCGCGACCGGCTGCTGCTCAGCGCCCGGGCCACCAGAACTTCGTCCTGCTCAAGTTCAGCGTCCAGCTCGGCGAGTGCTAAATGCCGTTGCTCGTCCAAGCGCCAACGACCCTCCACCAGGGCCCGGGACGCAGTCGTGCGCACCAGCTTCGGATCGGCCTTCGCCCCGGCCAGCAGTGCCAGGCCGGTCACGATCATGGTCTTGCCGGCACCGGTCTCACCGGTGACCGCGGTGAAGCCAGGCCCGGGTTCGATCACGGCCTCGCCGATCACGCCGAGGTCGACGATCCGCAGCTCACTGAGCATGCGTTGCGTCCCGTTCCGCAGCCCCCCGCCAGCCGCTCACCGGCAGGCCGAACTTGCGCACCAGGCGGTGCACGAACGGCTGCTCCGACGTCCGGGCCAGTCGGAGCCGATGCTGCCCCACCCGCGCCTCGATCTCCATGCCGCCGGTCACGTCGGTGCTCCGCCGACCATCGCACCAGACCACGCCCCCGGGGCTGCCGCCGGGAAGCACTTCGATCGAGACGACCGTCCGATCGCTGAGCACCAGCGGACGGTTGAACAGCGCGTGGGCGCTCAGCGGCACCAGCAGCAGCGCAGACAACTCCGGCCAGATCACCGGGCCGTGCGCGGAAAAGGCATAGGCGGTCGACCCGGTTGGCGTGGCCACCAGGACGCCGTCGGTCGCCCAGCGCGACAGCGGTCGCTCGTCGATGCGCACCAGCACCTCGAGCATGCGTTCACGGGCCAGCTTCTCGACCGAGACCTCGTTGATCGCGAACGAGCTCCACAGCTGCTCCCCACCCCGCTCAGCACGCACCACGGTGTCGATGGTCATGCGCTCCTCGACCTGATAGCTGCGCGAGACCACGGTTTCGATCAGGTGGCCAACCTGGGATGACTCCAGTTCGGCGAGGAAGCCGACGTGGCCCAGGTTCACTCCCAGCACCGGCACCTGCCGCGGCAGCGCCCATTCGGCGGCGCGGAGGATGTTGCCGTCGCCGCCGAAGACCACGACCACCTCACAAGCAGTGCCGTTGTCCGCATCGAGTACGCCGAGACCTGCGCCGGGGACGCGGGCGGCGAGCGCGTCGAGATCCTCGGAATGCGCCAGGCAACCGATGCCGTGCGCGTTGATGCCCGTGATGAACTCGGCCGCGGCTTCGAGCGCAGCCGGACGCAGCGGATGGATGGTCACGGCCACTAGCCGACGCTGGTTGGACACGTGCAAACCCTAGCCGCCAGCACTGACATCGGCGGAAACGAAGTGCACGAAGTATTCGACGTTGCCCGACTCCCCGGGGAGGCTGCTCTCACCATGCCAGTCCGCTCGCCAGCCCAACTCGCCCGCCGTCTGGATCACCGCCGTCACAGCTTGCGTCCGCAGCGCGGCGCTGCGCACCACGCCGTGATCGTCCAGTCCGGCTCTGCCCACCTCGAACTGCGGCTTCACCAGCAGCAATGCCGAACCGGACGGCCGCAGCACCGCCAACAGTGGACGCAGCAACAGCCGCAGCGAGATGAACGAGACATCGCCGACGATCAGGTCGACCGGCTCGCCTTCGACGTGCGCCAAGGTTAGGTCGCGCAGGTTCGTCCGCTCCCAGACCACCACCCGTGGATCACTGCGCAAGCCGGACGCGAGCTGCCCGTGGCCGACGTCGACGGCGTACACGCGCTCGGCTCCCCTGGCCAGGCACACCTCGGTGAATCCGCCGGTGGATGCGCCGGCGTCCAGCACCCGTCCGCCCACCTCGACGCCTGAATCCGCGAGCGCGCCGAGCAGCTTGTGGGCGGCCCGCGACACCCACGGATCGACCTGTGCGGCCACAAGGTCAGCTTCGCCGACCAGTTGCGAGGGCTTGGTTGCCGGCTCGCCGTTGACAGTGACCGCCCCGGACACGATCGCGGCCTGCGCAACGGTACGGGAGCGGGCCAGACCCCGTTCCACGAGCGCGCGATCCAGACGGATCACGACTGGTTGAGCGCGCGCTGCAGTGCCTCGACAGCGGCCGCCAACGCGGCCGGATGCGTGCTGACGTCCTCACCCAGAACCAGTTGGTCCAGCGCCTCGTCGACCTGCGGAACTCCGGTCTGCGGCGGGGGTGTCGGCTCAGTCTCGGTCACCCGCACATCGTAGGCCCTGCTCATGGTGTCAGGACTCCGGCGACTGCCCAGCCAGGATGATCCGCAGGCCACGATCGAACGACGCCTCCAGGTCGGGGTCGGTCCTGATGGCGCCCAGCTCGCTGGCTTGGCGATGCAGCTGGGTGGCCTGGGTATGGCCGATCACGTAGATGAGCAGCGTCCGGGCCACGTCCACCGAGCTGAAACGGGCCAACTCGGCCTCGAACTCGGACACCCCCAGCCGGAAGGCGGTCGCGGTGGCCACCACCTCGGCACCATCCCGGACTGCCAGCATCGCATCGCGAAGCCGATGGCAGGTCGCCATCAGGTCCGCGTCCACCTCCA
The DNA here is from genome assembly GCA_035349055.1 of Propionicimonas sp. Taxonomy (GTDB): domain Bacteria; phylum Actinomycetota; class Actinomycetes; order Propionibacteriales; family Propionibacteriaceae; genus Propionicimonas. The sequence continues at coordinate 3,962 of DAOPRQ010000091.1, forward strand.
CCCCGCCGACGATCCGTCCCGCCAAATGGCCAAGCAGTTCCTGCTTATTCTCGACATGGTGATAAAGGGCGCTGGGCTGCACCTCGAGTTCGGCGGCCAGCCGGCGCATCGAAAAGGAGTCGAGCCCGAAGGCATCCAACAGTCGCAGCGCAGCGGTGACCACGTCCTGCCTGCTGTTACCCATGGCCGCAGTCTATGGGCTAACCTGAACACTGTTCACCTGAACACCGTTCAGGCAGTCAATCTCCGAGGAGTTCCCATGGCCCGCCCCGCAGCCGCGCCCGGCGCCGACCTGGCCCTGATCGCGGTCTTCGCCGCGCTGATCGCGGTGTTCTCGCTGACTCCGATCCCCGCCGGCGTGATCGGCGTGCCGATCACCCTGCAGACCCTGGCGGTCGCGCTGGCCGGCCTCGTGCTCGGCGCCTGGCGCGGCTTCCTCGCCACCCTGCTGTACGTAGTCGTGGGCCTCGCCGGCCTTCCGGTGCTCGCCGGGGGCGCCGCCGGCATCGGCGTGCTCGCCGGCCCCACCGCCGGCTACCTGTTGAGCTTCCCGCTGGCGGCAGCCGCCACCGGGGCAATCGCGGCCCACGGGCTTCGCCGGCCGAGCCGGTTCCACTACCTGTGGTTAGGGGCAGCGGCCATCGCCGGCGCAGTCCTGGTCACCACGCCGCTGGGGATCGCCGGCTTGATGGTCAACGCCGGCCTGCCGCTGTCGACCGCGACTGTGGTGGCGCTGGGCTTCGTCCCGCTGGACCTGGTGAAGATGCTGGTCGCGGCCGCGATCGCGCTGGCCGTGCACAAGGCCTTTCCCGCGCTGCTGGCGAGCCGGGCTGCGGTGGTCACCGAGCAGTGATCCGCCTCGACGGGGTTCAGGTTGCGGTTCCAGGATCGGGTGCCGCGCGGACGCAGCGGCGCATCCTCGGCCCGGTGGACCTCGAGCTCAGCGAGCGCCGGATCGCCTTCATCGGCGCCAACGGTTCGGGTAAGTCCACGCTGCTGCGGCTGTTGAACGGGCTGGTCCTGCCCACCACCGGACGGGTGCTCGTCGGCGACCTCGACACCAGGAGGGACGGGCGCCGGATCCGCCGCCAGGTTGGGTTCGTGTTCACCGATCCCCTGGCTCAGTTGGTGATGGCGACCCCTGCTGACGACGTCGAACTCAGCCTGCGCAACACCATCCCTGATCGAGCCGATCGCCGCGCCGGCGCCGCCCGGCTGCTGGCACAGCGCGGCTTGGCACACTTGGCCGACCAGAGTGTCTACGACCTCTCCGGCGGCGAACGGCAGCTGGTCGCGCTGACGTCCGTGCTGGCGTGCGGACCCGCGATCGTGGTCGCGGACGAACCCACCACCCTGCTCGACCTGCGAAACCGCAACCAGGTGCGCACCGCGATCAGCGAGCTCGACCAGCAGGTGCTGGTCGCCACCCACGACCTGGAGATGGCCGCCGATGCCGACCGGGTGATCGTGATCGACGACGGCCTGGTGGTTGCGGATGGCGAACCGGCGTCCGCCATAGCGGCGTACCGGAAGCTGATGGCATGAACCTCTTCGGGCTCTACGTGCCCGGGCGGTCGCTGTTCCACCGGCTCGGCGCCGGCCCGAAGTACCTGATCATGATCCTGCTGACCGTGCCGGCAGCAGTGCTGCGCGACTGGCGGCTGGGATTGGCCTGCCTGGTGGCGGCGATGGGGTTGCTGGCAGCCTGTCGTATCGGGCTGGCCCGCGCGTGGCGGCTGCCCGCGATGGTGTGGGTCCTGGTGGCGATGCTGCTGGGCTATCACCTGTTGTCCGGCACCCCGGGTCGCGGGGTCAACGCTGCGGCCGTGTTCCTGGTCGCTATCTACGTCAGTCGGCTGCTGACGTCCACGACGCCCGGCGGCGAGCTGATCGACGCGCTGATCGCCGGGCTGCGTCCGCTGGCGGTCTTCGGCATCTCAGCAGAGCGTGTCGGACTGGCGGTCGCGGTGATGTTGCGCTCGATTCCGGTGCTGCTCGACAGCTTCGGCCAGGTGCGGCAGGCCGCGATGGCCAGGGGACGCGAGCATCGACTGTTCGCGCTGGTGACGCCGGTGGTCGTGCGGGCAGTTGGCCACGCCCAGGCCACCGGAGCCGCCCTGGCCGCCCGCGGTCTCGGCGAGCGCGAATAGGCCGGACGCCCGAGGTCAGCTGATCAGGTCGAGAGCTTCCAGAGCGGGCGCTGCGTCCAAGTAGGGCTCCGACCATGCTTTCGCGGCCACCGCCCACAACGCATCGAACTGCTCAGACACGGTTCGCGGGTGGGTCTGGAGAACAATCCGGCTGTCATCCTGCGCAGCACGCTGGCCATTGCATTCAGCGTCCGACTCTGTGAGCGTCACCCGTCGTGACGGC
>DAOPRQ010000091.1:6434-8223 GCA_035349055.1 Propionicimonas sp.
GCGGCGATCATCGCACCGGCGCCGGGCACCAGGCCCCGATCGGTCGGACGCGAGGCATCGTCGTTCGTGGCGTACCAGCTCGCGCCACGTGCGATCGCAAGGCAGACTTCGTCCAGCGTCGGCCAGGACAGCATGGGGTCGTAGCCCTGCAGCACCGCAACCGGCTCGTCCTCCGCACTGGACACCGGTCGCAGGCCGACCTCGGCGATCAGGCCGGACAGACTCGCACTACCTGCCACCAGCACCTTGGAACCCGGGGCGAGCACGTCGGCCAGCGCGGTCGCCGCGACCTGGGCGCTGGTCAGCACGTTCTCCGAACCGGCGTCGAAGCCCAGTTCCCGCAGCTGGTTGACCACCGTCTCCGCAGCGCGCGCGGCGTTGTTGGTGACGTACACAACCTTGGTGCCGCGCTGCTGCAACTCGGCCAGTGCAACCGTGGCTCCCGGCACCGCGAGTGGGCCGAGGTAGATCACCCCGTCCAAGTCGAACAGGGCTGCGTCGTAGGCGTCGATCAGCGCGGTCACTGTTGTTCCGGCTCCGTCTCGGCGGTCTCGGGATCCAGGCTCACCGACTCGTCCGCTTCGTCGAACAGGTCTTCTTCGGTCTCGTCGTACTCGATCACGATGCCACGAATGGCCGCGAGCCGGTCTTCGGCGTCGGTGGTGCCGTCCGGGTCGAGACGCAGGACAGCGTCGAACCACCGCTCGGCCTGATCAGCATCACCGGTGCGCTCCAGCAAATCGGCGTAGCCGTAGCGAAGCCGTGCCCGAGCCACCTTCGGGCCCCGGGTACCGATGCTCTCGATACCGGCCTTCAGTAGCCGGAGCGCTTCAGCGGTCTGGCCCGAGTCGGCGCGGACGCCGGCTTCGACCAGACGCAGCTCGATCTCGGCGGCCGCGTCCGGCTGGCTGGCGAGGCCTTCCTTGACGAGCTTGAGCGCTGCCTGGTGCCGACCGAGGGCACGCTCGCAATCGGCCATGGCCGCCAGGTACTCGTTGCCGCCGGTCATCCGACGCAGCGCACGGAACTCGCTCAGTGCCGTGTTGAAGTCACCGGCGGCATAAGCGGTTTCCGCCGTCGCCTCTCTGGTGATCGGCAGTCTGGCCGCCCGGCGACGGGCCGCTTCGGCGTGCGCGTACGCCAGTTCCGGATCGGTGTCGATGAGCTGTCCAGCCATCAGCAGGTGCGCACCCACCACCTCAGCGTGCTCGCTGGTCAAGCTGCGCAGCTCGGCACGGACGCCGCGCGGCAGCTGCCGAAGGTCGAGGCCCTTGGGTGTCTCCGGCTCGTTGGCCTTGGCGGCCAGGCCGGGACGTGGTGTCTGCCGCACTTGGTCACGATCGTCGCGCTGGTAGGCAGGCCGACTTGACGAGCGTGGACGGTCAGCGTTGGGCCGTCCATCCCGGCGACCGTCACGAGGACGCTCACCACCTCGGGGACCGGCGGGTCGATCGCCACGGCTACCGGACGGGCGGCCACTTGTGCCGCTACCGCCCGGACCCGACGACCACGACTTCTTCGGCTTGTCGGTCGACCAGTCCTTGCGTGGGCGATCATCCCGAGATCCTGCGGACGATCCGTCGCGGCGGGCACGATCGAAGTCCCGGTCCTTGCGGGGCCGCTCGCTCCCAGACCGATCGTCGCGATTTCGGTCCTGCCAGGGACGATCATCGCGCCTGGCATCGCCTGAGCGCCCGCCGCTCTTCGCCTTGCCCGCGCCGCGGTCGTAGCCAGGCCGGTCTGGCGTCCAATCCTTGCGTGGCCGGTCGTCACGGGGACGGTCACCGCG
>DAOPRQ010000092.1:0-8106 GCA_035349055.1 Propionicimonas sp.
CCTGATTCACCAGCCGCTCCACCTCGGCGCGGTTGCCGGCCCGATGCTCGGTACGGATCCGCGCACAGAGCAGCTGCTCGTCCTCGGGCGCGACGACCAGGGCTCGGGACGCGGCCCACCGGGCCAGGTCGACATCACCGTTGGCGAGCGCGCGATCGGCCAGCACCAGCCCGACGTCGCGCAGCGCGGACGACAGATCGGTGCGTAGCTCCTCCGCCCAATGCCAGAGCCCCGGCGCAACGTCGGCCAGTGGTGCGCCGCGGACGAGTTCGAGCGCCGCCACCAATGTGGCGTCGCTGACCCGGTCGATGCCTGGACGCAGCAACGCCTGCACCGACTCCCAATCCGAAGTCACCGCAGGGTGCAGCCGGATTCGCCCGGAGTAGGCGTCCGGCAGGTACGGCTTCCCGGCCGGGTCGCTGCCGAGCCAGGCGCGCAGCCGGCTCAGGTTGGAGCGGCGGGTGCCCTCGGCAACGCCCAGCCCCAGCGACATCTCGGTCGCGCTGCGGCCAGGGTTCTCGAGCAGCCAGGCACACGCCTCGACGAGTTGTTGCCGCGAGCGGACGGGAGCCGGGCCGGCGGCACCGAGCAGATCGACCGGCCCGATCAGGAGCGCCCGCGGCGCGTCCGCCACCGGCAGGAGCCGCACGATGTCCATTGCTTCCTCTCCTCGATTGGCTCGTTGAGGCAACGGCCGGACGTTGTCGGTCGGGTCGCCCCACCATGGCGCGGGGGTGTCCGCCGGATCGTCGGCGGCCCGCAACAGGGACGCCACGCCAGCCCGGGTGGCCGCGGGAATGCTGTGCGCGAGCAGCCGTCCGGGCGATCCGGTTAGCTGGCCCGACGGCGCATACTCCTCGCCGCTGACCTGCCACAGCGCGGGCGCGCCGGAGTCGCTGCCCAGCAGCACGGCGGCACCGGTGGCCGGGCCGGCGAGCAACTCGTCCAGCTCTTCGGCCAGGGCCGCGTCCACTCGCGTGTTCAGGACGAGTACCAGGGGCGCGACGGCGTCCGCGCGGTCAGGATCGACGCGCAGGCGGGCGAGCGGCTCTCCGGCCAGCGCTCTTCGCCGATCGGCCACGGCACATCGCAGGCGGGCGATCGCCTCATTGATGCTCGGCGCCACTTCCACCCGATCGCCGCCGGCCAGCGCCAGCATGGCAGCCTCGTCGCCGGCTGCGATCAGCCGCAGCTCACGGCTCCAGGGCGCGCAGGTCAGTTCGAGCGCCATCGCGGCCAGAGCGGATCGGCGCAGTTCGTCGGTAGCGGCGGCGACCCCGAGCACCCGCGACCTCTCGGCGTCCACCAGCAAGGTGTCGCCGCTCGCCGTCTCGCCCAGGCTGACCAATGCCGGGTAGGGGCACGGCCAGTCCGGTGCCCGTAGCGTGGCGGCGGAGAACTCGACTCGCCAGCTTCGGTCGTCGCCTTCGAAGCCGGACGGCGGCGCGCCCGCCGGGTGGACCCACTGGAAGCTCACCGTGGTTTCCCCGAGTGTCGCTCGTTCCAGCGCGGGAAGCTGGCGGGTGTTGGTGAAGCAGTGCTCGCCGATGGTGCGCAGCGCTGCGTCGAGCAGCTTCGTGCCATCCGGGCGCTGGCGACGGCCGATCGCAGTGCGCAGCCGCGTTTCCGGTTCGGTAGGCGAAATCAGTCGGCGGCCCACCGGACGCGAGCGCAGCCGCACGTACCGCCGCGCTTCCAGCGTCCCGATCAGCGCCGCCGCGGCTAGGGAGCCGATCACCCCGATCGCCGGGAGATCCTGGTCATCGCTGACTTCAGCTGGCGCCTCGGCTTGGGCGGTTGCGGCCACCGGCCCTTGGTCAAGCTCAGGGGGCGTGGTCGAAGGTGGCTCAGGACCCGATCGGGCATTGGGTCCTTCGCCTGTTCCTCGGTCCGCGGACGGCTCGTCGTCTGGCTCATGGGCTGGCGCCGGGTCCCGCTCAGGCCTGGCGTCCGAACTTCGGGAGCCGTGCGCGGCGGGTAGGTCGAGCCGCCAGCCGATCTCGATGTGGTCCGGGTCTTCGATCAGGTCGGCGTTGGCTGCGGCGATCGCCGGCCAGCGTTTGGCTGTCCCGAGATGCTCAAGGGCCAATCCGCTGAGCGTGTCGCCACGTTCCACCACTACCTGCCTGGGCGCCAAAGCGGACGCGGGCAGCACCAATCGGGTGCCGGCGGTGAGCCGGGCGGTGGGCTCGGCCAGGGTCTCAGGGTTGGCCGCCACCAACTCCCGCCAACGGGAGCCGTCCCCGAGCAACGACTCGCTGAGGCTCCACAGGTCGTCCCCACTCGCGACCACATACCAGTCCGCTTCGGCAGCCGGAGCCGGCAGTAAGTCGCCCACCGGATCGGCATCGAGGGAGTCCGCGTCCGGCCCGGTCTGGGGCACGGCCGCAACGACCACTGCTGCCGACGGCGACACCGCCGTGGACGCGGGAGCCAGCGACAGGACCGCCAGCAGCAGGCCCGCGCTCACCTGCTGCAACCCGCCCAGCAGCGGTAGCCGGAACCGCACCCCCGAAACGAGTTGCACGGCCTCCACCAGGGTCGCTGCGGTGAAGGCCACCCAAGCCAGCCAACCGACTGCGGTGAGCACCACCAGCCACATCGACCCGTCGTCCGGACGCAGCAACCCCGACCAGCCGGACGGGTATCGTCCCCCAGTCAGCAACGCCAGGGGCGCGCCGACGAGCACCACCAGCAGTACCGAAAGGGCACCCAACCCGCGGATCAGCTTCATTTCCGACCTCGATATCTGTCGACGACAGCGGTCGCGTCTCCGGAGACGTCGACGGTCCCCGGCCATCCCGGAACCAGCACGTCGCCCAGCGGCACCGCGCAGCTCACCGTGGCGTGCACTTGGCCGGGCGTCCCCGCGTCCTGCGCGAGTGCGTCCGCGTCCACCAGCACGCTGAACTCGGCACAGCGCAGGCCGCTGGTGCTCGCCTGCGCCACGGCGAGCTCGCGTCCGGCCCGCTCGGCTTTGGCCACGCTGCGCTCGCCGGAAGCGGCCCGGGCTGCTGCGGCAGCTGCCTGCTCGGCGACGCCTCTGGCCAGCCAGACCCGCGCCCCACCCACCACAACGCCGAACAACAGCACCAGCACGGGCACCAGCAGGACGAACTCGATCGCCATTGAGCCCCTCTGGTCGCGGCCGACGGTCACGGCTTCACCACTTCCCTCGGCAGTACCGCGGTTTCGGCGACTCTGCCCTGGCCGAGGTCGAAGAACAGCGGCGCCCGTCCGGAAACCGTCACCAGCACCATGTCAGCGCCGGTCGAGAGCTGGATGTCGACGTCCTGCAGGCCGCCGGCGATAGCGACGCGGCGGCCGACTTCGCGAGCCGCGGCATCCTGGGAAGCCCCGAGCGCACGTACGTCCGCCACCGCGGCCGCGGCGCTGGCCGCGATCGTCCGCGAGTGCAGCCAGACACCGAGTTGCACCAGTCCGAGGACCAGACCGAGCAGCGTCGGCGCGAGGACGGCCCACTGGGTGGACTCGGCCAACCCGCGCTCGTTCACGGTCGGGGCAGTTTGGCCGATACGTAGACGGTCACCGCGGTGACGACGATCAGGGCCACTGCGACCGCGCCCGCCAGCAGGATGGCGTTCTCGGTCGACTGGGACAGGCCGCGCTCATCCCGTCGCGGCGGCGGCGCCACCAGTGCAGCGACCAGCAGGTGCAGGAATCTCATTACTCCTCCTTAGTTGTGGACTCAGGCAGCGCCGATCAGGCGCAGGATCGGTGGCACGAGGAAGAACAGGCCGAACACCAGCGATGGGATGACCATGAACAGCGCCATCCGCTCCGAAACTGCGGACGCCGCGATCCTCGCCTCGGTGAGGTGCGCATCGCGAAGTTCGCGGACGCGAGCGCGCAGCGCTCCTGAAAGCGTCGCCCCGGCTTCGTCGAGGGCCATCACGTCGGCGATGTCGACCAGCGCGGGCAGGTCCAGTTCCGCACCGAGCCGTTTCAACTCTCCGTACGGTGCACGCTGTTCGAGACGAGCCCGCTCGAGCGCGTCCCGGATGGACGCAAAAACGGTCGAGTCGCTCAGCGCCGCTGCCGACCGCAGCGACTGTGTGCCGGACTGGTTGGCCAGACGCTCCAGCGTGACCAGGTCGAAGTAGGTCAGCAGCGCTTCGGTCGCATCGGCTGCCACTTCGGTCTCAGCCTGGCGCAGGAGCACGTCGGGCAGCACGAACCCGATCGCCGAACACACCAGGCCAAGCCCGGCTGGCAGGAGTAGGCCGGCGCCGGTCATCAGGGCCAGCACGGCACCGCACAGGGTCGGCAGCAGCAGGCCGAGCAGTGCCCAGATGCCCTTGTAGGCGTAGTGCCGATCGAGACTGCGGCCGGCAAGCTTCAGCCGACGCAGGGTGCTAGCGCTCGCCGGCTGACGTGACTGGGCTCGCAACCAGGTACCGAGCCGGTCCAGACCCGTCGTCTCCGGGAGTGCCTCGACCTGAACGCTGCCGTCCAGCAGGTCGAGCGCGTCTGCCAGCCGGGGACGCGGCAGCGCGAAGGCCCGGGCCACGCTCCAGAGCCCAAAGCCGATGAGCGCACCCAGCCCGATCGCGACCAGGAGCGAATTCATGGCGCCGAACTCAGGATGCGTTGCCGCGGACGCGGCGTGGTCAGGCGACGCAGGAACAGCAGCGAACCGAGGTAGGCAGCCACCAACAAGGCCAGCAAGGCCTGCCCGAGCCCGGACGCGTAGGGCGCGAAGAACTGGCCGCCGAACACAAAGGCCAGCGCCAGCACCACCACCGTCACCCCGGTCACCTGACGGACGACGATTCGTGGCTTGGCGCGCTCAGTTTCGATCTCTCGAAGGGCGCGCAGCCGGTCCTGCACGTTGTCGGCCAGTGCGGCCAGAGTGGCGGCTGCACCGGTGCCGCCACGCTGCGCGGCAAGGGAAAGCGCGGCCAGAACCGCGTCCGCGTCCGGGCTGTTCAGTTCGTCGGCGAGCGCGCGCAGGGCCTGCTGGATGGTCCAGCGATCATCCAGCCGGGCGGCGAGGAGCCGCAGTTGGGGAGCGATCAGGGTGGGCGCCTGCCGTCCGGACAGCCGGATGGCGTCGGTGATCGAGCGACCGGTCGGCAGCAGCGAACTCAGCGTCCGCACCCAGCGGTCGAGTGCCTCCAGCAGCGCGAGTTCACGGTTGGGCGGCGCCGAGAGCAGCATCGGCAGCACGTTGACGACCAGCGGAACCAGCACCGCCAGTAGCGGCCAGCCGGTGTAACCGGCAGCAAGTAGACCAGCGCCCACGGCCAGCAGCAGCCGCCACCAGTGCCGCCGCGCGGCGTTGGTCACTCCACTTTCCACAAGCGGTTTCCACAGACCTGTGGATGAGGCGGCGCGTTGAGCGCCAGGGCTGTTGAAACCTGCGATCACCAGCATCAGTCCGCCGGCGATGAGCAGGCCGCACAGCGATGCGAGGAAGGTGCCCATCAGGCGTCCCAGGCCGCGTAGAACTGGGCAAGCTCGGCGATCAGGTCGGCGTCCGGGCAGAAGTTCCCGTCCGCGTCGCCGCTGCGATAGGCGAGGTGCGTGACCGGACGGCCACCCTCCAAACCACCCGTGAGTTGCCGGATCTCGGTGATGGCCCGGGTCCGGACACCGCCGCGCCAGGTGTCGTCGGTCAGCCGGACGTGGATGAGCAGGTGAATGTGATGAGCCACCTGACGGTAGGCCTCCTCGACGGTGAGCACCCCGCCCTGGGCGACCCGGGACGCTAGCCGGTCGATCGCGGAAGTGGCCGAATGCGAGTGCGTCGTGCTGATCAGGCCGGCGCCGGAGGTCGCTGCTTCGAACATCGCGCCGGCCTCACCACCGCGCACCTCACCCACGATCAGCCGGGAGAGGTTCTGCCGGAGCGCCTCTGGAATCAGGTCGGCGACGGTGAACTCACCAACCCGGCGTCCGTCTTGGATCTCGCCCATCCCGACGCGTGCCTGCAGCGCGAGCATGTTCCGCCGGTTCGGTTGCAGGTGTGTGAGCAGCTCGTAGTCGGTTTCGAGCGTGCCGAAGCGCTCGTTGGCCGGGATCGCTGCGATCAGGGCCCGCAGCAGCGTGGTCTTGCCGGCCCCTTGATCGCCGGAGATCACCATCGACTTGCGGGCCAACACCGCAGCATGCAGGAACCGCGCGACCTCTAGCGGCATCATGCCGCCGGCGGCCAGGTCGGCCAGCGTGACGTCGGTGAGTGTGTGCTGCCGAATCGTTATCGACGGCCGAAAACTCAACCCGAAGCCGATCGCGTGCAACCGAAAACGGTCGCCGAGCGCGAGCGTCATCATCGGGTGCGCGTCGTCGAACGGCCGCGCCGGGTTCACCGATTCGCCGAGGAACCGGATGGCGTCGACCAGTTCCTCGTCGCTGTCAGCCACCGGCGGACGGGGCTCGCGCCGACCGTCCCCGTACTGGACCACGACCGAATCGAAGCCGTGGATCTCGACATTCTCGGCCTCGGGTATCTCGAACAGCGGCTGCAACCGGCCGTACCCGAAGATCGCGCTCTCGGTGGCCTGCACGTAGGCATCCTCGACCGCCATCGGCCACAACGCTTCGCCGCGTGTGCTCAATCCGTCGACGTGGTCGCGCACCACTTGGCGCACCAGCGATCGGCCGAGCAGACGCCGGTCGACCTCAGTCAACTGGCCACGCTCGGACAGGGCAGTGGTGATCCGCTCAGAAGCCTTTCGGCGCAGCGCCACCACCAACTGCCAGTCGACCATCGGTTCTTCGGGCCGTTCGGCAATCAGCCGCTCCCTGGTGAACACCGTCTCGAACTCGACCGGTTCGGCCAGCAACTCCACGTCCAGTAGGCGTTTCATCGCGGCACCCCGATCAGGGATCGGTGGACGGCCGTCTGCTCGAGCAGGGACACAGCCAGCGCTCGCACGTCGGCCAGGTAAGGACCTACCAGGCGACGGCGGGGCGCCCGCTCACCGGCGGCGAACACCGCGGCCTCGGCCGGCGACCAGGCCACCTTGCCCCACACCGGCACGCCGAAGCGCTCGCTGATCTCGCCGGTACCGTACGGCCGATTCGGTCCGACCACAACCAGGCCCACCCGCTCTTCGCCTGCGGACGCCACCACCAGCGGCAGGTACAGCCGCAACGCGGCCAGATCGACCAGCCTGGAGCCGGTCACCACCACTACGCCACTGCTGACCGAGACCATCGGCAGCGGCAGGCCGGTCGGCCCGATCCGCCCGGCATCGACCAACACGGTGCGCTCGGACGCGGACAGTGCGGCGGCGAAGTCAGGCCACACCTGCGCGAACAGGGCGACCATGCCGGGATGTGCGAAGCCAGGCAGGAAGTCGCTACTGCTGGCGTCGCCCAGGGGAAGGGTCAGACCCGGCAGGCATTCGGCCAGCGGACGGCGTTCGCGGTGCGCCTGCAGCACCGCGCCCAGACCGCGTCCGGCCGGGTTGGCGCCCTGCAGGTACCCGGCCAGCACCGACTGGTCCGGCTCGCGGTTGCCGTCGACCAGCAGCACGTCGTCGGGCCACAGGGTGGCGAGCGCGAGCGTGAGCGCGGTCACCCCGGACGCGTGGCCGGCGCTGGTGAACAGCCAGGTGTTCATCGTGGCACCCCGGGGAGCTGGACCAGTACCACCTGATCTGCGGCCGCGAGCCGTGCGACCCGCTCCGCCTCCGCCTCGGCGATCGACACGTCCACCAGGGCCGCGCCGTCGGGAAGGGTGGACGCGGCAGTAGCGACGCGGCCGACCACGCTCGCCCCGGACGGTGGGTCCGCGCCGTCCCGTCCGACCGGGACCAGCAATACCCGGGCGCCCGGCGGCAGCGGTGCCGCCGGGATTCGACCGGCGGCCAGCCGCAGACCGAGCCGGACGTGTCCTGGCTCAGTGGCCGGGTCGCCGAAGGAGCGCGGGCTCAACAGGGTTCCCTGAGTCAGGTCGAGCTGCGCGGTGCGTCCGATGATGGCCGTTAGCTGTTCGGACGGCACGAGTTCGAGCCCGGCAGCGGGCACCGCCGAGGTGATGCCGAGGTCGGCTTCGGTGATCACCTGATCGCGATAGACGGTTCTGACCACCGCAACAGCGGAAATAGAGTTGCTGATATCCGCGTAGAGCAGGGC
>DAOPRQ010000093.1:0-8103 GCA_035349055.1 Propionicimonas sp.
CGAATGCCTTCTACCGGCGCAACCTCGCGGCCGGCCAGAAGGGTCTTTCGATCGCCTTCGACCTGGCCACCCACCGCGGCTACGACTCCGACCACCCGCGGGTGACCGGTGACGTCGGCATGGCCGGCGTGGCCGTGGACTCGATCCTGGACATGCGGCAGTTGTTCGACGGCATCCCGCTCGACCAGATGTCGGTGTCGATGACCATGAACGGCGCGGTGCTGCCGATCCTGGCGCTCTATGTGGTTGCGGCCGAGGAGCAGGGGGTGAAGCTGGAGCAGCTCGCGGGCACGATCCAGAACGACATCCTCAAGGAGTTCATGGTTCGCAACACCTACATCTACCCGCCGGCGCCGTCCATGCGGATCATCGCCGACATCTTCGCGTTCACTTCGGCGAACATGCCCAAGTTCAACTCGATCTCGATCTCCGGCTACCACATGCAGGAGGCCGGGGCGACCGCCGACATCGAGATGGCCTACACCCTCGCCGACGGCGTGGAGTACATCCGCGCCGGTGAGGCGGTGGGCCTGAAGGTCGACCAGTTCGCGCCGCGGCTGTCGTTCTTCTGGGCGGTGGGCATGAACTTCTTCATGGAGGTCGCGAAGTTCCGCGCGGCCCGGCTGCTCTGGGCCCGGCTGGTGCGCCAGTTCGAGCCGAAGAACCCCAAGTCGATGAGCCTGCGGACGCATTCGCAGACCTCGGGTTGGTCGCTGACCGCGCAGGACGTGTTCAACAACGTCGGCCGCACCTGCCTGGAGGCGATGGCCGCGACCCAGGGGCACACCCAGTCGCTGCACACCAACGCCCTGGACGAAGCGATCGCGTTGCCGACCGACTTCTCCGCCCGGATCGCCCGCAACACCCAGCTGTTCATCCAGCAGGAGTCGGGCACCTGCCGGACGGTCGACCCGTGGGCCGGTTCGGCCTACGTCGAGCGGCTGACCTACGAGCTGGCCAGCAAGGCGTGGGATCTGATCCAGGAGGTCGAGGCGGCCGGCGGCATGGCCAAGGCCATCGAGGCCGGCATCCCGAAGATGCGCATCGAGGAGGCCGCGGCCCGCACCCAGGCCCGGATCGACTCCGGCCGGCAGCCGCTGATCGGCGTGAACAAGTACATCGTGGAGAACGATGTGCTGCCGGAGGTGCTGAAGGTCGACAACAACAGCGTCCGCCAGCAGCAGATCGACAAGCTGACCCGGCTGCGCGCCGAGCGTGATTCGGCTGCGACGCAGGCTGCGCTCGAGAAGCTCACCTGGGCCGCCGAGAATCCGGATTCGACCGACCCGGAGCGGAACCTGCTCAAGCTGGCCATCGACGCGGCGCGCGCCAAGGCCTCGGTGGGCGAGATCTCCGACGCGCTGGAGAAGGTGTTCGGACGCTACACCGCGAACATCCGTACGATCTCTGGCGTGTACAACTCCGAATCGGGCTCGACCGAAGCCGTCACCAAGGCCCGCGGCCTGGTGGACGACTTCGAGAAGGCCGAGGGCCGGCGTCCGCGCATTCTGGTGGCCAAGATGGGCCAGGACGGTCACGACCGCGGCCAGAAGGTGATCTCGACCGCGTTCGCAGACCTCGGCTTCACCGTCGATGTCGGCCCGCTGTTCCAGACCCCGGAGGAGACCGCACGGCAGGCTGTGGAGTCGGACGTGCACGTGGTCGGCGTCTCCTCGCTGGCCGCGGGTCACCTGACCCTGGTGCCGGCGCTGCGCGAGGAACTGGACAAGCTGGGCCGTGACGACATGATGATCGTGGTCGGTGGTGTGATCCCGCCGCAGGACTTCGACGAGCTCTACGCCAAGGGTGCGGACGCGATCTACCCGCCCGGCACGATCATCCCGGATTCGGCGATTGAGCTGCTGACCAAGCTCCGGGAGCGCCTGGACGCCTGACGAAGGGCCAAGAGGAGATCCCGGATCAGGCCCGGGATGACGTGGAAACTGTCATCCCGGCGCAGGCCGGGATCTCCTTCGTCTTTGCGAGTTGAAAGGCAAGTGATGACCCAGGATCGCCCCCCGCTCTGGGCGGAATCCAGCCCCGTCCCCGGACGCCAGTACGGGGACGCGACCCCGCCGGCACCCAAGCCGTCCGCGGTACGGCGTCCGCGACTGGATCCGCAGCACCTGGCTGAGCAGGTGCTGGCGGGTTCGCGCGGCGGGATCGCTCGGGCGATCACCCTGGTCGAGTCCAGCAAGCCGGCCCACCACGCGGTGGCGGCCGACCTGCTGCGCATCCTGCGTCCGTACTCGGGCAAGGCGGTACGGGTCGGCATCACCGGCGTACCGGGCGCCGGCAAGTCGACGTTCATCGACGCCCTCGGCCGGCGGCTGATCGACGCCGGTCACCGGATCGCCGTGCTAGCCGTCGACCCGACGTCCGCCAAGACCGGGGGCTCGATCCTCGGCGACCGCACCCGCATGGGCGAGTTGGCGCAGAGCGAGCACGCCTTCATCCGGCCCTCGCCGGCCGGCAGCCATCTCGGTGGCGTGGCCCGAACCACCCGCGAATCGATGCTGGTGCTGGAAGCCGCCGGCTACGACGTGGTGCTGATCGAGACGGTCGGGGTTGGGCAGTCAGAGGTGGCGGTCTCCGGGATGGTCGACACCTTCCTGCTGATCGCGCTGGCTCGCGCGGGCGACCAACTGCAGGGCATCAAGCGCGGCATCCTCGAGATGGCCGACGTGATCACGGTCAACAAGGCCGACGGCGACAACGAGAGTGAATCGCGGGTCACCGCACGCGAGCTGTCGATCGCCATGAAGCTGATCAACTCCGACCCGAAGGCGGTGCGCCCGCCGGTGCTGACCTCGAGTTCGCTGACCGGCAACGGCCTGGACGAGGTTTGGCAGGCGATCGTCGACCATCGGGCGCGGCTGGAACGCTCCGGCCAGTTGGAGGCTCGCCGGGCCAAGCAGCAGCGGGAATGGCTGTGGGCCCTGGTGAAGGGCGAGTTGGAGGACGCGTTACGCACCTCGCCGGGGGTTTCGGCGATCCGCGCCGGCCTGGAGGCCGAAGTCGAGAGCGGCGAGCTGTCGGCGCTGGAGGCGTCCGCGGAGATCCTGACCGCGTTCGCCAAGGACGTGCCCCAGCTCTGGTCCCACCGCCTGGACGGGATCGGCTGACCTCTAGGTGGGTTCGAGGGCGTTCGGATCGACCCGCAGCGTGTCCATGACCTGTTGCCACAGCTGGGCGGGCAACTGCAGGCCGACGATCACCGCCATGTTCGGGCCAACTTGGGCCGCTACCACTGAGCAGGCCACGGGCCGGTTTCCGCGCTTGCCGGTTACCTCCAGCCAGGCCGCATTCTCCGCTCCCGGGAGCGTCAGCGATCGGGCCTGGCCGGTCAGGTCCGCAGTGATCTCGATGTCCCTGAAATCCTTGAAGTGCAGCACCCAGGGGAGCGCCTTCTCCAGGTATGAGGAAGCGGTGTAGTGGATCTCACCGGGACTGTTGCGGACCACTTCGTTCACGATCACCATGACGGTGCCATTGCCACCGCTATCGGCTAGCTGAAGGCCGAGTCCGTCGCTCGTTTCGGTTTCAGTCCAGTTTGCGGGGAGCCCGATTCTTACGCCGGCAACCTGATGTTCGGTGAAACCGGCGGTGGCGGCCGGTGCCGGACTGGACACGGCGGACGTGGGTACCGCGTCACCGCCGGAGGTGCCGCCGAAACAGCCCGCGAGACCGGCGCACGCCGCGGCGATCAGCACCGCCGAACGCGCGGACAACATAGGCAGTTTCCTATCGGGATCTAAATCGCCAGTCAGTGTAGCCGGGCCGGTGCGGCTGGCACCAGTGTAAGGGGCGGAAGGCCTAGAGGCGGCGGCCTCCTTCGTGACAGCTCGCTCGTTCCTCGCGAGCTTCCTCAGGGACCGTTACGCGGGTGTGGTCGCTCGCTGCCAACGGTGGTCGAACTCAGACCACCACGATCTCGAAGTCGCCTTGGGCGCGGACGATCTCGGCGTAGTGGGCGCGCTGTTCGGCGGACGGTTCGCGCAGCGGAATCGGGGAGGGCCGGACGCCGTGGTGGCGGTAGCCGATCACCTTCACCCGCATCCTGGGGTCGACGGACGCGAGCCAGCGTCCGGTTTCGGCCAGCAGGTCGTCGGCGTCATTCACCCCGGCCAGAAGCAGCAAGCGCACCTCGTACAGCTGTCGCCGTGAAGCCAGCAGCCGAATCGAATCCAGCACTCTGGCGTTGCTCGAACCGGTGATCCGACGATGAATGACGTCGTCAAGGCACTTCAGATCGATCATCGCCGCGTCCATCACGTCGGCCAGGTTGTCCCAGTCGCCTGAGTCGGTGTCGCCATTACTGTCCACGAAGCAGGTCAGCCGGGACAGCTTCGGGTCGGCCTTGATCGCAGCGAACAGGGCGCGGACGAAACCTGCCTGCTGGGTGGCCTCGCCGCCGGAGACCGTCACACCCGAAAGGAACGGCGCGGCCGGCCGCAGTCGAGTCAGCACGTCCGCGACGGCCAGCGTCCGAGCCTTTGGGGTCGAGTCGTACTCGCAGACGTCGATGCAGGTGTCCCCGCCGGTACAGGTGTCCGCGTCCCAGAGCACCTTCCCGGCGATGTCCAAGCTCAACGCTCCGGAAGGGCAGGAGACCACGCAGTCGCCGCAGTCGATGCATGGGTTGATCGTGTACGGGTTGTGGCAGGCCACGCAGTCTAGGTTGCAGCCCTGGGTGAACACCACGAACCGGTTGCCCGGACCGTCCACAGCCGAGAACTCGATGAAGTCGGTGATCAGGCCCGAGGCTTCGACAAGCTCAGCCATCGTTAGCTCCGGACGATCCCTGAGCTTGACGAAGGGTCAACGGGGCTTCGGCAAGCTCAGCCACCGTTCCTAAGCACCTGCGCTCAGCTCGGCGGCCATTACCCGCTTCACGGCTCGGGTGGTGACCGTGTGGTTCACCTCGGCGGTGGCGGCGAGGTAGTCCGACGAGTGCCGGGCGCCGTGCTCTTCGATGCCGATGAGGTCGGACTTGCGCACCAAGTAGCCGGTGATCCGGATGAACTCGTTGGAATCCAGGTTGAACGTGAAGTCGCGCATGCCCACTTCGAGCGCGCCGCGAATCACGTCCACCATCGCCCGCGGGTTGTTCTGCACGGTCTCCTCGACGTGGAAGATGTCCGAGATGCCGGCGGGGAACAGCGCGTGGTGCGGCGCGACGGTCGAGATGTGCTCGAGCATCCCGGGCTCGTCGCCGATTGGCAGGCGGGTGCCGGCGGTGGTGTCCAGGTCGAGGTCGATGCCGCTCTGCGAGTGCAGGTAGGCGAAGCCGCCACCGCCGCCGCAGTAGGGGAGCGGACGCTCCGCCACCAGTTCGGCGATGCGCCTGGTGAGCCGCCACGCGACCTGGTTGGCGGCGTCGTCGTGGCCATAGCGTGCCTCCGGCTGGCCCTCGCGGGTCATCAACTCGTTCACGCACTCGGCCAGCCCGAAGATGCCGAACATCAGCGAGAACCGGTCGAGGTCGATCAGGCCCTCGGTGGCCAGGAAGTTCGTCTCGAAGAACTTCTGGTCCTCCACCAGGGAGCGGATCCGGGCCTCGCCGAGTTCCGCGGTGAGCTCCACCCAGTGGGGGAGCGCCTCGGTGACGAACGCGTCCACGCCGCCGACGTGCCGGCGCACCGCTTCGAGTAGGTTCAGCCGCACCAGCGAGTGGGCGCCGCCGCGGGTCTTCAGCGAGTTGTAGCAGCTCACCACGGCGTAGTCGGTGCCATGGTCGGCGACCATCATCGGATGGTTGACGAAGTGCGGCTTGCCGGTGACGAAGACCGTGCGTACCGCGTCCTCGATCAGGTCGTCGGGAGTATCGGGAGTCACCTTCAGGGTCAGGTTCGGTACGACCTGGCGCAGCGAGCGTTCCACCCGCCAGATCGAGCGCACCACGCGGGAATCGGACGGGCCGACGTTGGCGTGCACGAACGCGTCCGGGAGCAACCGGTCGAGCTGAATCCAGAAGCGGCGCAGCTTGGCGTCCAGTTCGACGTCCGGCAGGTCGGCCGGGACGAACGGCTCCAGCAGCGCGTCCAGGTCGCCGAGGTAGACCGGGTAGGTGGTCACCGAAGGCACCTGGGTGTACAGGATCGTCAGGAAGGACAGCGCGTCGTCGAGGGTGGTCGGCGGCTCCAGTTCGAGGTAGCGGACGCCGTTGCGCAGGGCCTTGGCGTAGTCCGGCAGCACGTAGCGCGGCGTGATCGGCCGGTTGCCCTCGAACATGTCGCAGATCACCCGGGCGTCCAGTGCCTCGGCGCACAGCGGCGAAAGCGACGGGTAGGGCAGGGCGCTCACCGCCAGCCCGGCCAGGCGCCGCACCTTTTGGTCGTACCCGATCGCCGGGTCGGTCACGAGTCGTTCAGCCTCGGCCTTGAAGGTATCCATCTCCATTTCCGAAGTCTATCGCCGACCAGGAGAATTTACGTTTCGATAACGGTTGGTCGCAGCTTCGTCGGAGGCGGTCGAGCGCGACGCCGTGGAGGACTAGAGTCTGAATCTCGGCGTGGCATCCACGCTTGAATGATCCATATAAGGAGACACCCGTGCGACAGGTGACCAAGATCGTTATCGCGGCGACAACCGCCGCCCTGACCCTCACCGCTTGTGCTGGCCCGACCACCCCTGCGGCCACGAGCAGCGAAGCCGCAGCGACCAGCGCTCCGGCGACGTCGCAGGCCCCCAAGCTCAAGGTCGGTATGGCCTTCGACGTGGGCGGTCGCGGCGACCAGTCCTTCAACGACTCCGCTGCCGCCGGCCTGGACAAGGCCGCCGCCGAGTTCGGCATCGAGGTGAAAGATGCCGCCGCAACCAACGGTGAGGCGGAGTCGGCCCGCGCCGAGCGTCTGCAGCAGCTGATCGACGCCGGCTTCACCAACATCGTTGCCGTGGGCTTCGCCTACGCCAACGCGGTCGGCCAGGTCGCCAAGGAGAACCCGGACGTCAAGTTCGCCATCGTCGACGACGCGTCCGAGGCTTCCACCGCCGACAACATCATGAACATCACCTTCGCCGAGAACGAGGGCTCCTTCCTGGTCGGCGCGGCCGCCGCGCTCAAGTCCGAGTCGGGCCACATCGGCTTCGTCGGTGGCGTCGAGACCGATCTGATCAAGAAGTTCGAGGCCGGCTTCGTCGCCGGTGCGAAGGCAGCCAAGGCTGACATCAAGGTCGACTCCAAGTACCTCACCCAGCCGCCGGACTTCTCGGGCTTCGCGTCCGTCGACAAGGGCAAGGCTGCCGCTGAGGGCA
Source organism: Propionicimonas sp. (assembly GCA_035349055.1). Taxonomy (GTDB): domain Bacteria; phylum Actinomycetota; class Actinomycetes; order Propionibacteriales; family Propionibacteriaceae; genus Propionicimonas. The sequence continues at coordinate 7,258 of DAOPRQ010000093.1, forward strand.
TGTACCAGAACGGTGCGGACATCGTCTACCACGCTGCCGGCGGTTCCGGTGGCGGCGTGTTCACCGCTGCCAAGGCGGCGAAGAAGTGGGCGATCGGCGTCGACTCCGATCAGGCGCTGACCGCTGCCGAGGACGTCCGCGACGTCATCCTCACCTCGATGATCAAGCGCGTCGATGTGGGCGTCTACACCTTCATCAAGTCGGTGCACGAGAACGCGTTCAAGGGCGGCAACACCGTCTTCGACCTGAAGGCTGACGGCGTGGGCTACTCCACCACCAACGGTCACATCGACGACATCAAGGACAAGCTGGAGGCCTACAAGGCTGACATCATCGGCGGCAAGATCACCGTTCCGGCTAAGTGATTTGAGGCGACGACCGAGCGGTAGTTGACCCGTAATTCCCCGGCGGCCCGGGCGCACCGTCAAGGTGCGTCCGGGCCGCCGACTTTCCCACTAGAGTGCGATCGAGGCCGTGGGCACTGATGCCTGGCGGGCCAGCAAACTGACGAGGAGAACCGACTATGTCAAGTGCTGTCGAGTTCCAAGAGCCGCCACCAGCGCCGGCCGGCGACGGACTCGCGGTGGAGCTGCATGGGATCACCAAGCGGTTCCCCGGAGTGGTCGCCAACCGCGACATCGAGCTGAGCGTCCGCAAGGGCACCATTCACGCCATCGTGGGCGAGAACGGCGCCGGCAAGTCGACGCTGATGAAGATCCTCTACGGAGTCCAGCTGCCCGATGAGGGCACGATCGCGATCAACGGCGAGCAGGTGGTACTGAAGAGCCCGACCGAGGCGATCCGGGTGGGCATCGGCATGGTGTTCCAGCACTTCATGCTGGCCGA
>DAOPRQ010000094.1:0-7890 GCA_035349055.1 Propionicimonas sp.
CGACTGGTAGACCAGCACGATCTCGACGCTCATCGCAGCCCCGCCATCTTCAGCAGCCGCTGGAACGGAGTGTAGGTCGCGATCACATCCACCGGTCTGGGGCGTTCACCCAGCGCGGCCCGCAGATCGGGGATCACCTCATGGTCGACGCCGGCGTAGCTGAGCCGGACGGCGAGGTCCTGGGCGCGCGGGCCGGTGCAGACCACCGTCCGGCCAGCCAGTTGTTCGTAGGGCACATCCCAGAGCCAGGAGACGTCCTTGCCGTCGGCGGCCACCGAATCGATCGCCAGGATCACCGGATCGGACGCGGCCAGCGGCAGCGCCTCGACCCAGCCAGCGGGGTTCTTGGCCAGCAGCAGGCGGGCCGTGGTCGCGCCGAAGGTCGCGGTAGCGAAGCGTCCGGCAGGGGCGGTGACGGTGTGCATCCCGGCGAGCGCCTGCGGCAGCGGGACGCCGAACTCGATCGCGGCGGCCAGGGCACAAGCGGCGTTCGAGACGTTGAAGGAGCCGGGAACCTGCAGATCGGGGCGAACCATCTTGCCGCTGGGCAGCACGATCTGATCACCGCTCACCCGGTACTGCGGCTCGGGCTGGTGCAGCTCGCAGCCCGGACAGCGCCAGCGCGGGCCGGCTGCGGTCTCGGTGTGGGTCAGAACGGCGCCGCATCCGGGGCACAACGCCCCGTCCGCGCTCCAGGCGGTGACCGTCTCCACCCAGATCACCCGCGCCGCCGTGCCTGCCGACCAGACGACGAGCGGGTCGGACGCGTTCGCGACGATGGTGGGACCGCCCTTCCCGGCAGCGGCCAGGGCTACCCGCCAGGCGCGGCCGAGCGCTTTGATCTCGTGGTGCCGGTCGAGCTGGTCGCGACTGAAGTTGAGCAGTACCAGCAGTTCGGGACGGGCCTTGGCGATCATGTCCGAGACCACGCGTTCGTCGGTCTCCAGCACCGCGATATCGGCCCTACGTCGCTGGCTGAGCGCGGACGCGATGCCGTAGTGCAGGTTGGCGCCGTCGGCGTTGGTGACCAGCCGGTCTGCGTCCGCGCCCAGGCCAGCACGGACGGCCGCCGCGAGCAGGTGCGTGGTGGTGGTCTTGCCGTTGGTGCCGGAGACGGCGAGCACCCGGCGTCCCTGAAGAAGTTGGGCAAAGGCGTCCGGGGCGAGCCGGGTGAGAATCTGTCCGCGGATCGAGGCCCCCGAGCCCTTACCGGCGAGCCGGGACGCGAGCGCTACTGCGTCGCCGACGCGGGTGGCCGTCCACAGCCGGACGCGGTCGCCCCGCGGCAGGGACGCTGGCGTGGCGGGCGTGGTCAGCTCGGCAGGCATGACCCCCATTGTGCCGTGCGGCACTGACCACGTCAGTTTCGCGGTTCCACCAGGCGATAATCGGGCTGCTTCGGGACGCGTCCGGCGCCAGAGCTCGTGCGGCGTACCCGGCGGCCAAGCCAGGGCAGCAGGTGGTCGCGCGCCCAGACATAGTTCCAATCGAAGCGTTCGCGACGGCTCAGGACGGGTGCCGGCGGTAGCGGCGTCGCCCAATCGGGATCGTCCGGGGCGAGGCCGAGCGCGGCGAGGGCGGCCTGCGCCATCCGCTCGTGGCCCGCTCCGTTCAGGTGCAGGCGATCGTCGTCCCACATCCGCCAGTCGCGCAGGCTGGCCAGGCTCCAGCCGTCGATGATGTGCGCGCCGTGCCGGCGGGCGATGCTGGTGAGGTTCAGGTTGAAGATCGCCGCGCGGTTGCGGGTGAGGCCGATGATGGGGGAGTCCTTGGCGTCCACGCCCAGCCCGATCAGCACGTCCGCACCGGCTTCGCGGAAGCGGACGACCGCGGTCTCCATGGCCGCGGACATCTCGTCCGGGTCGGCGCCGAAGCGCAGCAGGTCGTTGCCGCCGCCCCACAGCGAGACCAGGTCGGGCTTCAGGGCCAGCGCGGGCTCCACCTGCTCGTCGAGGATCGGACGCAGAAGGCGTCCGCGGATGGCAAGGTTGGCGTAGTTGATGCCGGTGCCGGCGCGATCGGCGAGATGTTGTACGAAGCGATCGGCCCAGCCGGCCGGCCGTCCGGATTCGTCGAAGTCCTGCAGACCTTCAGTGTTGGAGTCGCCGAGTGCGACGAATGAGCGCCAGGGGATGGGTTCGGCCACGGTGCGTCCTTCAATTCGAGGAGATTTCTGAGACTAGCTCGCCGGGCCTTGCTCGGACGCACCGTCTTGAGGCACCAAGGTCGTTCGGCATCCTTGGATCGCTCAGGCGCACTGCGGACGGCCGCCCGCCTGGTAGCTGAGGGCGACGATGCCGGTGCTGGGGCCGAGCTGTTCCGCTGGACACTCGACCCCTCTGCTGCCTCCGAGGCGGTCGCGATCCTGAACTCCCACCCGGACGCGGCGATGGGGTGGTACGACTCCCTGGCAGCGATGATCGACGCCGACCCCACAACCCGCGACAGCATCTGGCAAGGCGTCTCCCTCGCCCTCTCGGCGCTTGCCGACCCACGCGTGCTCGACGCGGTGTCACCTGGCCCGCACGAGCAGTTCGACCCCGAAACCCTCCTCACCGAGCAGGGCACCCTCCACCTGCTCGCCACCGGGGCAGGTGCGGGTGCCTCCGCGTCGTTGGTTGCGGCGTTCGTCGAAGACCTCATCGAGACAGCGCGCAGGCTCGCCGCACGCTCGCCCGGAGCCAGCTTGATCCGCCGCTGCTGCTCGCGCTCGATGAGATTGGGAACCTCGCGCCCTTGCCGTCGCTCCCGACGCTCATGGCTGAAGGCGGCGGCACCGGCATCACGACCATGCCCGTGTTGCAGTCGCCCGCTCAAGCCCGCGACCGGTGGAGCGAGCATCAGGCCGGCGCGATCTGGGACGCCAGCATCGTGAAGATCATCCTCGGCGGCGCATCCACGTCGGCGTGCGCGACGACTTCGGGCGCGAGGCACGCACCGTCGAGATCGACGAAGAGCGTGCGCGGCTGGTCAGGTGGGCGTTCCAGGTGTTCGCCTCCGGCGACTGGACCACGAGCCAACTTCATCAGGAGTTGGTGGCGCTTGGGCTGACGACAGCCGCGACGCCGCGGCGACCTTCTCGGCCCATCGCCAAGTCATCGGTGCACCGGATGCTGACGAACCCGTACTACAAGGGAAGCGTCCGGTTCCAAGGCGTCACCTACGCCGGAGCACACGAGGCGATCGTCCCCAACGAGGTGTGGGACCAGGTACAGACCGTGCTCGGTACACACCGATCCGCCGCTGACGCAACCCAGGTACGCGAGCACTACTTGAAGGGCACGGTGTTCTGCGGGCAGTGCGGCTCGCGACTGATCGTGTGCAACGCGAAGAGCACCCAAGGCACGATCTACCCCTACTTCGTGTGCGCGAGCCGGCACGGAGCCAGAGGCGACTGCACCCGACAGGCGATGCTGATCGAGCAGGTTGAACGACTCATCGAACGCTTCTGCGCCAAGGTGCAGATCGACCCGGAAACGATCGAGGCGGTCTCGGCGAGGATCCATGCCCGGTTCGACGAGATGCTGGCCGAAGGAGCCGCCGAACTCGCCGACCTCGCGTATCGGAGGACCGAGCTCGGAGTCGAGCAACACAAGCTGCTCCAGGCTCACTACGCAGGGGCGATCCCGCTCGACCTGCTCAAGCGAGAACAGGACCGGATCACCCGCGTCGCTGGAGACCATCGAGTACCGGATCACCGCGCACCACGGCCACTGCGCCGACGCGAGAGAGAACCTCGACGACTCACTGAAGTTGCTGTCCAATGCCGCCGACATCTACGAGCACGCCGACGATGCGAATCGTCGGCTACTCAACCAGGCGCTGTTCAAGACGATCTACATCGACGAGGACAACGACGTGCGCGTCGGCTACCGCAACCCGTACGACGGGCTGAGCATCCCCGGCCTCCATGCCGACGCGCTGAGCTGGGCCGCCGAGGCAAAATGGGCCAGGCTGACCCCGCAACCAAGGGCGGACCCTTGGTCGCGAGTTCAAACCTGACCCGTTTGGGGTGAGTAACGGGACTCGATCCAGATACTCGCAGAAGTGACGAGTAACGGGATACCCCCTTGTAAGAGCCGTGCTGACTAGGCCGTACGCCTCACCATACGCGCCCCGTTACTTGGGCAGAAGTGGGCAGACGTGGGCGCTGATGGGCTGCTATATTGCACGTATGTTGCACGAACAGCGGGAGCGGCGAGGCTTCGGACGCCTGCGGCAGCTGCCGTCGAAGCGCTGGCAGGCGGCCTACACCGGCCCGGACACCCAGCTTCACAGCCCGCCCTCGACGTTCATGAGCAAGGACGACGCCGTGGCCTGGCTGGCCGCCGAACGCAAGCTGATCGACCTCGACGTGTGGACGCCGCCGAGCGAGCGGCGAGCGGTCCGCAGGGCCGTGGGGCAGAGTTTCAGGGACTTCGCCGACGAGTGGCTGGCCAGCCGCAAGACGGCCAAGGGCGAGCCGCTCAAAGCGCGGACGGTCGCCGATTACCGGCGCTACCTCGACGGACACATCCTCCCGACGCTGGGGAGCCTGCCGCTGCGGCAGCTCACCCCGACCCGGGTTCAGGAGTGGTACGACGACCTTGACGCCGAGACGCCCACCCAGCGCGCGCACGTCTACCAGCTGCTGCGGGCGATCACCACGACCGCCACCGATAAGAAGCTGATTCCGACCAACCCGTGCAAGATCCCGGGCGCCGGGCGCGCCCAGCGGGCCAGGAAGATCACGCCGGCGACCCCTGCCGAGCTGGCTGCGATCGCCGCGAACATGCCCAAGCGGCTCCAGCTGGCCGTCCTGCTGGGCGGCTGGTGCGCACTTCGGTACGGCGAGATCGCCGAACTCCGACGTCGAGACATCGACCTGAAGCGGGGGACCATCACCGTGGCCCGCGGCGTGACCTGGCCCAGCGTCCGGGATCCGGAGACCGGCAAGCTGGTCTCCAAGGCCGTCGTGGGGACTCCCAAGAGTGAGGCCGGCCTTCGCGAGGTGCATATTCCGCCGCACATCCTCCCGGCTGTGGAGGCACATCTGGCCGAGCACACCGACCGCGGCCGGGACGCGATGCTGTTCGCCTCGTCCACCGGAAACCACATCCACCCGCGCGCGTTCGGCTGGCAGTACCACCAGGCAAGGGTGAAGGCCGGACGGCCCGACCTGCGATTCCACGACCTGCGCCACACCGGCGCCGTCCTGGCTGCCCAGACCGGCGCCACCCTCGCCGAACTCATGGGCAGGCTCGGCCACTCGACATCCAGCGCCGCCATGCGCTACCAGCACGCGGCAGCCGACCGCGACAAGGCGATCGCTGAGGCGCTGTCGAGACTGGCGGAAGCCTGACCGACTCTTCATCCGGCATAGAAGGCCGGCTCGTCCCTTCAACCGCTTCCAAGCGCTTCGCCGTCCCACTCGGCTAGGGACCAGGTTCTTCCCCTGAGCCGCGGCGTCCGTGTCTACGCCGAAGGCGTGGCCGCCGATGCTCTTGGCGCGTACGCGAGCGTGGTGGACGCGCCTGAGCAGGCCGACGTCGCGATCCTGCGGCTGAAAGCGCCCTACGAGCCGCGAAACAACGGGTTCGAGGCGTTCTTCCACGCGGGATCCCTCGAATTCACGGCGGAGCAGCTTGAGCGGATCGGGACGATCGTCGCCGCCGCGCCAACAGTGATCGACCCTACCTGGAGCGACCCGCCGTGCTCGGTGGGCTTGATAAGTCCGCGGCCGCCGTCATCGCCAACTACGGCGCGCCTGCGATGCGGCGGTGCTCCGGGTGCTATTCGGCGAGCGCGAGCCGCTCGGCTCGCTGCCCTTCGATCTGCCCGGATCCATGGACGCGGTGATCGCCAGCCGCAGCGACGTTCCGTTCGACACGGCCGAGCCCACCTTCCGGTTCGGCCACGCCCTGCGCTACTGATTTCTTGTCAAGGGGGTATGGCGTGGTGGCGTCCTCCGTGGTCGGGGGGACGCCGCCGCTGTTGTTCACGGGGCTGGTGGCCTGTCGGCGTGGTCGTCGACGCGGTGGTCAGACTGATATGCGGGTTGGATACCGCCTGACGGGTTGTTCGGCTGGGGCGTTGCCGCTGGTCTGAGGTCGAAACCCCGGTTGTGGGGTTCGCAGTAGAAGCGCGGGTCACTCCGATACGCGTGCCCTTCCGGCGTTCGCGAACGTTTGTGTTCCCGGCTACATGGTGGCCAGGGCCCAGCACCAGCCGGCCAGCTCGCGGGCGATCGCGACGTTGGCGGCCGTTTGTGGCGGGCGTCGAAGTGGAGCCAAACGCTGGTGGAGGCGTTTGTTGCCTGCGTGCTGCGGTGAAGATGACGTCTTCGAAGCAGGTGTCGAACGCGGCCTGGGTGCCGTATTGGTCGAACCGGATGCCACGCAGCCACCGCTGGTGGTCAGGGGTCCAGGCGGGTCCGCCGTTGTACACGTGCCCGTGCCGGATCAGCAGCTTCCCGAGCCGAGGCACTCATCGGACGGCTCGGTCTGTCGGTGAGCGGCGTGCCTTGCGCTGCACGAGCTTCCGATGGCCGCTCCGGCGCTCCTCCGAGACCGGCCAGTGGGGCCTGCCGAACCTGGGCACGGCGACCACAGCCGTGACGACCGGTCCGATCCGCCCGGTTGCCGCTCCTGCCTCCTCAGCTAGGGACGGGTTCGAGCGTCGTGGTGAGACCGTGCTGCTGGGCGGATCCGAGGGAGCGCAGGAGCGGCCGGTAGTGCGCTGACACGGCCTCTCGATAGGCGTCCAGGTTCCCGCTCAGCGCGGCGCTCAGCATGGCTCGGTGCGCCAGCGCGGTGTCGACCGCGTCACGCGTACTGGGGACGCCGAGGCGTGGGGCCACGATCGTATGCACGTCCCAGAAGGCGGCGACGAGCTGGCCGTAGATTTCGTTGCCGAGCCGCGCAGCCAGCGACAGGTGGAAGGCCCGATCGGCGGCGGCGAACAACTCGTTCCGCTCGGCGGCAGACGTCATCTCGTCGCACAGTGAGGTGAGTTCGGGTTCGTTGCCTCCGGCGAGACGTTCGACCACTCCTGGCGCGAGGGCGAGGTCGAGGGCAACGCGCACTTCGACGACCTGCCGCAGGACCTCGAAGTCGTCTCTACGAGGCGGCCCGGATCGACGGCGCCAACGGCTGGCAGATCACCACGAAGATCAAGATCCCGTTGATTCGAGGCGCCGCGTTGCTGGCGGTCCTGCTGTCGATCATCGGCACGATCCAGCTGTTCAACGAACCGGCGGTGATGCGCACCATTGCGTCCTGGATGGGCCACGACTAAACCCCGATGATGATGGCCTACAACACCATGATGGGAGCGATCACTCCGAGCGGCGCCGGGCCGGCGTCGGCCATTTCGATCCTGATGGCGCTGGTGGCCGGTGTCCTCGCCGTCCTCTACGCCCTCGTCCAGCGAAAGGCGGACTGAGCACCGTGGCCAAGCCAACTCTCGCCACCACTCCCCGCGGTCAGGAGTTCCGTCCCTCGGTGGGAGGGCTGCCGCCCCGGGCCTACGCACCGTCCACCATGGCCCGGAACCTCACGCTGATCCTGCTCGTCGCGGTCGGGGTCTACTTCCTGATGCCGATCATGTGGATGATCATCGCCTCATCCAAGTCGAACCGGGACCTGCTCGCCACCTTCGGGTTCTGGTTCGCCGAGTTGAACTGGGACGCCAACTGGACGTCCCTGATGAGCTGGACCCAGAACCTCTTCCCGCGCTGGGTACTGAACTCGATGTTCTACTCCACGGTGGCGGCCGCCGTCGGCACCCTGATCTCGGTGGCCTGCGGCCACGCGATCGCCAAGTTCGCCTTCCCGGGCCGTCGTGCGCTGCTGGTGGTCATCATGACCGGCCTGCTTATGCCGATCGCGCTGCTGACCGTACCGCTGTACC
>DAOPRQ010000095.1:0-7835 GCA_035349055.1 Propionicimonas sp.
GGCTGGTTCTGCAGCAGTTCGAGGGCGCGCAGGGCTCGGGCGGTGGGGCTGGTCTCGGCCATTGCGGGCTACCTAATCCTGCGTATCTCTCTGTTGGGTAATTCCGGAAGTAGATCGTCCGGATTCGATCCTAGCTTCGAGCCATGACCTACCAATTGATCCAGTCCCGGCATTCAGCGCCATCGCTACCGCGAAGCCTTTCCGCCGCGCTGGCGGCGCTGCGAAGCCTCCTTGCCAAGGTGGCGCATCGCCTCACGTTGCCCACCCAGGTGTTCGACGATCCCGACTTCGGCCGATTCCGCGGCTGGCCCGAATCGGAGGTGCAGTTGCGGCGATGGCCATACTGATCCCATCGCGTCGGGCAGCGGAGGGACGGATGGCAGCGGTCGGAGGGATGGAGTTAGAATTCACCGCGGACGTGATCGAGTGGCGCGGCCCGGCCCCGTTCGTCTACGCGGTGGTGCCCGAGGCCGAGGGCGAAGACATCGCGGCCGTGGCCCGGGCGCTCACCTACGGCTGGGGCATGGTGCTCGTGACCGCGACGATCGGAGCCACCCGGTTCACCACCGCGCTCTACCCGAAGGACGGCGGCTACCGGCTACCGATCCGGGTGGTCGTGCAGCGCGCGGAGTCCATCCGGGTGGGCGGACGGGTTCAGGTGAGGCTCGAGCTGGGCACGCCATGAGTGCTGTCGCGGTTGACCGTCCGTTGCCGAAGCTGGTGCTTTGATGGACGGATGCAGCGGCTGCTGAGCGCACTCGACCGGATGAACCGGGCGCACCCGTGGTCGCACAACGACGCCTATGCCGGCTTGGTGCTGCACCAAGCCAGGAAGACCCAACGTGGCGGCGGCAGTTCGGCGCTCGACGTCGGCTGTGGCACTGGGCGGTTGTTGCGCCGGTTGGCGGAGTGCTTCCCGCAGGCAGTGGGCATCGAAGCCGATGCTGTGACCGCTGGGCTGGCGGCCGCGGCGGTGGCTACGTTTCCGGCAGCGACCGTAGTCAACGCCAGGTTTCCAGTAGCGGACGGTCGTCGCTACGACTTCGTCTCGATGGTCGCGGTGTTGCACCATCTGCCCTTGGCGGACGGGATCGCGGCCGTCCGCGAAGTCGTGGCTCCCGGCGGTCGGCTGGTGATCGTGGGGGTCTACCGCGAGGCGCGGGCCGATGCGTTGTTCTCGGTGATCTCGCTGCTACTCAATCCGCTGATCGGGATGATCCTGCACCCGCGACCTGCCGACCGGACGCTGGAGCAGCTGCGCGCACCGGCTATGCCTGCGTCCGAGCCTTACCGGGAGATCCGCAGCGCGCTCCGTGCCGCGCTGCCCGGAGTGCGGGTTCGTCGCGGATTCTTCTGGCGCTATGTCGCTACCTGGCAAGCGCCGCGCACTTAGCCCGAACCCACCGGCCGAGCTTGTGGAGACCGGGGATTCAGCGCCGAAGTGACTGCGCTCACCGAACACGTTGGCGGAAATCACGATGCTGCGCGAGCCTGCGTAGGATCGTCCGCGTAAAGCGCGTCCTGGTCGGTGTGGCAGCCTTGGTGCTCGTGGTTGGAGCAGTTCATACGGCCTTCGAGTACGGCCGAATGGTCGCTACGGCCGAGTACAACTCCGCTCCGTCCAGTGTCGCGCTGTTCTTCATGGTGCCGCATCTGGCGGTCAGCATGTTGCTGCTGGTAGCGGCTGTGTTCACGCCACGGCGCAAGCGCGCAAACGAACCCGCGGACACGCGCTCACCGCGCTGACGGCCAAAGGTCGACCTCGCGGCTCAGGCGGGGCTGCGGTGGTGCCTGGCCACTGACTGTGACTGCACCCACCGCGGACGGTGCACTCAGCCACAGCCTCGACGATTCGGACGGGAATCAGCGCAGCCGGGCCCGATCGGCAAGGGTGTTCAGCAGCGCGACGCCAGTGGCGGCATCGTCGACTGTGATCACCAATTGCCGTCCGCCGGTGCGGTGCACGAGGATCGCCTCGCCCTTGCGCAGCACGATGCCGACGCGTCCGGTGAGATCGATCCGGTAGCCCCAGCCGCCGAAGTCCGCCAATGGCTGGACGTCGACCACTTCGGCCGCTTCCACCTCGTTTAGCGGCACCACCGTCCGCGGCCGTGGCAGTACCGAGCGCGCGGCCAGGCCGTCGTGGTCGACGGTGACCGTCCAGCGGCCGAGCAGCACCAGCAACAACGTGACCATAGCCAGGATGACCAGGGTCGTCACGCCGACCCCGACACCACCGAGCAGCGCGATGCCGCCCAGCAGGACGGTCAGGATCGCCCCGGCGGTCATGATCCAGCCCAGTCCGGGCAGTTCCGCCGTCCGCACCCAGGCCGCCTGCTCGTTCGCGCCGAGCGTCAGGCGCTCCGCGCCGTCCGGTACCGGGGCGGTGGTGGGCTGCGGCCGGTCCGCCGGGATGGCGAGCGCGGCCAGCGCGCCGGCCAGGGTTGCGACAGCGAAGGAAACCGCCATCGGTACCCCGATTCCGGGCGCGAGGGTGGCGTCGGTCAAGCCGCGCTGCACGGCCAACGAGCCGACCAGCAGACCGCTGATCATCACCGCGAACCAGATCGAGAAGAACACCGACAACCGGCGAGTGGACGCTGTCGAGCCCAGGTAGAAACCGATCGCCCACATGCCGATCGTGAACGGCACGACGATCGCGGCCAGCATCACCAGCGTGCTCACCGGGCTACCGAAACCGTCCGGCAGGCCGTCCGCACCCCAGTGGGTAGCCACCTGATCGGGCAGTTCGGGCAGCATCGCGACCGCCCACGCCAGCGCGGCGGCCAGCAGGACGAGCGGAACCACGAGCGCAAGCACCGTAGTCCGGACGCGATTCGGCACCTTGGCAGGTCTGGACGTCATCGCAGGGTCTCCTTCAACAAAGCGATCGTGGTTTCGGCCGAGAGCTCCAGCCGACGGGACTCGGTGGCGACCGCCGCGAGGGCGCGGCGCAGCGGGGCCAGGTCTTGGGTGGCACGCTCGGTGACCACGGCGCCGCGGCCGCGGCGAAGCTCGATCAGGCCTTCGTCGCGCAGTTCCTGGTAGGCGCGCAGCACTGTATGCAGGTTCACGTTCAGAGACGCGGCCAGCTCGCGGGCCGCCGGCAGCCGTTCGCCCGAGCGCAGTGAACCGTCCGCCACGCCGGCGCGGAGTTGCGCGGCGAGCTGAGCGAACAGCGGCTCGGTGGCCGACGGGTCGATTCGGAAAAGCACAGGTTCAGTATAGTTGTTATATGACAACTAGAACAGTTACTTCCACTCAGTTCTAGAACCGCTGATCAACGCGGCCCAACGCTGGCTGAGCCTGACGAAGCCCGTAGTCACCCCGCGGATGGACGACCCAACGCCCGGCTCAGGGATCGAAATCAGCGCTTCGCTAGTCGAGCGCGGCGAGCAAGCGGACGGCCCGCTTGGCAACCGCGGGCAGTCGCGACTTCGAGTGTCGCTGCAGTCGTTCCCGGAGCGCCGGACGCAGCGAAGTGTCGGCGGCGGCCAACGTGGCCAGAGCCGACATCGCGCAGGTGAGCACGATCCAGTCGTCGGCATCGTCGAGGGTACGGATCAGCCATTCCGCGGCCCGCGCGCGTTGGGCGGCAGTGAGCGGCACCTCGCCCCAGAGTTGGGCCAGGTGCCACTGAATCGACGGCTGGGTGCTGGCCGCCAGTTCGGCGTCCAGGCGATCGACGAAGGGCGTCAGCAGTTCCGGACGCTCACGCGCGAACTTCTCCAGCGCGTCCGCAGCCCGCATCCGCACGACCGCGTCCGCGGCTGTACAGCAGTCGATCAACTCGCTGATCCGAGACGGATCGGCCCGCAGTTCGGCGAGCACTTCGGTCACGCCGAGCAGCGTCCGCGGGTTGCCGCCGGTGAGCATGTCGACAAACGCCCTACCCGCGGGCACCTTCGCCACCAGCGTCCGCGGCGCGGTGAACCGGTACGAGGCCTCGATCCAGTCGGCGAGTTCGGCCAGGTCGGTGTGCTCGTCGAGGTCGAGTCCCGTCCAGCCGGACGGGCCGAGATAGTCGGGATTGTACGCGCAATCCTGCGCCCGGAGGATCGAGATGGTCTCCAGATCGCCGACCAGCACCACCGATTGGGAATGCCGCACCCAGGCTCCGTCCACCTTCAGCGAGCCGCCGTAGTAGGCGAACACCTTCTTCGTGTAGAAGGTCGGACGCCCATGGCTCACCTTCTCCTGCGCTCCCGGCAGCGCGAGCGCCAAGCCCCGGACCCGCTGGTACCAGGGGTCGGCCTCGTCGAACATCAGCGGATGCTCCACCGGTTCAGCCCTACGCCCAACAGCGTCCGGCTAGGAGACGCAGAGGCAGAAGGGGTGCCCAGCCGGATCGAGGAAGACCCGGAAGGTCTCGCCTGGCTGGTGTTCGGCCTTGTGGGCGCCGAGTTCCAGGGTCGCGGCCGCGGCTGCGTCCAGGTCGTCCACCACGAAGTCGAGGTGTGACTGCTGCGGCACTTCCTGCCCGGGCCAGACCGGCGGACGGTAGTCCGCGACCTGTTGGAAGCAGATCGCCTGCCCGTAGTCGGCGCGGACCTCGGCCCAGTCGCCGTCGAGCTGGACCTTCCAGTCCAGGAGCCTTCCGTAGAACTCGGCGAGGACGGCGGGATCGGGGCAGTCCAGCACCACGCTGGGGAATCGTGCGATAGCCATGCCGGAGCCTAACCGGACACCGGACGCTCGGCACCTGGTGAGAAGTGCGGTACCTCGACTCGTGGCACTGCAACTGTCCTAGGGGATGAGGGTGTTCTCGGCGACGGCCAGGTCCAGCTCTTCTGCGGCCGTGAGAAGCCGCCGATCACGGGTCCAGAGACGAGCCGCTGGCGTGAGCCGCGTGGCCGCGAGCAGGTGGACGTCCACCAGGCTCAGGCCGCGCGAGTACAGGGCCTGAGCCTCGATGAACGCGAGAATTTCGGCATCGGACGCGGACGCGGCGTGAGGGAGGTGCGCCAGCAGTCCGAGCACCGTGTCTCGATCGGCCAGGGAGCCCAGCGCCAGCTCGCCGGTCACCAGCGGGTGGGAGAGCACCTCGTTGCGATTCAGCAGCGCAACCAACCGGGGCTCGCCCTGGTGCAGGTGGTCTATCCAGATCGAGGTGTCAACCAGGATCACGTTTCGCTGCCCCGGTGGCGGGGAGCGGACACGGCAGCTGGATCTGTGCCGCCAAGCCTAGCCAAGCGCCTGGCGCTCTCCTGTTGGATCAGGGCTTCAAGGCCCTTGCGGAACAGGGTCGAGCGCTCACTCGTCCCGGTGAGCTCCGCCGCGAGCGCGAGCAGATCGCTGTCGATGGTAACTGTGGTGCGCATGGTGACCTCCTGCATCACCCTCAGCATAGTTTGATGCTCAATCTGATGCGAAAGGGTCAGTGCTGCATGTCCACGAAGCGGGAGTAGTGGCCCTGGAACGCGACGGTGACGGTCTTGGTCTGGCCGTTTCGGTGCTTGGCAACGATGAAGTCGGCCTCGCCGGTCCGCTCGGACGAGTTGTTGTACATGTCGTCGCGGTGCAACAGGATCACCACGTCCGCGTCCTGCTCCAGCGAACCGGACTCGCGCAGGTCCGACAGCATCGGCTTCTTGTCGGTGCGCTGCTCGGGGCCACGGTTGAGCTGGGAGAGCGCAACTACGGGCACCTCGAGCTCCTTGGCGAGCAGCTTCATCTGTCGGGAGAACTCCGACACCTCCAACTGGCGGCTTTCCACCCGCTTGCCCGAACTCATCAGCTGCATGTAGTCGACGATCACCAGTTTGAGGTCGTGGCGCTGCTTGAGTCGCCGCGCCTTGGCCCGGATCTCCATCATGGTCAGGTTCGGCGAGTCGTCGATGAACAGTGGTGCGCTGGACACGTCGCCGGTCTTCCGCGCGATCCGGGCCCAGTTCTCGTCGCTCATGTGGCCCTTGCGAATGTCCTGCAGGGGCACTTGCGCCTCCGCCGAGATCAAGCGCATCACGATCTCGGTCTTCGTCATTTCCAGGCTGAAGAACGCCGAGCACAGTCCGTGCTGAATAGACGCGGCCCGCGCGAGGTCGAGGCCCAGCGTCGACTTGCCCACACCCGGACGCGCCGCCACGATCACCATCTGCCCGGCGTGCAGCCCGTTCGTCAGCTCGTCCAGATCGACGAACCCGGTCGGCACGCCGGCCATGATGCCGTGCGAGCTCAGTGCCTCGATCTCGTCCAGCGTGGACTCCATCAGCGCGCTCAACGGCTCGTAGTCGTCGCCGGCCTTGCCCTCGGCCACTTCGTAGATCGCCTGCTGCGCCGCGTCCACGATGCCGGCGACATCGCCCTGGCCGGCGTAGCCCAACTGGCTGATCTTGATCGACGCCTCGACCAGCCGGCGCAGGATCGCCTTCTCCCGCACGATCTCGGCGTAGTAGGCAGCGTTGGACGCGATCGAGACCATCGACAACAGGTCGTGCAGGTAGATGTGCCCGCCGATCCGTCCGAGTTCGCCCAATTTCGCCAGCTCGTCGGCGACCGTGATCGCGTCCGCCGGCTCACCGCGTCCGTACAGGTTGAGGATCGCGTCATAGATCGTCTCGTGTGCCGGGCGGTAGAAGTCACGCCCCTTGACGATCTCGGCGACATCGCCGATCGCATCCTTGCTCAGCAGCATCGCGCCCAGCACGCTCTGCTCCGCGGCAACGTCCTGCGGCGGCGTGCGATCGGGCCCTGCGTAGGATGCCTCTTCGTAGTCGATGACTTCTGCGAGCGACATGACTCCCCTCAAGACTCGTCTTCACCACTGATCCATGCTCCGCTGAGCACGTTAGGACGAGCCTCAGACACTTTCTGTCGGCCGCCTCGCGACGGTTCCGGATCGTCGCCCCGCACCTTCCGACCCGCGCCAACCTAGACCCATCCGGGTCACGTCTCAATGGCGCTATCCACAGGCCCTGTGGATAGCGTGGGGACAACGCGCGCGACACGCGCAGGGGGCTGTGCAAGGAGTGGTGCCGTAACTGTGGAAACCTCGTGAATCGTTCAGTGAAGCGCCATCTGACAAGGGAAGATGCTTCATGCCCATGTGGACGGAAGAAGTCGTACAGCAATTTTGAGACCGTCGGACCGGACTTGACAGGCGAAGCCTGGCCGGGTGTATAGCGGCTGCGCACTCGCGGTTATGCACACACTATCCACAACCTCTGGCTTGGCTTCCATACCCATGGGGGGTATCCTGAAGAGGGAGGATGAAGATGACCGCGAATCACGAAGAACAACTGTCACACCGGGCCGAGTGTCACCACGACTCCGGCCACGGGTATCTCGACCACAAGGACGAGTACCTGCGCAGGTTGCGCCGTATCGAGGGCCAGGCGCGCGGGCTGCAGCGCATGGTCGACGAGGAGCAGTACTGCATCGACATCCTCACCCAAGTGTCGGCCATGACCAAGGCGCTCGAAGGCTTCGCCCTGGCGATGCTGGACGAACACCTCAGCCATTGCGTCGTCCGCGCGGCGCGAGCGGGCGGCGCCGAAGCAGAGGAGAAGCTCGCCGAAGCGTCCGCTGCGATCGCGCGGTTGGTTCGCTCCTGACGGGTCCAGCTCGACCAACCGAATCCAAAGACCAACTGAAGTCCAACGAAAGGAAACCGCAATGCTCGCGACCTACACCGTTACCGGAATGACCTGTAACCACTGCGTCCACGCGATCAAGGAAGAGGTCGCCGCCGTCCCCGGCGTGACCGGCGTCGAACTGACCCTTGAAGATGCCAAGCTGAACGTGACCTCGGACGCCCCGGTCGACTTCGACCGGATCATGGAGGCCGTCTACGAGGCCGGCGAGAACTACAGCGTCGCCTGAGCCATGAGCACCCA